>NZ_CP020330.1:642500-970000 GCF_002043005.1 Martelella mediterranea DSM 17316 | reverse complement strand
TGGGAAGCCGGGCGGAGACCGGGCTCAGACTTCGTCTTCCGGAACCACCCAGCTTTCGGCCAGCGCACCGTCGCGCCAGCGCTGGAAAGCCGGCACGCTTCTGATCGCGGTCATATAGGCGAGCGACGTCGGATTGTCGGTGAGTTCATAGACCTCGAAGCGGTTGACGACCGGTGCATACATCGCATCGGCCGCCGAAAAGCTGCCGAACAGGAACGGCCCGCCGGAGGCCTCCAGCGCGTCGGCCCACAGCGTCTCGATGCGCCGGACATCGGCCCGGACGGCGTCATCGACGGCAAGTGGGGCGGGCTTGCGGCCGAAATTCATCGGGCAAGCCCCGCGCAGCGCCCGGAAGCCCGCATGCATTTCCGCCGAGACCGCCCGCGCCGCCGCCCGTTCGATCCTGTCTGCGGGCCAGAGCTGGGCCTCGGGGTAAAGCTCGGCGACATATTCGATGATCGCGAGCGATTCCCAGACCCGGAATTTGCCGTGATGCAATACCGGCACCTGACCCACGGGCGAGACCTCGCGGAAGCGCGGATTGCCGGCGGGAAAATCGAACGGGATCAGTACTTCCTTGAACGGAATGCCGGCGGCCTCCATCGCCAGCCAGGGCCTGAGCGACCATGAGGAATATTTCTTGTTGCCGATATAAAGCGTCAGATCGCTCATGCTTCACCCTTCCGTTTGCGCGGGAGTTAACCGCATTTCCCCGCCCCGCGCCAACAACAATGTCGAATGTCAGTCATAAAGGCAGGTGATATAGGCGCCCGAGCGCCCGGCCAGCCGCTCCACCCTGGCGGCGAGGTTCTGCATATGTCGGCTTGGGGCCGCGGCCTGCCGGCCCACCGGATCGGGCAGCGAGACGGCGAGCAGTGCGGCCTGCCGCGCCGTCAGGTCCGCGGCGGACACTCCGAACTGTTCGCGCGCCGCCGCCTCGATACCGAAGGTTTCCGGCCCCCATTGCGCGATGTTGAGATAGATTTCCATGATCCGCTTCTTCGGCCAGACGATGTCGGCGGAGATCGCCAGCGGCAGTTCCAGCGCCTTGCGCAGATAGGAGCGGCTGTTCCAGAGATAGAGGTTTTTCACCGTCTGCATCGGTATCGTGCTCGCCCCGCGCACGGCCTTGCCCGCCAGCGCATCCTCGACCACGGCCTTGTACTCGCCCCAGTCGATGCCGTCGTGATTGCAGAACTGCCCGTCCTCCGACATCATCACCGATTGCACCAGCACCGGCGCGATCTCGTCGAACGGCACCCATTGCCGGTCGTAGCCGGTAAAAAGCCGGGCCATCATCGGCACCGAAACCGGATGGACGAAGGACGGCCGGTAGAGCGGCAGCAGCAGATACGGCAAAAGCACGATCACGATGATTGCGATCACGCCATAGCGGATCAGGCGGCGAAACAGCGACCGGCGGGGAGCCTCATCCTCATCGTCTTCCGGCATGTCGTCGTCGCGCATCGATATATCAGCTTTCGTGAAATCCGCCCCTTCCATAGCGTGATGCCGACGCCAAGAAAAGCCGTTGCCGTCCCTGCATGAGAGCGCGCGCGAAACCGCTTGAACGCCGCGCGCCCTCATGCCAAGACATGGCCCCATGTCAGAGACCGAATTCACCACCCGCCTCGAAAGCGCCCGCAAGGACGTCGAAGCCTGCCTCGACCGACTGCTCGGCCCCGAACCGCTTGAAGGCGAAACGGCGCGGCCGGAAACGCTGATGGCGGCGATCCGCCACGGCGTGCTGAACGGCGGCAAGCGTTTCCGCCCGTTTCTGGTGATCGAGACAACGCGGCTTCTCGGCGGGCCGGCGGATGCGGCGCTCAGGGTGGCGGCTGCGCTGGAATGCATCCACTGCTATTCGCTGATCCATGACGACCTGCCGGCCATGGATGACGACGATCTGCGCCGGGGACGACCGACCGTGCACACGGCCTTTGACGAGGCCGCCGCGATTCTCGCCGGCGACAGCCTGCTGACGCTCGCCTTCGATATCATCGCCGACGATGCGACCGGGCTCGATCCCGTAGCCCGCCTTGCGCTTGTCAGCGCGCTGTCGCGGGCGGCGGGCATTGGCGGCATGGCGGGCGGTCAGGCGCTTGATCTGGCGGCGGAGAAGACCCCGCCGGACGAGGCCGGCATCGTGACGCTACAGGCGATGAAGACCGGCGCGCTGATCCGGTTTGGAGCGGAGGCCGGTGCGATCATTGCCGGCGCCGGGGCGGACGCGCGCGCCCGGCTTGCCCGGTTCGGCGCGGTGATCGGCCTCGCCTTCCAGCTTGCCGACGATCTCCTCGATCTCAGAGCCGATGCCGAAACCATGGGCAAGGCGACCGGCAAGGATGCCGGGCGCGGCAAGGGCACGCTGGTGTCGCTCCACGGCCCGGCCTGGGCCGAGCGCCGGCTGACGGAACTGGTCGCGGAGGCCGAGGCCCTGCTTAGCCCCTTCGGTGCGCGGGCGGCAACGCTGATCGCCGCAGCCCGCTTCGTGGCCTCGCGCGAGAACTGAGGTCTGCGCGTGTCGGATGAAGGTCGCGCTCAGTCGTTGCCGATGACGCGGTTGCGCCCGGCCTCCTTGGCGTCGTAGAGCCGCTGGTCGGCTTCGGCGATGAAGCGATCGAGCGTGTCGTGTTCACCGGGAACGGCGGAATAAAATCCTATACTCACCGTCAGCGGCTGGACGTAATCGTGATGGCGCACCGGGCTCGCCTCCACTTTGGCGCGCAAATCCTCGAGGAAAGCGCGGATTTCCTCCGGTCCGCCCGCGATGTGATAGGCGATGAACTCCTCTCCGCCGTAACGCGCGACCATGTCGTCCGCTCTCTGGAAGTGGGACCGGAAGACCGCGGCGAGATGTTCCAGACAGGCATCGCCGAAGACGTGGCCCATCCGGTCGTTGATCGGCTTGAAATGGTCGACGTCGAGCATGGTGAGAGTAAAGCGCTCGCCGTCGCGCCGGCATTGTTCAAAGGCGACTTCGGCGCGCGCGATGAAATGGGTTCGGTTGTAGAGCCCGGTCAACCCATCGGTGATGGAGGACTGTTGCAGCAGGTCATTGGCCGTGTTCAGCGCCCTGTTGAGCAGTCGCAACTTGCGGACCCAGTACAGGAAAACGAGGAACACGACGGCGATCAGCGCCGCGGTGGCGAACAACAGCCGGTAGTCGATCGCGCGCTTGAACGGCGCCAGCTTCTGGCGGTTGAGAATCCGGTCGACCTCGACGGGATCGAGCGTGGCGATCAGCTTTTCGAAAATATCGCCGAGCATGGGCTCGGCCGCCGTCGTGGCTGCGACCACCTGGACGTTCTCGGAGATTCGGCCGGAGATCTTGATGTCGTTGGTGTTCCTGGCGGCGATCAGATAGACGAGCGTGTCGAGCGGGCCGACGACCGCGTCCAGTTCGCCGCCCAGCACGGCATCGAGCCCGGCGCCTTCACCGTCCAGCGCCACGATCGCGACATCGGGATAGCGCGCCTTCAGCATCGTCAGCGGCGCGTGGCGCGACACCACCCCGACACGCTGTCCTTCAAGGTCGCGCATGCTTTCCACGAACGGCGCCTGCAGCCGACTTGCGACGGCAAGCGCCATTTCGAGATAGGAGGGCGTCAGATCGTAGTCGCTTCCGGCGAAATCGGCATTGGCGACGAATGGCAGCACGTCGCAGCCGGCAAGGGCGGCCTCACGCTCGCTGTCGGAGGTGAGCGGCACCGGCTGAATCTGCCAGGAAAACTCGCCGTTCTCACCCAGAAGCGCAAGGATATCGGCAATCGCTCCGGTGAAATCGCCGTCGCGTTCGATCATGGTATAAGGCGGCGATCGCGGATCGACGCAGACCCTGAGCGGCCCTCTGTCATGCAGATAATCGCGTTCGTCTTCATCGAGCACGGCGCGGCGGCGATCGATCCCGGCCAGCGGCGGACCGAGCCAGCGGTTTTCCATCTCCTGCCAGCGCGCGAGCGGGATCGAGGCGAGCGAACGGTCGATGATGCTTTCGAGATAGGGATATTTCGGCGAGACGCCGAAGCGCAGGTCCTCGCGCTCGACCCCGTCCATCAGGAACTCGCCGCCGATCTGGATATTGATCAACCCGTCGCGGCGGATGATGGAATTGCCATTGCTCAGCGAAGCGATGGCGGCGTCGATCTCGCCGTCGGCCAGCGCGTGGATCAGCGCTTCCTGGCCATCGAACTGGCGCACGTCGTCAAACCGCGCCGAAACCGCATCGGCGTAATAGATGTCGCGGCCGATCCCGATCCGCTTGCCGTCGAGATCGGCGATGTCGCGATAGGGGCCGAAGCCGGAGCGCACGAATACCGCATTGGGGATGCGGTGGTATTCGTCGGAAAACAGCGTGAATTCGCTGCGTTCCTCGGTGTGGGAGATATTGGTGATAATATCGAGGTCGCCGGATTTGAAGCGCTGCAGCAATTTCGCCCAGTTGTCATAGACCGGCTCGAACGAGAGGCCCGTGCTGGCGCTGATATACTGGGCAAGATCGACGGCAAGACCCTGGCCGCGACCGTTCTCGAGATAGCTGAAGGGCTGGTAATCGATGATGAAGCCGATCGAGAGCGTCGGCGCTTCCTCGATGAAGGCCTGTTCCTCCGGCAGCAGCCGCAGCAGGCCGCCATTGCTGGTGCGCCCCGTGCGGTAGCTCAGCCAGCGGTCGGTGATCTCGTCCAGGGTTTCGGGCGGCAACGCCAGCACGGCCTTCTGCAGGATCGACGACAGAAGCGCGGCATCGCCGGCCTGATCGAGAACGCCGAGGCGGAAGTCTTCCAGTGACACCGCTGTCAACGGCAGCGCGCCGGCGGCCGCCACATTGGTGAAACCATTCTCGCGGATGAAGAAATTCCCGGTCAACTCCGCGGCGAGCGCGCCGTCCACCCAGCCGAAGGCGACCGCCGCCATCAGGTCGCGATAGGTCGCATATTCCTGGAGCTGGAATCCGGCATCCTTGAGCGCGTTGGCATAGTAGATGTCGCGGATCACGCCGATCCGCCGCGCTTTCAGCGCCTCCGTGTCGGCGAGATCGCCGAGCGGGCGGTCGACATTTTCGAACAATATCGTGCGACGCAGGTGGTAGGGTTCGGTGAAGAGAATGAACGGGTCCCGCTCCTCGGTGAAGGAGATGTCGGCGATCACGTCCAGCCCGCCCTGGCGGAACTGGCCGTAGATTTCCGGCCACGAACCCAGCCGGACCGCGAAATCGAGACCGGTCATTGCGGAGATCGCGTCCAGCACGTCCACCGACCAGCCCATGATCTTGCCATTGAGGTAGAAGGAATACGGCTCGTTGTCGGCCACGAGCCCGATGGTCGCCACGCGGTAAGCGGCGATATAGGCCCGCTCCTCATCGGTCAGGTCGACCGGTTCGGCCGCAAGCGGACTGGCGGCAAGGGAGGTGATCAGCAGGATGAAGGCGAAGACCGGCTTGGTCATCTTCTGGAAAAAACGGCCGGCCGATTGCCGGGCGTCGCTCAAACAGATTTCATCCATGCTGCCTTCTCAATTCATGCCTCGCCGTTTCCTTTCGACATCAAATAGCACAGAACCGGCCCGGATCGATATTCCTGCTGACGCATGGCTCCTGTAATTCATGGCGTTGTGACGGTTCTCTTTTACGATCATTCGTGTTTGCATGCGCCGGATGCCCGATTCTTCGGCAGGGCTGTGGAGAATGACATGGACTGTATCTTGCTGGGCGTGCCGGTCGAGTGCGGCTCGGGGCGCAAGGGCTGCAATATGGGGCCCAACGGGTTGAGAGCCGCGGGCCTGGCCGAGGCGCTGAGGGGGCTCGGCCATACCGTGCGCGATCTCGGCGATCTGACGCCCGCCGCCGAACGCGCCGTCTCCCATCCCAACGCCAAGCTCAAGGCCTTGAGCGAGACCGTGTCCTGGCTCGACGCGCTGGTCGACAAGGCGTTCGAAATTTCCGCGGATGGCCTGCCGATCTTCATGGGCGGCGATCACGTGATGGCGGCGGCAAGCGTTGCCGGCGTTGCGCGGCGGGCGCAGGAAGAGGGCCGACCGCTTTTCGTGCTGTGGCTCGACGCACACACGGATTTCCACACGCTCGAGACCACCGACAGCGGCAATCTGCACGGCACGCCGGCCGCCTATTTCACCGGCCAGCCGGGTTTCGAAGGCGTGTTTCCGCCGCTCGCCGCTCCGGTCGATCCGAAAAATGTCTGCATGATCGGCATCCGCAGCGTCGATCCGGCCGAACGCGCGACGATCCGCGGCGCGGGCGTTACGGTGCATGACATGCGCGCCATCGACGAAAACGGCATTGCCGGGTTGCTGACGGCATTCCTGGAAAAGGTCGAGGCCGAAAACGGCATGCTGCATGTGAGCTTCGACGTCGATTTCCTCGACCCGACGGTCGCGCCGGGGGTCGGCACCACCGTGCCGGGCGGGGCAACCTTCCGCGAGGCGCATCTGGTGATGGAAATACTGCATGACAGCGGGCTCGTGACCAGCCTCGATCTGGTCGAGCTCAACCCGTTCCTCGATGAGCGCGGCAAGGCGGCGATCCTGATGACGGACCTGACCGCCAGCCTGTTCGGCAGGCGCGTCATGGACCGCCCGACCCGCAGCTACGGCTGAAGCCGCCCGCAACACAAAGGCCAAGCCGGGCGGCCCCCCTCAGCCGCTGCCGATGATCATGCCGGCCGCCAGCACCAGGCCGCCGCCCAGCACGACCTGGAAGGCGGCGCGCATGAACGGAGTTTCCATATATTTGTTCTGGATGAAGGCGATCGCCCAGAGCTCGAAGAACACGACGACAATGGCGATGATCGTCGCGGTCCAGAAGTCCGGAATCAGATAGGGCAGCGCGTGGCCGAGCCCGCCGAGCATGGTCATCACGCCGGAGGCGATGCCGCGCTTGATCGGCGAGCCGCGGCCCGAAAGCTTGCCGTCGTCATGGGCCGCCTCGGTGAAGCCCATGGAAATGCCGGCGCCGACGGCGGCCGACAGGCCGATCAGGAAGGTCTGCCAGGTATCCTGCGTGGCGAAGGCGGCGGCGAAGATCGGCGCCAGCGTCGAGACCGAGCCGTCCATCAGCCCGGCAAGGCCCGGCTGCACCCAGGTCAGCAGGAACTGGCGGTGCTCCTTGGCGGCCTCCTCGTCGCGCACGCCTTCCGGCGCGTGTTTCTCGGTCAGCGTCTCGGCGAGCTCCTCATGCGCCTCCTCGGCCATGGCGAGATCGCCGAGCAGCTTGCGGGTATCGGCGTCGGAAACCTCGTTCATGGCGGCGCGGTAGAAGCGCTGGGCCTGTTCCTCCATCAGCACCGACTGGCGGCGGATCTTGTCCAGCGACAGCGTCTTCATCAGCCAGTCGGGGCGGCGCTCGATGAAGCCGCGCACATGCTCGCGCCGGACCAGCGGTATGTCATCGCCGAAGCGGCGCTTGAACATGTCGATCAGCATGCGCCGGTGACTGTCCTCAACCTCGGCCATGTCATCGAAAATCCGCGCGCTGTCGGGGTACTCGCCGCGCAGGTGAGCGGCATAGGCCTTGTAGATGCGCGCATCGTCCTCCTCGGAGGAAATCGCAAGCGCCAGTATCTCAGCTTCGCGCAGGGAGGAGAAGTCGCGCTTGGCGCGACCAAAAAGGGGCAGGACCATGGGACTGATTCCGGTTATAGTTTAGAATAATTCTAAATCCGAATTCGTCAAAGGTCAAACGGGTAATCAGGGTTTCTTGCCGAGAAGCGTCGCGACAAAGTCTGGAACGGCCGTCGAGGCCGAACCGGTCCGGCATTCGCCGAACAGGCTGTTGCCGGTTGCTTCGAGATTGATCTCGACCGTATGCGCGCCGGCGGCCGCAGCCCCCGCCACGAAGCCGGCGGCGGGATAGACCGTGCCGGACGTGCCGATCGCCACGAACAGGGCCGCCTTTTCCAAAGCGACCTCGATCGCGTCCATATCATAGGGCATTTCGCCGAACCAGACGATATCGGGGCGCAGCGAGGGGCGGCTGCAGCTTGAACAGAAGCAGTCCCGGTCGAGATCGCCCTCCCAGTGCTGGTGGCTGCCGCATTCATAGCACAGCGCGGAATCGAGCCGGCCATGCATGTGCAACATCCTCTTGGAGCCGGCCCGTTCGTGCAGGTCGTCGACATTCTGGGTGATCAGCAGGAAATCGCCGTCCCAGGCGTTTTCCAGTGCGGCAAGCGCATTGTGAGCGGCGTTCGGCTTGGCCTTCGCGGCCTCGCGGCGGCGCATATTGTAGAAATCGAACACCAGGTCAGGGTTTTTATGGAAACCCTCAGGGGTCGCGACATCCTCGATGCTGTGCCCCTCCCAGAGCCCGCCCTGATCGCGGAATGTCGCAAGGCCCGATTCCGCAGAAATGCCGGCGCCGGTCAGCACAACGATCGGGGAGGATGTGTCAATCTTCATGTGTCACGCCTGTCTCGGGCCCAGGCGCCTGGCCTGAGGCTGATGTCAACGCAACGAGGCGACCGGCAGATCGGTTCCGGTTTCGACCTTGACCCAGCGACCGCTGTCGAAGGACGCCTGACGCTTGAGGAAGGTGTAAGGCGTATCCGACCAGGCCAGCACATCGTCGTTCAGATTGTCGAGGATGAAATCGCCGTCATTGGTGCGCAGCGTCAGCACCGCATGGCCCTCGCCATTGGGCTTGCGCACCACGGTGATCAAGAGGTCGGAGGCGGCAATGCCGGCCTTCATCAGGCGGCGGCGCTTCTCCAGCACGAAATCCTCGCAGTCGCCGGCGCCGCTATCGGGATAGGCCCAGACTTCCTCGCGGCCATAAAGCTCCTCGTCGGTCATCGGCTCGATTTCGGCATTGACCGCGCTGTTGACGGCAACCACCGTCTTCCAGCCGAAATTGGTCAGCCGCGCGGCGATCTTGCTGGCGGTGTGGGGCGCGCAATCGCGGCGGTGCTGCTCGCAGAACTCGAAATGGCCGATCGGCTGGGACGTGACCCCGCCCACCGGCATGGCCGATGCGGCAAGCGCGGGCGTCGCGAAGCCGAGGCCCATAATGGCGCAGAAAGCCGAGATGATCAGTCTATCCAAACGAGGCACGCTATACCCATCCGCCCTTGAATTCTTAACAAAGAGTTAAGGAGAAATAGGGCGGTGAGTCAATCAGCGTGAGGGGTGCGGGGACCGAGATCTTAAGAAATGGTTAACCGGCGCGATGTTCGGAGGCGGTCTCCAGAAGGCCGGAAAGCGCGGTCAGCATGCGGGCAATGTCCTCCGGTCGCGAAAGCCGGTGGTCGCCATCCTGCACCAGCGTCAGCACGACATCGTCGGCCGGCAAATGCGACATCAGCTTCAGCGCGTGCTTATAGGGCACGTCCGGGTCCTGCTTGCCCTGGATGATGTGCACCGGGCAGCCGGTCTCGATAATGCCGGTGAGCACCATATTGCGCCGGCCGTCATCGAGAAGGGCGGCGGTATAGATGGTCGGCTCCGGGCCGTAGATCGATTGCTCGGCGAAATAGCCGTTCTCGGCAAGCGCCTTGCACTGGGCGTCCGTCAGGTCCGGCTCGATCAGTTCGCTGGTGAAGTCGGGCGCGGGCGCGAGCAGCAGAAGCCCCTCGATCGCGGGCGCGCCGGCTTTGGCCTTCAGCTCCTGCACCGCGCGAAGCGCCAGCCAGCCGCCCATGGACGAGCCGATGATGATGACCCGTTCGGGAGCGGCATGGGCGATGGCCTTGAGCGCGTCGGCAAGCCAACGTGAGATCGTGCCGTCCTTGAACGCGCCTTCGCTTTCGCCATGGCCGGTATAGTCGAAGCGCAGCATGGCAAGCCCGTTTTCACCGGCATAGGCGTCGAGCGCCTCGGCCTTGGAGCCCAGCATGTCCGAGCCGTAGCCGGAGAACCAGACCAGCATCGGCGCATCGTCCCTTCCCTTGCGGAGGCGCATGGCGATCTTGAGCGGGCCGTCGCCATGGTCGATTTCGGTGTAGGTCAGCTGGCTCTCGTCGTTCATCTTGCTCTCCAGGCTCGTCTTGGACATGGCGCCGCCCCGTAAAACGCCCGCAATCGCGCGCTTTTGGCGATCGGCAGGTGATTTTCTTTTTCGGCTGTGTTATTGACTCATCGGCTGTAACAACCATTTGTGTCCATCACGTGCAAGTTTTTGTGCAATTGGCGCTGATGCAGCCGAATTTCAACAATTTGAGGAGACAACGACCATTCGCAGACCCCATAGAGCCGCTCCCCCGACCAAAGAAGGTCCCCGCGCCAACCGTGACATCCGCATTCGCGAAGTCCAGTTGATTACCGAGGACGGGGAGAACCAGGGCGTCGTACTGACTGAAGATGCGTTGAGAATGGCTGAGGAAGCCGGGCTTGATCTCGTCGAGATCGCCCCCAACTCCACGCCGCCCGTTTGCAAGATTCTCGATCTGGGCAAGCTGAAATATGCCAACCAGAAGCGCGCCGCCGAGGCCCGCAAGAAGCAGAAGATCGTCGAAGTCAAAGAAATCAAGATGCGTCCCAACATCGACACCCATGACTATCAGGTGAAGATGAAGGCGATGAACAAGTTCTTCGAGGAAGGCGACAAGGTGAAGGTTACCCTTCGCTTCCGCGGCCGCGAAATGGCCCACCAGGAACTCGGCATGAAGCTTCTGTCCCAGGTCAAGCAGGACACCGCCGAAATCGCCAAGGTGGAAGCCGAGCCGAAGCTCGAAGGCCGTCAGATGCTGATGGTGCTCGCGCCGAAATAAGCTTTTCGCTGTCGACGATAAATGACAGACCGTCCGGGAAAACCGCCCGCGACGGTCGTTGTCTTTTTGTCGCGACGGAGAGGTTGCACTACAAGGGCAAAGCGCGTATACACGCGCCGTCCGAGCGGGCCGGCAGGGCATGCCGTGTCCGCTCCAAATGCGAAGCCGGGGTTCGTCTCCCGGCGCAATCAATAAAACGGAGTAGCAAAATGCCCAAGATGAAGACGAAATCGTCGGTCAAGAAGCGGTTCAAGGTTACCGCGACCGGCAAGGTGAAGTCGGCAGCTGCCGGCAAGCGCCATGGAATGATCAAGCGTTCCAACAAGTTTATCCGTGATGCGCGCGGCACGATGGTTCTGGCGGATGCAGACGCCAAGATCGTCAAGCAGTTCATGCCTTACAGCAAGTAACGCCCGTCAACTCGCTCAACAGATAGATTTAAGGAGATCATGATATGGCTCGCGTAAAACGTGGCGTTACCGCCCACGCCAAGCACAAGAAGGTCATCAAGAAAGCCAAGGGCTTCTATGGCCGTCGCAAGAACACCATCCGCACGGCCAAGGCCGCTGTCGACAAGTCCATGCAGTACGCCTACCGCGACCGCAAGGTAAACAAGCGCAATTTCCGCGCTCTGTGGGTCCAGCGCATCAACGCCGCCGTGCGTGAACATGGCCTGACCTATGGCCGCTTCATCGACGGTCTGAACAAGGCCGGTATCGAAGTCGACCGCAAGGTTCTGTCCGACATGGCGATCCACGAGCCCGAAGCATTTGCAAGCCTGGTAGCGGCTGCGAAGAAGGGCCTGGAGTACCTCAAGAAGGAAGGTACCGCCAACGAGTTTGAAAGCGCTGTAGCTTAAGCCAGCGCTTCCCGACCTATACGACATTTGGGAAACCCGCGCTGGCAGGACCAGTGCGGGTTTTTCGCATTCAGACGATCACAATTCTGGACCGCTATGGGTCCAGGCGGCAGCAGGAAGACGAGAACATGTCCGATCTTGAGGATCTGAAGACGAAGCTGATGGGCGAGATCGCCGATGCCGCCGATGAGGCGCAGATCGAGGCGGTGCGCGTCAACGCCATCGGCAAGAAGGGCTCCGTGTCCGAGCTTCTGAAGACGCTCGGCAAGATGGACCCGGAGGAGCGTAAGACCCGGGGTGCTGCCATCAACGAGTTGAAGACCGAGGTCTCCGATGCGATTGCCGCCCGCAAGGCCGAACTGAAGGATGCCGCGATCGCCGCCCGGCTTGCCGCCGAGACGGTGGACGTGACCCTGCCGGTGCGCCCCTCGCCCTCGCTTTCCGGCCGCATCCATCCCGTCAGCCAGGTGATCGACGAAATCACCGCCATTTTCGGCGATATGGGCTTTTCGATTGCCGAGGGGCCGGAGATCGAGACCGACTATTACAATTTCACCGCGCTGAATTTCCCGGAAGGCCATCCCGCCCGCGAGATGCACGACACCTTCTTCTTCAATCCGGATGAGGAGGGCAAGCGCAAGGTGCTCAGGACCCACACCTCGCCGGTGCAGATCCGCACGATGGAGAGCCAGGAGCCGCCGATCCGCGTCGTCATTCCCGGCAAGACCTATCGGCAGGACAGTGACGCCACCCATTCGCCGATGTTCCATCAGCTCGAGGGGCTGGTCATCGACAAGACCACCCATGTCGGCCATCTGCGCTGGACGCTGGAAGAGTTCTGCAAGGCGTTCTTCGAGGTCGACAGCGTGACCATGCGCTTCCGCCCGTCCTTCTTCCCGTTCACCGAACCCTCCTTCGAGGTCGATATCCAGTGCGACCGCTCCGGCGACCAGGTGAAGTTCGGAACCGGCACCGACTGGATGGAAATCCTCGGCTGCGGCATGGTGCACCCGAATGTGCTGCGCCATTGCGGCCTCGACCCGGACGTCTACCAGGGCTTTGCCTGGGGCATGGGTCTCGACCGCATCGCCATGCTGAAATACGGCATGCCGGATCTCCGCGACTTCTTCGCCGCAGACGAGCGCTGGACGAGCCATTACGGCTTCCGCCCGCTCGATATCCCGACGCTGTTCGGCGGCCTGTCGTCATGACCGCGCTTCCGGAACGCTACAGGGATGCCGTCCAGTTCGCGTTCGGCGATACGCCGACGCTGAAGGACGAGCTTCTGGCGCTGGTGCTTGCCGGCAAGAAAACGGCGACCTGCACCGCGCTCAGGGACGTGAAGGACGCACAGGAGCCGATGCCCGAGGTCGGACGCCGCGACGTGGTGCTCGACGGCGCCGGCAAGCCCGCTGCCGTGATCGAGACGACCGAGGTGACGGTTCGCCGGTTTGACGAGGTCGACGAGGCGTTCGCGCGCGACGAAGGCGAGGGCGACCTGTCGCTCGAATACTGGCGCGAAGGCCACGAAGCCTATTTCGCCCGCAATGGCGGCTTCGAGCCGGACATGGAGCTGATCTGCGAGCGGTTCCGGCTGGTGGAGACGTTGGGTGAATACAGAAACGGTTGATAGAAACTGAAATCGACGGCAATGGACTTATCGCTCCGGTTGGCAGTCGAATGAAATGGCGAGACGAGAGACATGAAATTCACACTGTCCTGGTTGAAGGACCATCTGGAGACCGAGGCCTCGCTTGCGGAGATCTGCGAGCGGCTGACGACGATCGGGCTTGAGGTTGAAGAGGTCGATGATAAGGCGGCCTACCGGCCGTTCACCATCGCCAAGGTCATCGAGGCCAAGCAGCATCCCGATGCCGACCGATTGCGGGTGCTGACGGTTGATGGCGGGCCGGCGGTCAATGGCGGCAAGCCGCTGCAGATCGTCTGCGGCGCGCCGAACGCGCGCACCGGCCTCATCGGCGCGCTGGCGTTGCCGGGGACCTATGTGCCGGGCATCGATGTCACGCTGTCGGTTGGCAAGATCCGCGGCGTCGAGAGCCAGGGCATGATGTGCTCGGAAAAAGAGCTCGACATGTCGGACAATCACGACGGCATCATCGACCTGCCCGACGATGCGCCGATCGGCGCCTCCTTCGCCGAATATGCCGGGCTCGATGATCCGGTCATCGAGATCAATCTGACGCCGAACCGCCCGGATTGCACCAGCATTTTCGGCATCGCCCGCGATCTCGCCGCTTCCGGCCTCGGCACGCTGAAGACGCGGCCCGAGCCCTCTTTCAAGACCGAGGGTGAAACCCCGGTCGGCCTGACGCTCGATTTTTCGGCGGAAGACAGGCATCTCTGCCCCGGCTTCGCGCTGCGTCTGGTGCGCGGCGTCAGGAACGGGCCGAGCCCGAAATGGATGCAGCAGCGCCTGATCGCGATCGGCCTCCGTCCGATCAACGCGCTGGTCGATATCACCAACTACATGACCTTCGATCAGGGTCGGCCGATGCATGTCTTCGACGCCGCCAAGGTCAAGGGCGGGCTCGTGGTGCGTCGGGCGAAGGAAGACGAAACCCTGCTGGCGCTTGATGAGCGCGAATATGAATTGAATCATGACAATGTCGTCATCGCCGATGACAATGGCGTCGAGTCGATCGGCGGCATCATGGGCGGCGAGCATTCCGGCTGCGACGAGAACACCACTGACGTGCTGATCGAATCGGCGCTGTGGGATCCGATGAACATCGCCCGCACGGGCCGCGACCTCGGCATCATCACCGACGCCCGCTACCGCTTCGAGCGCGGCGTCGATCCGGAATATATGGTGCCGGGGCTGGAGCGCACCACCGAACTTGTGCTGGAGCTGTGCGGCGGCACAGCCGCGGAGAAGAAGGTCGAGGGCTATGACGGCTACACGGCGAAGGTGATCGACTATCCGTTCTCCGAGGTCAAGCGCCTCACCGGGCTCGATGTCTCGCCGCGCGAGAGCAGCGATATCCTGACTCGCCTTGGTTTCACCGTCGATGGCGCGGGCGAGCGCGTGTTCGTCAAGGTGCCGTCATGGCGGCCGGATATCGAGGGCAAGGCCGATCTGGTGGAAGAGGTCATGCGCATCCATGGCGTCGACAAGATCAGGCCGGAGCCGTTGCCATCCGCTGGCGCTGTCAACGAGAAGATCCTGACCACGCTGCAGATCCGCTCGCGCGCCGCACGGCGCGAGCTCGCCGCGCGCGGCATGCTGGAGGCGGTCACCTGGTCCTTCATTCCGGAAGATCAGGCGAGGCTTTTCGGCGGCGGCGCGCCTTCGCTGAAGCTGTCGAACCCGATCGCCGCCGATATGTCCGACATGCGCCCCTCGCTGCTGCCGGGCCTGCTGACGGCCGCCCGGCGCAATGCCGCGATCGGCCATGGCGATGTCGCCCTGTTCGAGGTGGCCGCGACCTATGAGAATGACAGGCCGGAGGGCCAGCGCCGGGTTGCCGGCGGCATCCGCCGCGGCACGGCAACGCTTTCCGGCTCCGGCCGGATGTGGTCGAACGCCGAAACGGGCGCCGGTCGCGCGGTCGGCGTGTTCGATGCCAAGGCCGATGCGCTGGCCGTGATCGAGGCCTGCGGCGTACCGATGGGCAATGTCCAGATCGTCGCCGGCGGGCCGGACTGGTACCATCCCGGCCGTTCCGGCACCATCAGGATGGGCCCGAAAATCGTGCTCGGCCATTTCGGCGAATTCCATCCGAAGGCGCTGGAAGCGCTGGATGTTTCCGGCAGGCTGGCCGGCTTCGAGATTTTCATCGACGCCATGCCGGAGCCGAAGAAGAAGGCGACCCGCACCAAGCCGGCGCTGACGCTGTCGCCGTTCCAGACAGTCACCCGCGACTTCGCCTTCGTGGTCGACCGCACGGTGGAGGCGGGCGCCATCGAGCGCGCGGCGGCCGGCGCCGACCGCAAGCTGATCACCGGCGTTACCGTCTTCGACATCTTCGAGGGCGCGTCGCTGGGCGAGGGCAAGAAGTCGGTGGCCATCGAGGTCGCGATCCAGCCGGCCGAGCGCACGCTGACGGATGAGGATTTCGAGGCGCTGACGAAAAAGATCGTCGCCAATGTCGGCAAATCGACCGGCGGCGTGATCCGGGCGTAGGCGGGCGAAATCTGCCCCGTGCGGGAGGCAGGTGCGCGCATCTGTCTTCCGCCAGCGCCTTGCCGCATCGCCCCCTCGCCCCTATAACCTTGGGAAACAACCCTGGAGAGACCGATGACCGAGGCTGCCGGCAAGACGACGATCGATGACGCACAGGTCGAGTGGTTCTCGAAGATGTCCGCCGAGTGGTGGGACCCGCGCGGAAAATTCAAGCCGCTGCACAAGTTCAACCCCGTGCGCATCAGCTATGTACGCGAGAAGGCCTGCGCCCATTTCGGCCGCGACGAGAAGTTGGCCCGCCCGCTTGAGGGGCTGCGCGTGCTCGATGTCGGCTGCGGCGGGGGGCTGCTGTCGGAGCCGATGGCGCGCATGGGCGCTAGCGTCGTCGGCATTGACCCTGCGGAAAAGAATATCGGCATCGCCAGGACCCATGCCGCCGAAAGCGGCGTGCCGGTGGATTACCGCGCCGTCACGGCGGAGCAGCTTGCCGAGGATGGCGAGAGCTTCGATATCGTGCTCAACATGGAAGTGGTCGAGCATGTCGCCGATGTCGATTTCTTCCTCACGACCTGCGCTTCGCTGGTGAAACCCGGCGGCATGATGTTCGTCGCCACCATCAACCGCACGCTGAAGGCCGGCGCGCTGGCGATCTTCGCCGCCGAGCGGGTGCTGCGCTGGCTGCCGCCGGGCACCCACCAGTATGAAAAGCTGGTGCGCCCGGAGGAAATCGAGACCCCGCTGAAGGCGTCCGGCATGACGCCGGTGGAGCGTCAGGGTGTGTTCTACAGCCCGCTGACCGATAGCTGGAACCGCTCGAAGGATACCGATGTCAACTACATGGTGTTGGCGGTAAAGCCGGAGGCCTGACCGGGCCAGACGGGTTTGCGCCGCGTCAGTTGAACACTTCGTTCGGATAGACGCCCCAGATATCCTTCTGGTGCATGTAGCCCTTGACGCCCTTGACCGAGAGCTCGCACCAGGTGCCGTCGCATTCTTCAAGATTCACGATCACGCCGGGTTCCACGCTTGCGACATCGCGCGCCGAATCGTCCTTACCGGCCTTCAGCGCCAGAAAGTTCTTGTCGTCCGCGTTGGCGCTGCGCAGCCAGGGCGCGATCATGGCGTTGCGCTGCGAGGAAAGCACGGAGACATGCATCCAGCCCTCGGTGCCGTCGGCATCGCGCACCTGCCGCCAGACGCTGTATTCCTCGGTGATTTCGACGGGAAGGCCGGGACGCTTGTAGATCCATTTGGTGGCGTAGTTGAAGCCGGGGCCGACGCGCATGCGGGCGCGATCCGGCTTGATCATGGCAAAACGCGGCAGCGGACCGCCCGAAGCGCCCTTGCGCTCGGTCTGCGCCATCGCCGGCTCCAGCATGGCGAAGACAAGCAATGTGCAGATCAGCAATCTTGCCAGACGACGCATATGACCTCTTCGAATGCCGTTTTCCCGGCCTTGGTTGTTTGTTTGCGCGGGTTTACGGCCACGCGCCTGCCCTTTCAGCGAGGGATTTACGTGTCCGAAGCGGTTTTCATCACGGGAAGAACCGCTTCAGGTGGAAAAGCGCCCTCATTATGTGCATTATCGCCCGACATGATTAATGAGCTGTTAACCGATGAATAACCCCAGAAAGCCCGTCGTCGTCGTCACCCGCAAGCTGCCCGCTTCGGTGGAGGCGCGGATGGGGGAGCTGTTCAGCGTCGAGCTGAACCATGACGACCGGCCCTTTTCGCGCGAAAGGCTCGCCGAGGCCATGGCCCGCGCAGATGTGCTGGTGCCGACGCTGACCGATACGATCGACGCCCAACTGATCGAGAAGGCCGGTCCGAAGCTGAAGCTGATCGCGAGCTTTTCCAACGGCATCGACAATGTCGATGTCGATGCCGCCGCCCGCAAGGGCATCACCGTCACCAACACGCCCAACGTGCTGACCGAGGACACCGCCGACATGACCATGGCGCTGGTGCTGGCGGTGCCGCGCAGGCTTGCCGAGGGGGCCAGGCTTCTGGCCGGCAGCGCGCCGGATAGCTGGCAGGGCTGGAGCCCGACATGGATGCTCGGACGGCGTATCTGGGGCAAGCGGCTCGGCATTGTCGGCATGGGCCGGATCGGCACGGCGGTCGCGCGCCGCGCCAAGGCCTTCGGGCTTTCGGTGAACTACCACAACCGCAACCGCGTCAATCCGGAAACCGAGGCGGAGCTGGAGGCGACCTATTGGGACAGCCTCGACCAGATGCTTGCAAGGGTCGATATCGTGTCGGTGAACTGCCCGTCGACGCCGGCGACCTATCACCTGATCTCGGCCCGCCGGCTGGCGCTCTTGAGGCCGGAAGCCTACATCGTCAACACCGCGCGCGGCGACGTCATCGACGAGGCGGCGATGATCCGCTGCCTGGAGGATGACCGCATCGCCGGCGCCGGGCTCGATGTGTTCGAGAACGAGCCCGCGATCAATCCGCGGCTTCTCGAGTTGGCCAAGGCGGGCAAGGCCGTGCTTCTGCCGCATATGGGCTCGGCCACGCTCGAAAGCCGGATCGACATGGGCGACAAGGTTATCATCAATATCCGCACCTTCTTCGACGGCCACCGCCCGCCCAACCGTGTGCTGCCGGGGCGGATCTGAGCCGCTTCAGCCGACAACCTTGAGCCGCATGCCTGCCCGCAGATGGGGCAGCAGAACGCGCATTGCCGCCGGTGCGATTGCCACGCAGCCGGCGGTTGGCGAGAAATCCGGGCGGGCAAGGTGGAAGAACACGGCAGAGCCGCGATTGCGCGCGCGCGAGCGCATGTTCCAGTCCATCACGATCACGAGGTCGTAAATGCCGTCGTCGCGTTGCAGGCGTTCGTGGCTCGCAGCGAAAGGCAGGCGGACGGGGCGGTTGTAGTTTGGCGACGTTGGCGCATCGCACCAGCCGTCCTCGGCTTTCGTTGCCCTGATATCAAGTCCTGAATGCGGCCAGCGCTGCCGATGCCGGGCATCGCGGTAGCCGTATAGCAGCGCCATCGCGGCGATCGGCGTCCTGCCGTCGCCCTCGCGCTTGAAGACCGTCATGCCGTTCCGGCCGATCGCCGCCTGAAAGCGGAGCGGGCCGAAGGCGAGGATCGCGCGGTGGGCGGGGCCCGGCGCGCGGCGCACCGCGATCACGCCCCGTGTTTTCGTCGCGGAACGGCTGGTTTTCTTCACTTTTTTTTGCTTTGTGCGTGAAATCATATAGTTTCATAGCAATACGCCCGGCCATGGCGTATCGCAATGGTCTTCGGGGATGCGAGGCAGAGGGCAGGTGCGAATGACAGAGCGGACGATACTTCTCGTCGATGACGATGCGGATTTGCACGAGACGCTGGTGGAACAGCTCGGGCTCTACGACGAATTCATTCTCCGCTCCGCCGATTGCGCGGCCAAATCGCTGAAGATGCTGCGCGAGGAACAGATCGATCTCCTGATCATGGATGTCGGCCTGCCGGATATGGATGGCCGCGAGGCGGTGAAGATCGCGCGCAAGAACGGCTACAAGGCGCCAATCATCATGCTGACCGGCCACGACACCGACAGCGACACTATCTTGGGGCTCGAGGCGGGCGCCAACGACTATGTCACCAAGCCATTCCGCTTCGCCGTGCTTCTGGCGCGCATCCGCGCCCAGCTTCGCCAGCACGAGCAGAGCGAGGACGCGACCTTCAATGTCGGGCCCTATGTGTTCAAGCCGGGCCAGAAGCTGTTTCACACCGCAGACGGCCAAAAGATCAGGCTCACCGAAAAGGAGGCCTCGATCATCCGCTATCTTTACCGCGCCGGCCAGAAGGTGGTAACCCGCGACATGCTGCTGGAAGAGGTCTGGGGCTATAATTCCGGGGTGACGACGCACACGCTCGAAACCCATGTCTACCGCCTGCGCCAGAAGATCGAGGAAGATCCGTCGAACGCGCGTATCCTGGTGACCGAAAACGGCGGCTACAAGCTGGTGCCCTGACGCGGCTTTGCCGGTTCGGGGAAGGGGGACGAGATGGCACTGTCTGACGACATCGCGACGCTGCGCCGCGCGGAACTTTTTTCCGGCCTTTCGGCCGAGCAGCTTCGCCTCATCGCTTTCACCATCGCACGGCTTTCACTTGATGCAGGCGACAGGCTGTTTGATGAGGATCAGGACAGCGCAGGCGCCTATATGCTCGAAAGCGGCCATCTCGATCTTGAGGCCGGCGGGCGTTCCGCAGGCATTGCAGGGCCCGGCAGCCTGCTGACCGAGGCAGCACTCATCAGCCCAGTACCCCACCGTTTTGCCGCCCGCGCCAGTGCGCCTTCGGAACTCCTGTTGATCCGGCGCGAACAGTTCCTGCGCCTGATCGAGGAATATCCCGATATCGGTCGCGAAATGGAAAACCGCCTGCGCCAGAGCTTCGCCGACATGGTCAGCGCGCTCGGCGCGGTGAAGACTCGGCTTTCGGACTTTTAGAGTTTCCGGTGAAAACCGGAAATGCTCAGTTTGATGACAAACGTCTCCCTTATTCCGGGTCATCCTCGGGCTTGACCCGAGGATCCAGGCCGCCCGGCAAAGGCTTCGTTATAGATCTTTGCAAATTCAGCGACTTAACCGCCTGGATGCTCGGATCAAGTCCGAGCATTGTTTGTCGGATCTGCGCTATTGTTGTGATGCAGCTGCGGGCCGTTGGCTTGCCCGCAGCTGCTGCAACAGCCGACCGTCCGAGCATTGGGTGGAATACCCGCTGTCATCAAGGTCACTGTTGCACCGAGCAACCGCTTGAAGAGTTGATTGGGCCGCTGATTGCCACGCCCGCAAACAATCCCAAGCATGCCTTGAAAGGATAGCATCGCCATGGTCGTTTTGCATCACCCTCCGCACATCTGTCTTGGTTGCGACGTTGCAAAGGACACGATCGCCGTTTCCTGCGGCGGTCCGGCCACCGTCATCGCCAATCGCAGCAGGGATATTCGTCGCTTCCTGCGAAACTGCGAGGCAGATCTGGTCATCTGCGAACCCACCGGCGGGTATGAAACCGTCCTGATCGAAGAGTGCCTGCGGCGCGGCCTTGCCGTTCACCGGGCCGATACGCGCAGGCTCAAGGCCTTCATTCGTTCGCGTGGACGGGTCGGCAAGAGCGATGCGATCGATGCCCGGGAAATGGTCGCCTATGGCATGGAACGCTGGGCAAGCCTGTCCCTGTGGCAGGCTGAAAACCCTGAAGAGGCAAGGCTCAAGGCCCTTGTGCGCCGCCGCGCCGATCTGGTCGCCATCAGGGTCGCCGAGCAAAACCGCGCCATGGCGCCGGGCGGACGTGAACTTGCCGTCACCTTCAAGGCCATGCTCGCTGCCATCAATCGCCAGATCGCGCTGCTCGACAAGGAAATCCGCATGCTCATGCGCAGCGAAGCCTTTGCAGCCAGGGCCAGCATCGCAATGGCGATGACCGGCATCGCGGAGACAACCGCCGCCGCCCTGATCGCCACAATGCCCGAACTCGGGACGCTGGATCGAAAGAAGGCGGCGGCGCTGGCCGGCCTGGCGCCGCACCCAAACGAGAGCGGCAACTAGATCGGTTACCGGAGAATGCGCGGCGGCAGACCCGTCATGCGCACCATCCTGTTCATGCCGGCCATGCAGGCCGCCCGCGGAAGGGGCGAGTTCGCCGCCTTCTACAAGCGCCTTGTCGAAGCCGGCAAAAAGCCAATCGTCGCGATCGCAGCAGTCATGCGAAAAATCGTCGTGACCCTCAATGCAAGGTTCACAGAGAAAGTCATCCAACAGAGTTGATGACACAAGAACGAAGGGCCGACGACACATGATGGCCGAGCTTGGTGCTCTATCTTTTTGTTTTTACGCGCGTCTGGACGGAAAACCGGTATCCACTTTCTGTGGAGCGCTCCAGCGTTTCGTTCTGAGGCCTACACCGGTTCCACGACCAGCTTGCCGCCGTCATTGCCGGTGATGCGCACCGTGGCGCCCTGGGCCGCGTCCGGCCCCTCCGCCGTCCATGTCGTGTCGTCCAGCTTGATGCGGCCGCGGCCGTTGGTGATCGCCTCGCTGACGATCGCGGTGCGGCCGATGAGGCTCGCCGCGCGCTGGTTCAACAATGGCTGGTCGGAGGTCGTGTCCCGGCGCGACAGCACCCGCCGCCCGACGAGGATGCTGACGAAGGCGAGCACGGCAAACAGCACAAGCTGCAACTGCCACACCCAGAAGCCGAAGCCCTGGAAGGGCAGCGACAACAGGCCGAGGATCAGGGCCGCGATGCCAACCCAGATCAGGAACACGCCCGGCACGATCAGTTCGGCCACCAGCAGCAAGAGGCCGACGATGAACCAGCCCCAGGGACCGGACTCGGCGAAGAAGACGAGCAGCTCCATCGCCGTCAGCTTTCCTTGCTGGAGCGCGGCGGACGCACCGATGGGGTCGAGCGGGGGGCCGGCGGCGTTGCTGCCGCCTTGCCGCCGTCATCGCCGCCGAAGACTTCCTTGGCGATCTGGCCGATGCCGCCCAGCGAGCCGATGAGGGAGGAAGCCTCCATCGGCATCAGCACGATCTTGGAATTCGTCGACGTGCCGATGGCTGCCATCGCTTCGGTATATTTCTGCGCCACGAAGTAGTTGATCGCGGTGACGTCGCCCTCGGCGATCGCGGTGGAGACCGAGCGGGTGGCGTTGGCCTCCGCCTCGGCCAGACGCTCTCGGGCCTCGGCCTCGCGGTAGGCGGCCTCGCGTTCGCCCTCGGCTTCCAGAATGGCGGATTGCTTGGAGCCCTCCGCGCGGAGAATCTGGGCGGCGCGGTGTCCCTCGGCGTCGAGGATCTGCGCGCGCTTTTCGCGTTCGGCCTTCATCTGCCGGCCCATCGCCTCGACCAGATCGGCCGGCGGGCGGATATCCTTGATCTCAATGCGCGTGACCTTCACGCCCCACGGCTCGACCGCCAGATCGACGACGCGGAGCAGGCGCTCATTGATGGAATCGCGGTTGGACAGCAGTTCGTCGAGATCCATCGAGCCCATGACCGAGCGGATATTGGTCATGGTCAGATTGAGGACCGCCATCTCCAGATGGGCGACCTGATAGGCGGCGGAGGCCGGATTGAGGATCTGGTAGAAGCAGACGGCATCGGCCTCGACGCTGGCATTGTCGCGGGTGATGACCTCCTGCTCGGGCACATCCAGCACCTGTTCCATGATGTTGATGCGCTTGCCGATCCGGTCGATGAACGGGACGATCAGGTTGAGGCCCGGCGTCAGCGTGCGGGTGTAGCGGCCGAAGCGCTCGACAGTGTAGCCGTAGCCCTGCGGCACGGTCTTGATCCCGGCGAACAGCGTCAGAAGGATCAGCACCGCCAGAATGATGATCGTGATGGAAAATCCTGTCAGTGCTTCCATGTCGTTTCCTCCTTCGGCCGGTTTCGCCGGCTGTTATTTACTTTACCCAGCCCGACAGCTCGCGCGCAACCACGTGGTCGATCACCCGCATGCCCTCGTCGCTGTCGTTAAGACAGGGAATATGGGTGAATTTCTCGCCGCCATGCTCCATGAAGCTTTCGCGGGCCTGCTCGCCGATTTCCTCCAGCGTCTCCAGACAGTCGGAGACAAAGCCGGGATTCATCACGGCGATCCGCTTGATGCCCTTTTTCGGCAGCGCCTCGACGGTCTTGTCAGTATAGGGCTGCAGCCATTCCTCCGGCCCGAAGCGCGACTGGAAGGTGATCATCAGCCTGTCCTTGGAAAGCCCCAGCCGCTCGCGCAGCAGACGCGCGGTCTTCTGGCACTGGCAGTGATAGGGATCGCCCTTCTTGAAATAGGACTGCGGAATGCCGTGAAACGAGGTGATGATCAGCTCCGGCTCCCAGTCGAGCGTCGCGAGGTGGTTCTCGACCGAGTTCGCCAGCGCGTCGATATAGACCGGGTCGTCGTGATAGGGCGGCACGGTGCGCAGCGCCGGTTGCCAGCGCATCTCGAGCAGCGCCTCGAACGCCTTGTCGTTGACCGTCGCCGTGGTCGAGGCGGCATATTGCGGATAGAGCGGGTAGATCAGGATACGCTCGCAGCCGGCCGCCTTCAGCGCCTCGATGCGCGCGGGGATCGACGGCTGGCCGTAGCGCATCGCCCAGTCGATCACGAGGTTCGGCGTGTCCGCGTATTGCGCGGCGAGCTTTTCGGCCTGGCTGCGGGTATAGGTGCGCAGATAGCTCTCATCCAGCTCGTTGTTCCAGATCAGCTTGTAGGCTTCGCCGACCTTGGCCGGGCGGCGGTTCAAAACGATGCCGTAGAGGATCGGATACCACAGCGCCCGCGGCCATTCGATCACGCGCTTGTCCTTCAGGAACTCCTCAAGATAGCGCCGCATCGAAGCCTTGTCGGTGCCGTCGGGCGTGCCGAGATTGACGAGCAGGACGCCGACCTTGCCGAAGGCGACGCTGGGGTGTTTGTCCGGCCAAGCGGCATGCATTTCTGACATCGGCAGTCTTTCCATTGTTGTCGTTGTCGGTTGTCATATAACAACGCAAACGGGGCTTCGCCAGATTATACGGTGTCGCAGTTGGATCGGGGCGGTGCTGGCTGCGCCAGCATGGCAGCCAGCGCATGCGAAGAGTGATTGAGCTTCAGACGCAGAAGGGGCTCTACAAAAGTTCATAAGCGTGAACGACGCACAGCGCCACGTCCCGGACAGCCAGCCTTTCAGGGGTCATGCTCGTGCTTGACACGAGCATCCAGGCCCCACGGAGAACGTTGCCTGGACCCTCGGGTCAAGCCCGAGGGTGACTCGAGAGAGGGCGGGAGCCGCAAAATGCTGCTGAAGCCCAAGCGGCTCCCGAGACGCTTTTATTACTTCGCCACGTCGGTAATGCGGCCGTCGGTGTAAGGCTCGTAAGGGCTGTTCATGCCGATATATTCGGCAACGGCGTCTTCCAGGTTAGGGCCGAAGTCATAGGCGTTCATGCCCTTTTCGGCGAACACGGCATAGCCGTCGCCGCCGCCGCGCACATAATTGTTGGTGACAATGCCGTAGGTGGCGGCCTCGTCGATCGGCGCAAAGCCGCCATTGCCGTCGGCGACTTCGACCGAGACCACGCGGCTGCCCGGTTCCTTGCTGGAGTCATAGGTGTATTTCATGCCGGAGACTTGCGGGTAGCGGCCGGCCCCTTCCTCGATCTGCGACAGGCCGTTTTCAAGCGCTGCGATCACATCGGCGCCCTTGAGCTGGAAGGTCGCGATCGTGTTCTGGAACGGCAGCACGGTCAGCACCTCGCCCATGGTCACCGTTCCCGCGTCGATCGAGGCGCGCACGCCGCCGCCGTTCTGGATCGCGAGCGTGATACCCTGGTCGGCGACGCGCGCGAGCATGGCATCGGCCACGAGGTTGCCCATCGAGCACTCCTCGGCGCGGCAGACATTTCGGTCGCCGACGATCTCGCCGCCGGCTTCGCCGACTTCCTCGTTCTTCAGTTCCTCGAGCGGGACCGCCTTTTCGGAAATCCAGGCAAGAACCTCCGCGTCCGGCGTCACGCTGGCGTCGAGCAGGATCGGATCGCCCTTGGCCGAGGTCACGACGCCGTCATCGTTGAACACGACCTCGAGATCGCCGAGATATTTGCCATACTGGTTGGCCTGCACCACCGGCACCTTGTAGCCATCCGGATTGTCGACCATGGTCGGATAGGGGCCTTCGGCCTTCTCGTCGGTATTCGACAGAAGCGTGTGCGAATGGCCGCCGACGACCACGTCGATTCCCGGTATCACCGCGATCGCGGCGAGGTCGCGGGGATAGCCGACATGGGTCAGCGCGATGATCTTGTTGACGCCCTGATCCGTCAACACCGCTACCTGTTCCTTGATGGCATCGACATCGACGGTGATGTCGATGTTCTTGCCGGGATTGGCGATTTCCGGCGTGTCGTTGGTGACCGCGCCGATGATGCCGACCTTCTCGCCGCCGATATCGAGCACGATCGAGGGTTCGATCATGTCGTTGACGGAGGAATCGGCGTTGGTCTTCACATTGGCGGTGACGACCGGAAACTCGACGATATCGAGAAAGGTCTTCAGTCCGTCCTCGCTGTCGTCGAATTCATGGTTGCCGACGGTCATCGCGTCATAGCCGAGCATATTCATGAACTCGGCTTCCATCTCGCCCTTGTAGAAGGTGTAGAACAGCGAGCCCTGGAAATTGTCACCGGCGTTGAGCAGAATCACGTTCTTGCCTTCGGCTTCAAGCGCATCGCGGGTTTCGTTGATCGCGGTCAGAAGCCGCGCCGCGCCGCCGAAGCACTTGCCGTCGGTCTCATCTTCGGCCGAGCAGGCGGAATCATAGCCGTTGATCGACTCGAAACGAGAATGGAAATCATTGTTGTGCAGGATTTCGAGGTCGAAATCGGCAAGGGCGCTGCCGGCTGAAAGGGTCAGCGCGGTTGCCGCGAACAGGGCGGCTTTCGAAAGGGAATGCATGGCAAACTCCTGGTGCAGAATAAAAACGCGGCACTTGCCGCCCGGCACTTAACTTCACATGGGAATGTGACGACGTTTTAAACGGTCGCGTCAAGTGCCGATTTCAGGACAAGCCATAAAAGCAGGCCTCCCGGCCGCGCGGGCCGGGAAAAGGCGAGCCGCCAAACCGCGTTGTCAGAAACTGCCGCCGGTTCCTGCGCCGGAGAAATTCACCGATGGCGTGGCGGCCGGCATCGATGCCGGCGGCGTCATCGTGTTGGCCGGCATCGTCTGGGAGGATTGAGCGCTCGCCACCTGCTGGGAGAGGTCGGGCAGGGTGAAGCCGACGGGGGCCATGCTCGGCTTGTAGAGCGAGAATTTCGCGCCCTGGCTCGGCGTGCAGTTCATCAGATAGGGAGCAACAAGCGCGCAGTTGACCCTGGACTGGGTCCGGCGCAGCACCGAGGTCAGCTCGATTTCGATCAGATTGCCGGTCTCGGTGTAGGTGCCGATGGCAAGCGTGGTGTTGCTGTCGGCCGAAAGCGTCTCGAACCGGCCGCCGGCAAAGCGCGATATGATCCCGTCCTTGTCGCGCCATTCGCCATCGACGGCGGAAACGGGAGCCTGCGGCGCGGACGGCGTCGAAGGCAGACGTCCGGACTGGGGCGTGGTGGTGCAGGACGCGGCAAGCACTGTGCAGCAGACGAGGGTCAGGATCGGGATCGTTTTCACGGGCGCGCTCTTTCGCAATCGGTTCGGGTACAAGAAAGGCTTATCTGGCTTCAAAAATCAACTGCAAGAGGGCTGACTTGGTTCCATCCCCGCCGCACCGTTGCATGGAAGGCTCACTGCCCACTTTCGCGTCATGGCCGCAAAACCAACCCCGGCAGGCGCCGAAACGTCCTTGTGTTTTCCGCTGTCGCGGACGATGAACCGGTATCCACCGGACCCGAAACTGTTCTATTGAGAGGCAAACGCGAAAAGGAGGCGGCGCATGGCGGAAAAGCCGAAGATCAGAATTGTCTATTGCAGCATGTGCAACTGGCTGATGCGTTCGGCATGGATGGCGCAGGAACTGCTCTCGACCTTCTCGCTCGAAATCGGTTCGGTCACGCTCGAGCCGCGCACCGGCGGCATTTTCGAGATCTGGGTCGATGATGAACTGATCTGGGAGCGCAAGCGCGACGGCGGCTTTCCCGGGCCGAAGGAGCTCAAGCAGCGGGTCCGTGATATCGTCGATCCGGAGCGCGATCTCGGTCACGTCGATAAGGTTGGGGACGCCGGAACGCAAGACTGAAGGCAATGCTCGATCCGCTTTCCGGGGCGCGGAAGTTTTTGTCGCGAAAACGTCAAATACCCGTTGACTAATGCCGCCACGCCTCTTAAACGAGCCGTCATTGCCCAGATGGCGGAATTGGTAGACGCGCCAGCTTCAGGTGCTGGTACTCGCAAGGGTGTGGAGGTTCGAGTCCTCTTCTGGGCACCAATTTCATGTTTCGGAACGTCCGTGGATGTTCAGAAACGCCGCAAAAAGCCCGGTTCGCCGGGCTTTTTTGTTTTGCCTCACAGTCTTGAAATCGAGAGCCCGCCATCGGCCGCGATCACCGAACCGGTGGCGAAGGCGAGGCGGCCCTCGGCGAGCGGCAGCACGGCGCTGGCGATGTCGTCGGGCGTGCCCCAGCGGGCGGCAGGGACGAGGCCGGCTTCGATGCGGGCGGTGTATTTGTCCTTCACGCCCGCCGTCATGCCGGTTTCGATGATGCCGGGGCGGATGTCGAACACGCCGATATTCTCTGAGGCCAGCCGGGCCGCGAACAGTTTTGCTGCCATTGCGGCGGCTGCCTTGGAAATGCAGTATTCGGCGCGCTCGATCGAGACCATCTCGGCACTGACCGAGGTGATGAAGATGATCGAGCGGTAGCCCTCATCATGGCCGAGCATCCGCTTTGCCGCTTCCTGGGCGAGGAAGAAGGCGCCCTTCAGGTTCACCGCCATTACGAAATCGAAGTTTTCCGGCGACAGGTCCAGCATGTCGCCGCGGATCGGCGCGCCGACGCCGGCATTGGAGACGAAGGTGGTGAGCGGACCGAGATCGTCCTCCAGCCGGTCCAGAAGGGTCGGGATCGCGGCGATGTCGCGCACGTCGTGGCGATAGTAGCGGGCCTTGGGGCCAAGGAACGCGAGCGCATCCTGGACGACCGGGTTGTCGGGATCGGCCTCGGCTGCGATCGCGACGGCATAGCCCGCGTCGGCCAAGGCCCTGGCGATGCCGAGGCCGATGCCCTGCTGGCCGCCGGTGATCAGCGCGGTTTTCATGACGCAAGCTCCCGTTTGATGGCGTCGCCTGCCTTCAGCGCCAGCGCCGCAACCGTCAGCGACGGGTTGACGGCGGCAGAGGTCGGCAGCGCCGATGCATCGGTGACATAGAGGTTGTCATGGTCGAAACTGCGGCAATCGGGATCGAGCACGGCGGTCGCCGGATCATCGCCGAGCCGCGCCGTGCCGCACTGGTGCGAGGGCACGCGGCCATCGAACAGGCGCGAGAGCACGACGGGAAAGCCGGCGCGCCGCAGCGCCTGCTTCATCCGCTTCACCAGCCGGTTGTGCGCCTCCATATTGGAGCGCCGCCACAGGAGCTGGATGTCGTTGCCGTTCAGCACCACCCGGCTTTCCGGGTCCGGCAGGTCCTCGGAGATTGCGTAGAAATCAACCGAATGGCGCGAAAGATGGGTTGCGAGCGCCATCGGCATGGAAGGCGTGGTCGCCTTCAGGATCTTCGGCACCACGCGGCCGAGCAATTGCACATTGCCGAGCGGCGGGCCGTTATCGCCGTCGGCGAGATACCAGTCATTGATCGCGAAGGTCTTCTGGTAGACCGCGTCATTATGAAAACGCGGGTCGTAAGCAATCATCGCCGTGGCATTGTGGTTCATGAAGTGGCGGCCGACCGCGCCGGAGGAATTGGCAAGGCCGGATTTCAGAAGAAGCGCGGCGGTCTGCACCGCGCCGGCTGCCAGCGCCACGATCTTCGGCGTCACCGTGACCGTCTCGCCGGCCTGTTCATAGGTGACGCTTGCGATCCGGCCGCGATCGGGGGCGGCCGTCATATGGGTCACGCGGGCACCGGTCTCCATGCGCGCATTGTTATGAGACAATGCGGCTGCAAGGCCACAAGTCTCCGCGTCCATCTTGCCGGAGCGGGTATCGGGATAGCCGTCCCAGCCGTCATTGCCATGGGAAAGCCAGCGGTCGAGATCGACGCCGAGCGGCAGCGCCGCCGGGTGCAGCCCCGCCTTCTCCAGCCGGCGGCGAACGGCCGCGAGCGCCGGCTCGTCCGGTACGGCGGGATAAGGGTATGGCCCGGCATGGGGCGGCTCGGTCGGGTCCTCGGTGAAATCGCCGCGCACCTGATAGAGCGCCTCGGCGGCATCGTAATAGGGCGCGAGCGTCTCATAGGGAAACGGCCATGCGGGAGAGATGCCGCCGAGATGTTCCATCGCCTGGAAATCCTGCCGGCGATAGCGGTAGAGCACCGCGCCATAAAGCTTGGTATTGCCGCCGACATTGTAATAATTGCCGGGCGAGAACGGCTTGCCGGTCTCGTCCAGCCAGGTCTCGTCCGAGCGGAAGGCGCTGTTTCTGTAGATCCGGTCGGGATCGCGGGCCGGCGCGTCGTCCGGAATCTGATGCCCGCGTTCCAGGATCAGGATGTCTGCCCCGGTGGGCGCGAGGCTTGCGGCAAGCGTCGCCCCGCCCATGCCGGAGCCGATAATGACCACATCAGGCGTGCGACGCATTGCTATTTTAGCCGCTGTTCGGTTTCCGGATCGAAGGCGACCGCCTTGTCCATGTTGACGGCGAAGGAGAAGGTATCGCCCGGCTTGACCTCGACATCGGCGCGGAACCGGGCGGTGACTTCCTTGCCGCCCATTTCGGCGACGACATAGGTGTCCGATCCGGCCGGCTCCGTCACCTCGACCCTGGCCTTTATAGTGTGCACGGCATTCGACGAACGGTCAGCGCCGAGCTTGTCGGTGATCGCCTCCGGCCGGATGCCAAGGATGATGTCGCGGCCGTCATGATCGGTCATCGCCCCCTCGGGGAAGGGCAATTCGGCATCGCTGCCATCGGCAAGCGGGAACTTCGCGATCGCCTTGCCGTCCTTGACCGCAACCTTCGCCGGAAACAGGTTCATCGACGGCGAGCCCATGAAGCCCGCCACGAACATGTTGGCCGGATTGTCGTAGATTTCCTTCGGCGTGCCGAGCTGCTGGACATGGCCGCCGAACATCACCGCGATCCGGGTCGACAGCGTCAACGCCTCGATCTGGTCGTGGGTGACGTAGACGATGGTGGTGCCGAGCTTCTGGTGAAGCTTCTTGATCTCGGTGCGCATGTCGACGCGCAGCTTGGCGTCGAGGTTCGACAGCGGCTCGTCGAACAGGAACACGTCCGGATCGCGCACCAGCGCCCGGCCCATGGCCACGCGCTGGCGCTGGCCGCCGGAAAGCTGGCCGGGCTTGCGCTTCAGAAGGTGCTTGATCTGCAGGAGATCGGCGACGCTGTCGATCGCCTTTTCACGTTCTTCCTTCGGCACGCCGTGCATTTCGAGCCCGAAGGAAATGTTCTCGCCGACATTCATGTTCGGATAGAGCGCGTAGGACTGGAACACCATGGCGATGTTGCGGTCGGCCGGGCGCACGCCGTTCATCGAGCGGCCGTTGATCACGATATCGCCGGAGGAGACCGGCTCGAGGCCGGCGATCATGTTCAATAGCGTGGACTTGCCGCAGCCCGACGGGCCGACGAGCACGAGGAATTCGCCCTCCTCGACCTCGATATCGGTCTGGTGCAGGACGGTCAGGGAACCGAAGCTCTTGGTGACCTTGTCAATTTTCAGAAAACCCATTGGCCTTAACCCTTAACGCTGCCGGCCATCAGGCCGCGTACGAAATAGCGTCCGGCGACGATGTAGACGAGCAATGTCGGCATCGCCGCCATGATCGCGCCGGCGAAATGGACATTGTATTCCTTCACCCCGGTCGACGATTGGACGAGATTGTTGAGCGCCACCGTCATCGGCTGGCTGTTGAAATCGGAGAACGAGGCGCCGAACAGGAAGTCGTTCCAGATATTTGTGAACTGCCAGATGATGCAGACCACCGCGATCGGCCCGGAGGACGGCAGCAGGATGCGCCGGAAGATGGTGAAGAAGCCCGCGCCGTCGATCATCGCCGCGCGCACCAGCTCGCTCGGGAACTGGGCGTAGTAATTGCGGAAATAAAGCGTCGAGAAGCCGATGCCGTAGACCAGATGCACGAAGATCAGCCCCGGCACCGAGCCCGCGAGCCCGATAATGCCGAGAATGCGCGCCATCGGGATCAGCACGATCTGGAACGGAATGAAGCAGGCAAACAGCAGCAGGCCGAAGATGATGTTGTGGCCGCGGAACTGCCATTTGGTCAGCACATAACCGTTGAGCGCGCCGAGCACGGTGGAGATCGCCACGGCCGGCACCACCATCTGGATCGAGTTCCAGAAATAGGGCTTGAGACCCGTGGCCTGCACGCCGATCTGCGCCGTCGACCATGCGCTTTTCCACGGCTCGAAGGTCAGCGCCTCGGGCAGGTTCATCATCCCGCCGGCCTGGATTTCGCGGAGCGGCTTGAGCGAGTTGACCACCATCACATAGAGCGGCAGCAGGTAATAGAGGCAGAAGATCAGGAGCACGGTGTATATGAAGAACCGTGCGGTGCGGCCCGTCGAGACAACTTGAGTGGAAGCATTGCTGCTCATTGCTTCTTCTCCCTCAGTTCCGACCAGAGATAGGGCACCATGATCGCCGCGACCGACATCAGCATGATCACGGCGGACGCGGCGCCGATGCCCATCTGGTTGCGGGTGAAGGTGTAGGAATACATGAAGGTCGCCGGCAGTTCGGTCGCCCTCCCCGGCCCGCCGCCGGTCAGCGCGATCACGAGGTCGTAGGATTTGATCGCCATATGGGCGAGCACCACGATGGCCGACATGAAGGCGGGGCGAAGCTGCGGAATGACGATGCGGCGGTAGAGCGAGAAGTTGGACGCGCCGTCGATCTGGGCGGCCTTCAGCACCTCGCCGTCAATGCCGCGCAGGCCCGCCAGAAACATTGCCATGACGAAGCCGGAGGTCTGCCATACGGCGGCGATCACGATCGTGTAGATCGCCATCTGATTGGACTTGATCCAGTTGAACTGGAAGCTGGTCCAGCCCCAGGAATGCATCACCGCCTCAAGGCCGATGCCTGGATCGAGAAACCATTTCCAGGCCGTGCCGGTAACGATGAAGGACAGCGCCATCGGATAGAGGTAGATCGAGCGGATGAAGCCCTCGGCCCGGATTTTCTGGTCGAGGAAGATCGCCAGCATCAGCCCGATCGCGCAGCAGAACACGATATAGAGCGAGCCGAAGATCGCGACATTCTTTATCGCGATCGTCCAGGCGCGGAGCCGGAACAGGTTGATGTAGTTCTTCCAGCCGACGAGATCGAAGCTCGGCAGGATGCGGCTGTCGGTAAAGGAGAGATAGACGGTGAAGGCGATGAAGCCGTAGACGAAGATCAGCACCATCGCCAGCGACGGACTGAGCACGATCTTCGGCAGGGCATCGCGTAGAAAATCCCCCGCTCTCCCGCTTCTCTGTGCGGACGAAGCCATTCAAACCCTCCGGATTGGCGAAACCGCTCGGGGTTCGCCGATGTTTTGTTGTTTGCCTTGCAAGCGCTGGCGCGCCTCTTCCTTCAAAAGCTTTGCCGTCTCGTTGCCGCAAAGCCCCCAAACCTTCTCGCCCCGGAGGGGAGAGATGTCGCGAAAGCGACAGTGAGGGGGAGAGTATCCCCTTGAACGCCCTCACGTTTTGAAATGCTGCTTCACCCTCACTGCCCCTTTCGGGGCATCTCTCCCGGAGGCGGGAGAGAATAGTTGGCGCAAGCGGCAAGGCTCAGGCTTTTACACTATTGCGAATGAGGAAGCGCACCCGGGCGGACCAGCCGATGCAGCAGAATGCCGAGGGCGCTTCAGGCACCCTCGGCATTCTTCGTTACTGAGCGATCTGAACCGCCGTCACCAGCTCGTCCGTTGCCGTTTCGGAATCATACTCGCCGTTGAACTGGGCGGTGATCACGTCGTACATCGCGTTCTTGACCGAGGCCGGGTTGGCGTGGCCGTGGGCCATGGAGCCGAACAGGTTGCCCGACGACGAAGCCGCCGCCAGATCCTTCATGCCCTGCTTGCCGCAGGCGTCGAAATCGGCGTCGGATACATCCGTGCGGGCCGGAACCGAACCCTTGACGACGTTGAAGGCCGACTGGAATTCCGGCGACATGATCGCCTTGGCGAGCGCCACCTGCTGTGCCGTCGGCTCGTCGCCCTGGTTGAAGAAGGCGAACTGGTCGGAGTTGAAGGTGACCTGATCCTGCGTGCCGGGGAAGCGGAAGCACAGGAAATCCTCGCCCGGCGTCAGGCCGGCCTTGAGAAACTCGCCCTTGGCCCAGTCGCCCATGAACTGGAAGGCGGCTTCGTCGTTGATGACCATGGCCGAGGCCAGGTTCCAGTCGCGGCCGGAGAAGTTGTCGTCGACATAGCCGCGCAGAACGGTCATGCGGTCGAAGACTTCCTTCATCGTGTCGGAGCCGAGGGCTTCCGGATCGAGATCGATCATCGAGGCCTGGTAAAATTCTGGCCCGCCGGTCGCCATCACCACGGCGTCGAAGATGGTGGCATCCTGCCAGGGCTGGCCGCCATGGGCGATCGCCACCTTGCCGGAGGCCTTGACCTTGTCGAGGGCTGCAACCAGCTCATCCCAGTTCTGGGGCTGTTCGATGCCGAGTTCGTCAAGAATCTTCTTGTTGGCCCATACCCAGTTGGTGGAGTGGACGTTCACGGGTGCCGCGACCCAGTTGCCATCATATTTCGAGAACTTCTGCAGCGCTTGCGGAACCACCTCGTCCCAGTTTTCCTCCGCCGCGATGTCATTCAGGTTGGCAAGTGCGCCTTCCTGTGCCCAATCGGTGATGTCGAAGCCAAGCATCTGCACGGCCGCTGGCGGGTTGCCGGCGGTCACCCGGGCGCGCAGCACGGTCATGGCCTGTTCGCCGCCGCCGCCTGCAACCGGCATATCCTGCCAGCCGATGCCCTGATCCTGCAGGTTTTCCTTCAGCACGTTGAGCGCCGAGGCTTCACCGCCGGACGTCCACCAGTGCAGAACTTCCACGTCCTCTGCCTTCACGGAAGTCGCCGAAGCCGAGGCCGCGACGATCGCGATAACGGCTGCACTTTTCGCAAAATTCAAACGCATAGTGTCCTCCTGTCTGCGTTTACAATCCCGCCGGGGGAGCATTGCTCCACGGGGCCCGGCAGGCATTTCCTCCTCATGTTCCCCTTGGAAGGGAACAGTTCATTCCACCCAGGGCGCGCGCGTGCGCCCGATGCGCATCGTCACGGTTTTCACCTCCAGGTATTCCTCAAGCCCGTAGCGACCCAGCTCGCGGCCGAGGCCCGATTGCTTGACGCCGCCGAACGGCAACTCGGAATATCCATCCATCCAGGTATTGGTCCACACGGTGCCGGCCTGAACGCGGCGGGCAAAGGCGAGGCAGGTCGAAACATCCCTGCTCCAGACGCCGGCCGACAGCCCGTAGCTCGCGTCATTGGCCAGTTCGATTGCCTCCTCAATCGATTTAAAGGTCAGGACCGACAGCACCGGTCCGAAGACCTCCTCCCGTGCGATTGCCATGCCTGAACTGATATTTGTTACAACTGTAGGCCCATAGAAACGGCCTGACAACCCCGGGATTTCAAGCGCTCCGCCGCCGAGCGGGATCTCCGCTCCGGCCTCGCGCGCGGCCTCAACATAGCTATCGATCTTTGCAAAATGCGCCTCGGAAATGATAGCCCCTACTTTAGTCTTAGGGTCGAGCGGATCGCCGAAGGCGACCTTCCGCGAAAGCGCGACGACCTTCTCGGTCAGCGCCTCGGCGACATCCTCGTGGACGATGATGCGCGAGCCTGAATTGCAGCATTCGCCGGCGTTGAAATAGACGCCGAACACGATCGCGTCGGCGGCATCGTCGAGATCGCAATCGGGGAATACGACCTGCGGGTTCTTGCCACCGAGTTCGAGCGAGACCTTTTTCAGCGTGCCAGCGCTGGCGCGCACGATCGCCTTGCCGACGCCGGTGGAGCCTGTGAACGAGACCATGTCCACGTGCTCGCTTTCGCACATGGTCGTGCCGACCGGATCGCCATAGCCGAGCACGATGTTGACGACGCCGTCGGGTATGCCGGCCTCGATCAGCAATTCGCCGAGGATGACGGTCGAGGACGGCGTCATCTCGGAGGGCTTGATCACGGCGGTGCAGCCGGCGGCCAGCGCATAGGGCAGCTTCTGCGACACGATCAGGAACGGGAAGTTCCACGGCGTGATCAGCGCGGCCACGCCGACCGGCTCCTTCAGCACCACGCCCAGCATGTCGTCGCCGAGCGTGTTGTGGCTGTCGCCGGTGAGCGTGCGGGCAAGCGCTGCGGCGTGGCGCCAGAGATCGGCGGCGCCCGCGATCTCGTCACGCGCCTGGGCAATCGGCTTGCCGCTTTCAAGCGTGTCGCGCATCGCGATCCGCTCCAGATCGCGCTCGATCAGATCGGCGACCTTGAGCAGCACAGTGGCCCGGGACTTGCCGGAAAGGCGCGACCAGCGGCCGTCGTCGAAGGCGGTTCGGGCGCTGGCGATCGCGGCCTCGGTCTCGGCAACGCCGCCCTTTGCGGCATGGGTGACGGTTACGAGATGGGCCGGCGACTGACGCTCGAAACTTGCGCCATCGGCGGAGGTCTGCCACGTGCCGTTGATCAGGTGTCTGGCCTCAAAGACGGGCTCCTGGAGGCTTTTGCCGGCGGGAATGATGGTGAGATCGGTCATGCCTATCTGCCCTTGAATGCGGGTTTGCGTTTTTCGCGGAAGGCGGCGACGCCCTCGGCCTTGTCGGCGGAGGCGGCGATCATGCCGCTGCCGAGCGTTTCGATCATGGCGGCGGTGTCTTCACCGAAGCCGGCATGGAGCATGTATTTGGCGATTTCGGTGGCATAGGCCGAGGAGGCAAGCGCGCCATCGGCGATATCGAAGGCGGCGGCGCGCGCGTCTTCGGCTATTTCGGCTGCGAAGCCGAGCGCAACCGCGCGTGTCGCATCGAGCTTTCGCCCGAACAACGCCATTTCCTTGATCACCGGCTCCGGCAGCAGTCGCGCCACCCGTTGCGTGCCCGACCATCCCGGCACCATGCCGATCTTCGGCTCGGGCATCGCGATCGTGGCATTGGGGGTCATGACCCGGATATCGCAGGCTGCCGCAAGCTCCAGCCCGCCGCCCAGCGTATGGCCGGATAGTGCGGCAATCGTCGGCTTGGACAGCCGCGCCAGCCGGTCGAACCGGCGATGGCCGTCGCGCACCCAGTGTCGGGCGAATTCGGCCGGCGGCAGATCGCCCCAGGCCTGAATATCCGCGCCTGCGCAAAATGCGCGGTCACCCTCGGCGGTGAGGATCACGAAGCGGATTTCGGTGTCGGCGTCGATGACGTCGAGATGGGCGTCGAGCGCGGCCAGCATGTCCGGCGTGAAGGCGTTGAGCTTTGACGGATTGTCGAGCCTGAGTTCGGCAATGGCGTCGTGGCGGATGAGGTGAAGGGCGCTCATCGGGTGGACTCCGGTCGTGTTTTTTCGGCGCCTGCCAAGCCCACCCACCAATCTCCCCCCTTGAGGGGGAGATGTCGCGAACGCGACAGAGAGGGGTAGCGGCATGAGCCGTTTGCTCCGAATGTGTTGAAAGGGTTCACCCCTCTCTGCCCCTGTCGGGGCATCTCCCCCTCAAGGGGGGAGATTGTTTGGAGGTGGCGCGACTTTGGTTCCCCTACACGTTTTTTCTTCGCGGCAATTCTCATATCGTCAGCCCCATCGGCTTTTCCGAAAGCAGCGACAGCGGCATCAGTGTCGCATTCTCCGCAATCCGCACCCGGCCGCCGGAGGCCGCGACAATGTCACGTTCTGGCTCGATGCCCGGCATGATTTCGGTGGCGACAAGACCGTCATCGGTGATCCGCATCACGCAGCGTTCGGTGACGTAGAGTACGTCCTGGCCGGTTTCGCGGGCGCGGCGGCCGGAGAAGGTGACGTGCTCGACCTCATCGACCATCTTGGAGAATTTGCCGGGCTTTTCGACTGTCAGGCCGTCGGCGGAGAGGACAAGCGTCGCCGCGGCTTCGAAAAGCCCGGCAAACACGATCTTGCGGGCATTGGCGGTGATATCGACGAAACCGCCGCAACCGGCAGTCAGGTAGGGCTTCTTGCCAAGCTTGGAGACATTGACATTGCCCTCGCGGTCGACCTCGAGGAAGGACAGGAAGGAAACATCGAAGCCGCCGCCCTGGAAATAGGTGAATTGGTTGGGAGAGGGCATGAAGGCGTCGGCGTTGGAGGCGCAGCCAAAGGCGAAGCCGGTGAGCGGCACGCCGCCGACGGCGCCCTGTTCGATCGCCCAGGTCACCTTGCCGGCATGGCCTTCCTCCAACAGGATGCGCGGCACCAGCGCGCAGATGCCGAAGCCGAGATTGGCGGTCTCGCCCGCGCCGAGTTCCATGGCGGCGCGGCGCGCAATGACCTTTTCGACGCCGTGTTCGGCAAGCTCGAAATCCTCCAGCGGATGGATGATTTCGCCGGAGATCGCCGGATCGTAGAAGGTTTCGGTGGTCTGGTACTGGCCGGGGTCGACCACAATGAAATCGATGAGGTGGCCCGGAACCCGCACATCATGCGGGCGCAGCGTGCCGGCCGCCGTCACGCGCTTGACCTGGGCGATCACGATGCCGCGATTGTTGCGCGCCGCAATCGCCTGGTCGAGCCCGCCGAGATAGGCGCCCTCATGCTCATAGGTGAGATTGCCGTGTTCATCGGCCGTGGTGGCGCGCAGGATGGTTACGTCGGGTGCGAAATTCTTGAAGTGCAGCCAGGTGTCGCCGGCAAAGTCGACGCGGGCGACGATCGGGCTCTCCCCTGCCCTGTCATTCATGGCGCAGCCCTGCCGCTTGGGATCGACGAAGGTGTCGAGGCCGACCTTTGTCAGCACGCCGGGGCGTTTTGCCGCGACATCGCGCTGCATGTCGAACAGGATGCCGGAGGGCACGTTATAGGCGGCGATCCGGTTTTCGACGATCATCTTCCAGATTTCGGGCATCGGCAGCGACGAAGCGCCGCTCGGATAGGAGCCGGCGATCACGGTGTCGAGAAGCCCGTCCTGCGCAATGTGGTCGATACCCTTGATGCCGTACATGTCGCCGGCGGCGATCGGGTGGATGGTGGTGAGCTTGCGCGGATGGCCGGTCGCCGCAAAACGCGCGCCGAGCGCTTCCAGCACCTTGTCCGGGCAGCCGAGGCCGGAGGACGAGGAGACCGAGACGACGGCATTGTCGGCGATGTGGCTGACGGCGGCCTCGGCGGTGACGATCTTGCCCGGCATGCTCAATATCCTTCGTAATTGACGTCGACGGCCCGGCCTTGAAGCGCCGACTGGCGCACGGCCATGGCGACGGCGAGCGACTTCACGCCGTCGATCCCGTTCGCGGCCGGACGGCCTTCGCCGGCAACGGCGCGGTTGAAGGCCGTGATCGCGTATTCGTAGAGGCCTTCGCTTTCGTAGGGCACATCGGTTTCGCCGGCCTCCGTCACCAGCGTGACGGTTCCGGTCGGTCGCTGCGACATGACGTTGCGGGCGAAGATCGAGCCCTTGCTGCCATGAACTTCGAGGCCGGAGCCGGCAAACGGATGCGTGAAACTCTCGTGGCTCTGCACCATGATGCCGGACGGCATGGTCCAGACCGACATCACGCTGTCCTCGACGCCCTGCCCTAGACCGGAGCTGACCGCCTGGGCCACGACCCGCCGCGGGTCTTCATCGAGATAGAAGCGCACGGTATCGGCGTCATGCACCGTGATGTCCGGGATCACGCCGCCGCCGGCCGCCGGATTGTCGATGCGCCAGCCGCGCAGGTGCTCCGGCAGCATCACCGCGTGAAAGACCCGCATCGAGAGCACCTTACCGATACGGCCTTCGGCGATCAGCGCCTTGGCAGCGCGGTGGGCGCCGGCACAACGCAGATGGTGGTTGGTGGCGAAGACGACGCCGGCCTTTCGTGCGGCTTCCACCATCGTCCTTGCGTCCGCAACGCTCATCGCCAGCGGCTTTTCGCACAGAACATGCTTGCCGGCGGCAAGGGCGGCCAGTGCCTGGTCGCGATGCTTTTCATTGGTGGTAGAGATGTAGACCGCATCGATCTCCGGACGCGCCAGAAGGACTGAAAGCTCCGTGTCGGCGTTGGGGATGTCGTGGGCGGCGGCATAGGCATCGGCACGAGCGCGGCTGGACGACAGGACGGCGTCCACGCTGTTGCCTTCATGCGCCCTGATCGCGCCGATCATATACTCGGCCGCGATCGTGCTGGCGCCGATAAGCCCCCACTGCATGCTCTTCCTCCCGATTTGGCACGTTCCAATTTTTCCGATTTCTATGCCATCGGTTGCGCCACGTCAATCCGTGCCCGGAAATTTGGTATAGTTTGGGATAATCGGGCGAACGGGCCATGCATGGTTGCCCGCGCCTTTCGCATGGACTACCTAAAGCCTGGGGAAGCCATGTTCTCGGGCCACACGACCTCGCGGTAACGCAATCACTGTTCATATTGTGCGACTACGGGTAAGCTTTGTTGAGAACATGGATTGAGCTGATCTGTTATGATCAGGACCATGCTTTTGTGGCGGCAGGGGCATAGGCGGCAAACAAGCCGGCAGGGATGATTGAGTGCTGAATATTGTGATACCGATGGCCGGTCGCGGCAGCCGTTTCGCCGATGCGGGCTATAGCGACCCGAAGCCGCTTATTCCGGTGCATGGCAAGCCGATGATCCAGGTGGTCGTCGAAAATCTGACGCCGGCCGTCGATCACCGTTTCATCTTTATCTGCCAGTCGAGCCATATCCGCGATTACGGACTTGAGGAAAAGCTGAAAGCGCTTGCCGGAAACGTCGAGATCATCGGCATTGATCATATCACCGAAGGGCAGGCCTCGACGGTCATGCTTGCCGAACATATGATCGACAATGATGATCCGGTAATGACCGCCAATTCGGACCAGTATATCGACATCGACATCAACGACTACCTCCGCTTCATGGAGGACGGCGGTTATGACGGGATGATCATGACGATGAAGGCGGACGACCCGAAATGGTCATTCGTGCGCGAGGAAGGTGGGCGGGTGGTCGAGACCGCCGAAAAGCGCGTGATTTCGAACGACGCCACCGTCGGCGTCTATAACTTCAAGACCGGACGCGATCTGGTGGCGGCGACGAAGGCGATGATCGGCGACGACGAACGCGTCAACGGCGAATTCTACATCTGTCCGGCCTATAATTACCTGATCCGACAGGGCCGCAGGATCGGTCATTATTCGATCGGAAACGAGGCCGACGGCATGTATGGCCTCGGCATACCCTCAGACCTCGATCTGTTTCTGGCCCACCCGGTTTCGGAAAAGGTGCGCTGATGGAAGTTCTGTCGCACAGGGGGCTTTGGGAGAGCGCCGCGGAAAAGAACGCCATGACGGCCTTCGCCCGCTCCTTCGATCGCGGCTTCGGCACCGAAACGGATTTGCGCGACCATGCCGGCGAGATTGTCATCGCCCATGACATGCCGACAGGGAACGAGCCGCGGCTTTCGGACGTTCTGGATGTCATGGCCGGCCGCAATCTGATGCTGGCGTTGAACATCAAGGCGGACGGGTTGAGCGGCAAGGTCAAGGAAATACTGGCGACCTATGGTCACACCAATTATTTCGTGTTCGACATGTCGCTGCCCGATCTGGTGCGGCAGGTGGCGGATGGGTTGACCGCGTTCACGGGTTTGAGCGATCTTCAGCCCAATGCGCCGTTGCTGGAGGAATGTGACGGGGTCTGGCTCGACTGTTTCCGTTCCGACTGGTTCGGGCCGGGCCTTATCGATGACCTGATCGGACGGGGGAAACGGGTCTGTGTGGTGTCGAGCGACCTGCACCGGCGCGATACCGCGCTGCAATGGTCGATCATAAAATCGGCCAAATGCATCGATAGCAGCCGGCTCTATTTGTGCACCGACGCGCCCGAGGCGGCGCGGGATTATTTTTCGGGAGAGTGAAGATGGCGATCAAGGCAGTCATTTTCGATATGGACGGCGTGCTGATCGAGGCTAAGGAATGGCACTATGACGCGCTCAACCGGGCGCTCGGTCTGTTCGGCTTCACCATCGAGCGCCACGAGCACCGCACCGTCTATGACGGCCTGCCGACGCGCACCAAACTGCAGCGCCTGAGCGTGGAGAAGAAGCTGCCGCCCTATCTGCACAGCTTTATCAACGAAATGAAGCAGCGCTACACGATGGAAATCATCTATGAGCGCTGCCGGCCGCGCTTCGACCATGAATACGCGCTGTCGCGGCTGAGGATGGAAGGCTACCACCTCGCCGTCGCCTCCAATTCCACCCGCGATACCGTGATGCTGATGATGGAAAAGGCGAGCCTTGCGCCCTATCTTGATTTCAAGCTCTCCAACCAGGACGTCACCAAGAGCAAGCCGGACCCGGAAATCTATCTGAAGGCGATCGAGCGCATGGGGCTTTCCCCCAAGGAATGCCTGATCGTCGAGGATAATCCCAACGGCATTCAGGCCGCGACCGCCTCCGGCGCGCATGTGATGGTGGTGAAGGAAGTGGACGAGGTCAACTACGCCCGGATCAAGGCGCGGATCGCCGAGATCGACCAGGCAGCCAAGTCAGTGGGGTCGGCGGCATGAAGATCGTGGTACTGATGGGCGGCGAGAACCTCGACATCAAGAGCGAGCGCTATCCGCTTTACATGACGGAATTCAACGAGGAACTGGTTCTGGAGCGCCAGATCGCCGGCCTCCAGAAGCTTGCGCCGCGCGAGATCATCTTCTGCGTCAGATCCGCCGATATCCGCAATTTCAATGTTGATGACGTCATCCGCCAGACAACCGATAATGGTCTCTGCGTGGAGGTTGCCGGCCCGACGGCGGGCTCGGTCTGCACCGCGCTTCTGGCGGCCGAACATATCGACGAAAACGAGGAGATCGTGCTTGTCGCCGCCGATGAACTGGTCGAGGCCGATCTCGACAGCATCGTCAAAGCCTTCCGCGCACGTGATTGCGATGCCGGTGTGCTGGCGTTCCGCTCGGTGCACCCGCGTTATTCCTTCGCCCTTCTCGACCAGGACGGCGACGTCTGCGAGGTCGCCGAGAAGCGGCCGATCAGCAAGCATGCGCTGGTGAGCTTCTATTATTTCCGCAGCGGCAAGGATTTCGTGCGCGCGGCCCTCAATGTCGTGCGCAAGGATCGCAAGATCAATAACGCCTTCTACATCAGCCAGACCATCAACGAGATGATCCTGCGTCACGCCAAGGTCGGCATCGAATTCATCGGCAATGACAGTTTCCACCCGTTGAAGACGGAGATGCAGCTTGCGCAGTACATCTCCCAGCTCAACGACCACAAGGAGGGGCTGCTCCATTGAAGACCGCGCGGCTCGACGACATGGTGAAGGGCTGGTTCATCGGCAATTTCGATCCCAGCCTTGCAAAGACCGAGGATGTGGAGGTCGCGGTCAAGCGTTATGATCGCGGCGACAGCGAGGCCCGGCATTTTCACAAGATTGCGACCGAATACACCGTCGTGGTGCAGGGTCGGATCCGGATGAACGGGGTCGAGTATGGCGCCGGCGACATCATCGTGATGGAGCCGGGAGAGGCGACCGATTTCGAGTGTCTTGAGAATGACAGCGTGAACGTGGTGGTGAAGATTCCGGGCGCCCGGAATGACAAGTATATGGGAATTGCCCGGCAGGAGTGAAGTGTATCGGGAATGAAAGTCCGGCGGTCTGCTTGGATATAGTTCTCGGGATGTTCCGGGACTGCGTTATATTTAATAGCTCTACATCCGTTTGGGTTACGTGTAGTGTATGGGGTTATCAAGCTGGGGCACGCTGATCGTAGGGTGTGAGAAGATGGACAAAGACGAAATCACATTTCTGTTCCAGGGCGTGGTGGACAAGTCTTTTCTGCGCGGCAGTTTCGCTGCGGTCAGGCGCTTTTTTCCCTCCTCCAGGATCGTTCTGTCGACCTGGGTCGGGACCGATACATCGGGTCTCGACTGTGATGAAGTGGTGCTGTGCGAGGATCCGGGCTTTTTCTATTATTCCCCGCGCGCCGGCGAAAAACCCAACAATGTCAACCGCCAAATTGTCGGTACCCGCGCGGGGCTGGAAAAGGTCGATACCCGTTTCTGCTTCCGCATGCGCACCGATTTCAGGCTGACCGGCGACGGATTCCTGCATTTTTTCGATGCCTATCCGGACAGCGTCGATGCCTATCAGGTGTTTTCGCACAAGCTGCTGGCGGCCTGTTATTTCTCGCGCAATCCGCGCTCGCGGGTAAGCTTTCCATTCCACCCCTCGGACCTCGCCTTCTTCGGCTATACAGACGACATCCGCAAGATGTTCGACGTGCCGCTGATGACCGAGGAGGAGGCGAACTGGGATACGGGCGGCCACCGCTACAACCGCTACACCCCCGAGCAGCACATTTTCGTCAACGCGCTGCGCCGGGACGGAAGGCATGTGCCATGCGCCTATTACAAGGACGCCAACCCGCAGGCGATCCTCGAAACCGAGAAATATTTCGCCTCGAATTTTATCTTCCTCACCTTCGACCAGTTCGACCTGATGCCCTCAAAGCCGACCTTCGTGATGAAGGTGCATCCGAACTCGTTCATGACCTGCTACACCCATAATGAGTGGATCGGGCTTTACCGCAAGCATGTCGACGCCAGCACGCCCGTTCCGGCGGAAGATCCGGAGCGCGAGAAGATCGAGAAATTCTACAAGCCCTACAAGATCTGTCGCCTGATCGGCAATGTCATCTCGCTGCCGTTCAAGAGCAAGGTCCGCCGCCGGGCGATCCGCACCGGCGTGCTGGAGTTCTTCCTGCTGCCGCGCTGACGCAACCGCGCTCCCCGGCGCAAGGCCGGGAAACGCGGGGCAAGGAAGGCGTCACGCCGATTCCTGATTGCTTTCTGGATTGAGCGCGGTGACCACGTCGGAGGGGCGAATGCTGCCGATCGTGTTGCCGCTCTTGTCCACCACACGCAGTACCTTGCCATCGCCGAGCGCATCCATCATCGCCGCCAGCTTGGTTTCGGGCTCGACGGTGGGCGAATCGGCAAGCGCCTCGTCCTCGCTCATCACGTCCTGCGCGCGCAATACGCCCAGCGGGTTAACATTGGCGACGAAGTCGGCGACATAGGCATCGGCCGGCTTGCGCACGATCTCCGATGGCGTACCGCACTGGACGATGCGCCCGCCCTCCATGATCGCGATCCGGTCGCCGATCTTGAAGGCCTCGTCGAGGTCGTGACTGACGAAGATGATGGTGCGCTTCAGATTTCTCTGCAGCTCGATCAGCTCGTCCTGAAGCCGCGTGCGGATCAGCGGGTCGAGCGCGGAGAACGGCTCGTCCATCAAAAGGATCGGCGCCTCGGTGGCAAAGGCGCGGGCAAGGCCGACGCGCTGCTGCATGCCGCCCGACAATTCGCCGACAAGCTTGTCGCCCCAGTCCTTGAGGCCGACCAGGTCGAGCTGGGCCCTTGCCTTTTCGAGCCGCTCCTTCTGGCTCATGCCGGCGAATTCCAGACCGAGCGCGACGTTCTCTACGACGGTCCGCCACGGCAGAAGGCCGAATTGCTGGAACACCATGGAAACGCGCGACAGGCGGATGTTTCTGAGCGTCTTGGCATCCGCCGCCGTCACGTCGGTCATGCCGTTACCGTCATTGACCAGAACACGTCCCCGGCAGACCGGGTTCAGCCGATTGACGGCGCGAAGCAGCGTCGATTTGCCGGAGCCGGACAGGCCCATCAGCACCAGAAGCTCGCCCTCGCCCACGGCAAGCGAGCAGTTGTGGACGCCGAGCACCTGGCCGGTTTCCTCCTGCACCTCGGCGCGGCTCTTGCCCTCGTCCATCATCGGCAGGGCTGATTGCGGCCGGTCGCCGAACACAATGTTCACATCCTCGAAAACAACGGAATCAGCCATTACCTTTTCCTTTCGATCTTGAGAACGCGGTCAAGAATGATGGCGACGACGACGATGACGAAGCCGCTCTCGAACCCGAGCGCCGGATTGACCTGGTTAAGCGCGCGCACCACCGGCACGCCGAGCCCGTCGGCGCCGACCAGGGCTGCCACCACCACCATCGACAGCGACAGCATGATGGTCTGGTTGAGCCCGGCCATGATCTGCGGCAGGGCGTAGTGGAGTTCGACCTTGGTCAGCTTCTGCCAGCCGGTGCCGCCGAAGGCATCGGCCGCCTCGAGCAATGGCTTGGGCACGGTGGAAACGCCGAGATAGGTGAGCCTGATCGAGGCGGGAACGACGAAGATGACGGTGGCCAGCAGGCCCGGCACCATGCCGATGCCGAAGAACACGATCGCCGGGATCAGGTAGACGAAGGTCGGCAGCGTCTGCATCAGGTCGAGGATTGGTTGCAGGACCTGATAGAGGCGGGGCCGGTGGGCCGCGTAAATGCCGATCGGAACGCCGATCGCCATGCAGATGATGCAGGAGGAGATCACCAGCGCCAGGCTTTCGGTGGTTTCCTCCCAATAGCCCTGGTTGACGATGAACAGGAAGCCGAGAAAGACGAACAGCGAGACCTTCCAGTTGCGCTGCAGCCAGTAGGAGGCCGCGGTCACGATCACCGCGATTACGATCGGCCCCGGCGCCTGCAGGATCCACAGCAACTGGTCGATCAGCCAGCCCATGACCTCGGCCAGACCGTCGAAAAACCAGCCGCCATGCATTTGCAGCCAGTCGAAAATATCCTGGGCCCATCGTCCCAGCGGGATTTTGTAATCCGTCAGCCAGTGCAAGAGACTGCTCCTTTGTTCCCCGAATTCAGCGTGTCGGACCGTGTTGCGGCCGCAGGCGGCGCAGAGCGATCCGGCCCCGGCATTTTGCCTTAGGCCCGCGCCGCGAAATGCGCGGCTGAAAATCTATCATCATCGAAAAAGGAAAGCCCGGAAAGCGTTGGCTTGCCGGGCTTGAAGTATTTTAGAGACCGAGCGATTTCTTGACCGCCGGCAGCCCCGGTTCACCGGAGGTGGTGGTCACGCCCGCAAGCCAGGCGTCAAGGGCATCCAGATTGGCCTTGATCCATTCGGCCGTGGCGTCCGCCTCGTTCTCGCCGTCGTTCAGGATCTTGCCCATGACTTCGTTTTCCATCGGCAGGGTGAACTTCAGGTTTTCAAGCAGCTTGGCGACATTCGGGCATTCCTCGGCATAGCCCTTGCGGGTGACGGTGCGCACGATGCCTTCGCCGCCGAAGAAATCCTCACCGCCGGTGAGGTATTTCAGCGAATAGCTGGCGTTCATCGGATGCGGTTCCCAGCCGAGGAACACGATCGGCTGTTCCTGGCGGTACTTGCGGCCGACCATGGCGAGCATGCCCTGCTCGGAGCTTTCGACAACCTCGAAGTCGCCGAGACCATCCTTGTTCGCCTCGATCAACGAAACCAGATAGGCGTTGCCTTCATTACCAGGCTCGATGCCGTAGATCTTGTGGTCCAGCTCATCGCCGAACTTGGCGATGTCAGCGTAGGTCTTCAGACCCTTTTCATAGGTGTAGGTCGGCACGGCGAGCGTGTATTTCGTGCCCTCGAGATTGGTGGCGACAACGTCGATCTCGCCTTCATCGATATAGGGCGTGATCGCTCCGGACTGGGCCGGCATCCAGTTGCCGAGAAAGACGTCGACATCGTCGCTCTTCAGCGAGGCGAAGGTGACCGGAACGGACAGGACCTTGACGTCAACCTTGTAGCCGAGGCCTTCCAGCAGGTGCTTGGCGGTTGCCGTGGTGGTGGTGATATCGGTCCAGCCGACATCGGAGAAGCTGACGCTGTCGCAGGCGGTTGGTTCCTGCGCCTTGGCGGTGCCGGCGGAAAGGGCGGTCGCGGCGGCAAGCGCGGCGAGGGTCAGTTTCAAGTTATAAGACATGTCAGCGTTTCCTTTCGGTTCGTTTGTCGAAGGCCGTGGCGGATTGATCGGCGTGTCAAAATAAACTGGCGGTTTCCTTGATTGATCGGTCAATCAATATAACATATGTTAAGTCGTGTAAACGGCGGGTTGCCCAGAAATTCGCCACACAGCGCCAGTGAGCATTTTTTCAGCGGGTCAAGCCAATGCCTAAGATCGGAATGGAAGCCATACGTCGCGAAGCGCTTGTACGTGCGGCCATCACCGAAGTCGGCGAAGTCGGCATGGTCGAGGTTACGGTCGCCAAGATCGCCAAGCGGGCGGGCGTTTCGCCTGCGCTCGCGCATCACTATTTCGGCTCCAAAGAAAAGATCCTGTTTGCGGCCATGCGCCGTATCCTTGACGAGTTCGGCAGCTCGGTCAAGGCCCGCTACAAGGATGCGGCCACGCCCAGAGAGCGGCTCGAGGCGATCATCGAGGCCTCGTTCGGGCCGGACCAGTTCGACCCGGCGGTTGTGGCTGCATGGCTCGCCTTTTACGTCCAGGCCCAGCGCAAGGGCGATGCCAGCCGGCTTCTGGCGATCTACGAAGCGCGGCTGCGCTCCAACCTGGTCTATGCCCTGCGCCAGCTTGTGCCCCTCGAAGCCGCCCGGCGGATCGCCACCGGGCTCGGCTCCCTGATCGACGGCTTTTACCTGCGCGCCGCGCTGAAGGATTTCGGCATGAGCCGGGGCGATGCCGTCGCCATGACGCTGGAATATCTCGAACTCACGCTCGCCAAGGAGATGTCCTCATGAGTGCGCGACCGAACATTCTCGTTTTGATGGTCGACCAACTTGCCGGCACGCTGTTTCCCGACGGCCCGGCCGATTTTCTGCATACCCCCAACCTGAAGAAGCTCGCGGCCCGCTCGGCGCGGTTTCAGAACGCCTATACCGGCTCGCCGCTCTGCGCGCCCGCGCGGGCCTCGTTCATGGCCGGCCAGCTTCCGCGCCGCACCCGCGTCTATGACAATGCCGCGGAGTTTGCGCCCGATATCCCGACCTATGCCCATCATCTGCGCCGCGCCGGCTACCAGACCGCGCTTTCCGGCAAGATGCATTTCGTCGGACCCGACCAGATGCACGGTTTCGAGGAGCGGCTGACCACCGATGTCTACCCGGCCGATTACGGCTGGACGCCGGATTACCGCAAGCCCGGCGAGCGGATCGACTGGTGGTATCACAATATGGGCTCGGTCACGGGTGCGGGCATCGGCGAGATCACCAACCAGCTCGAATATGACGACGAAGTCGCCTATGAGGCGGTGCGCAAGATCTACGATCTCGGCCGCCGCAAGGAGGACCGGCCGTTCATGCTGACCGTGTCCTTCACCCATCCCCACGACCCCTATGTGGCGCGCAAGAAATACTGGGACCTCTACGAGGATTGCGACCATCTCGACCCCGAAATCGACACGCTCGATTACGATCAGCAGGACAATCACGCCAGGCGCATTCTCGACGCCAATGACTGGCACAAGGCCACGATCGACAAGCAGGATATCCGCAATGCGCGGCGCGCCTATTTCGCCAATGTCTCCTATATCGATGACAAGATCGGCGAAATTCTCGCAGCGCTCGACAGCGTCGGCTTCGGCGAGGATACCGCGATCGTGTTCGTCTCCGACCATGGCGACATGCTGGGCGAGCGCGGGCTGTGGTACAAGATGTGCTTCTACGATGGCTCGGCCCGGGTGCCGCTGATGGTGGCAGCGCCCGGCATCGAACCCGGCCTCGTCAAGACGCCGGCCTCCTCGATCGACATCACGCCGACGCTTGCCGATATCGCCGGCGTTGATCTGGGCGAAATCGAACCCTGGGTCGATGGCGAAAGCCTGCTGCCGATCGCAGCCGGCGCTGAACGCAAGCTGCCGGTGCGGATGGAATACGCCGCCGAAGCTTCTCAGGCCCCGCTGGTCTCGATCCGCGAGGGCCGGTTCAAATATAACCACTGCGAGCTCGACCCGCCCCAGCTCTTCGACCTTGAGGCCGATCCGCATGAGCTGAACAATCTCGCCGACGATCCGGCCCATGCCAAAACGGCGGCGGATTTCGCCGCCAAGGTGCGGCAGTTCTGGGACATGAAGGCCTATGACGACGAGGTGCGCGAAAGCCAGGCGCGCCGCCATGTCGTCTATGAGGCGCTGCGCGCCGGGCAGTATCGTCCCTGGGACTTCCAGCCCTTCAAGGATGCCTCCGAGCGCTTCATGCGCAATCACATGGATCTCAACATACTCGAGGCCAGCCAGCGCTGGCCGCGAGGGGAGTAAGTTATGCGGGCTCAGCCGAAAGCAAGCCATTTCATCGACGGCGCCTATGTGGAGGACGCGGCCGGCAAGGCGTTCGAAAGCCGCTATGCCGCGACCGGCGAGGTGATCGCCAAGCTCCACAGCGCAACGCCGGCGATCATCGATCAGGCGATGGCCTCGGCCGTCCGCGCCCAGCAGGAATGGGCGTCATGGCTGCCGGTCGAACGTGCCCGGGTGCTGCGCCGCGCCGCCGATATCATCCGTGTGCGCAATGAAGCGCTGTCGGAACTCGAAACCCTCGACACCGGCAAGGCGATACAGGAAACGCTGGTGGCCGACGCCAGTTCGGGGGCGGACAGCCTCGAATGGTTTTCCGCGCAAGCCGCCTCGCTGTCCGGCGAGAGCGTGCCGCTGGGCAATGCCTTCGCCTATACGGTGCGCGAACCGCTTGGCGTGTGCGTCGGCATCGGGGCGTGGAACTATCCGACCCAGATCGCCTGCTGGAAGGCGGCGCCCGCGCTTGCCTGCGGCAATGCGATGGTGTTCAAGCCCTCCGAAATGACGCCGCTTTGCGCCCTCAAGCTCGCCGAGATCTTCATCGAGGCCGGCGCGCCGAAGGGGCTGTTCAACGTGGTTCAGGGCTTCGGCGATGTCGGGGCGGCGCTTGCCACGCACAAGGATACTGCCAAGGTCTCGCTGACCGGCTCGGTGCCGACCGGCGGCAAGGTCTACGCCGCGGCCGCCTCCGGCATGCGCCATGTGACGATGGAGCTTGGCGGCAAGTCGCCGCTGGTGGTGTTCGAGGATGCCGATCTCGAAGACGCGATCGGCGGCGCGATGCTCGGCAATTTCTATTCCACCGGCCAGATCTGCTCCAACGGCACCCGCGTGTTCGTGCAGAAATCGATTCTGGAAAAATTCCTGACCCGGCTTGCCGAGCGCACCAAGGCGATCCGCCTCGGCGATCCGCTCGATCCCGACACCCATCTCGGCCCGCTGATCTCCGAAGGCCAACGCGAAAAGGTGATGGGGTATATCGAAAAGGGCAAGGCGGAAGGCGCGCGGCTTGTCATCGGCGGCGGCGTGCCGGGCGGTGAGGCCTTTGCAAACGGCAGCTATATCGAACCGACCGTGTTCGCCGACGTGACCGATGACATGACCATCGCGCGCGAAGAAATCTTCGGCCCGGTGATGAGCGTGCTCGCCTTCGACACCGAGGACGAGGTGATCGAACGCGCCAACGGCACGGAATTCGGCCTGGCCGCCGGTCTGTTCACGAAGGATATCTCCCGCGCGCACCGGGTTGCGGGCAGGCTCGCGGCCGGCATCTGCTGGATCAACACCTATAACCTGACCCCCGTCGAAATCCCCTTCGGCGGCGTGAAGCATTCGGGCTTTGGCCGCGAGAACGGACGGGCGGCGATGGAGTTCTATTCGCAGGTGAAGACGGTGCATGTGGCGTTGGGCGGGGTGGATAGCCCGTATTGAGAAGTGAGGCGCTGCCGGGCGGTGCAATTGTCGCACTCCCCGTGATTCCTTTTGTGATGGACGCCCGCCTTCTCCTTCGGCGTCATCCTCGGGCTTGACCCGAGGATCCACTCATACGGGCGGAGGCAGCATGGATCCTCGGGTCAAAAGCCCGAGGATGACGCGGAGATAAAGGGGAGGATGGTGATTGAAAGCGGTGTGGCTGTGAAACACTCGCCCACCGCGGCAATGAAAGGGTCTAAATTGGCTGAAGCAGATTTTGTCATCGTGGGTTCGGGTTCCGCGGGCGCGGCGATGGCCTATCGTCTGTCGGAGGACGGGAAATATTCGGTGCTGGTGCTGGAATATGGCGGCACGGATATCGGGCCGTTCATCCAGATGCCGGCGGCGCTTTCCTATCCGATGAACATGAAGCGCTATGACTGGGGTTTTAGCTCCGAGCCGGAGCCCAACCTCGGCAACCGGCGGCTCGCCACCCCGCGCGGCAAGGTGATCGGCGGATCGTCCTCGATCAACGGCATGGTCTATGTGCGCGGCCACGCGATGGACTTCGACCACTGGGCGGAAACCGGCGCTGCCGGCTGGGGTTATGCGGATGTCCTGCCCTATTTCAAGCGCATGGAAAACTGGCATGACAGCGGCCATGGCGGCGATCCGTCCTGGCGCGGCAATGCCGGCCCGCTGCATGTCACCCGCGGCCCGCGCAAGAACCCGCTGTTTCACGCCTTTGTCGAGGCCGGAAAACAGGCCGGTTTCGAACTGACCGAGGACTATAACGGCGAGAAGCAGGAAGGCTTCGGACCGATGGAGCAGACGGTCTGGAAAGGGCGGCGCTGGTCGGCGGCGAACGCCTATCTGAAGCCGGCGCTGAAGCGTGACAACCTCGACCTGATCCGCTGCTTCGCCCGCAAGGTGATCATCGAGAACGGCCGCGCCATCGGCGTCGAGATCGAGCGCGGCGGCAGGGTTGAAACGGTCAGGGCGCGCCGCGAGGTCATCCTCGCCGCCTCCTCGATCAACACGCCGAAACTGCTGCTTCTTTCCGGCATCGGCCCGGCGGCGGAACTCGCCGAGCATGATATTCCGGTGGTCGCCGACCGTCCCGGCGTCGGCAAGAACCTGCAGGACCATCTGGAGGTCTATATCCAGCAGGCCAGCACCCAGCCGATCACGCTCTACAAGCACTGGAACCTGTTCGGCAAGGCGCTGGCGGGCGCGCAATGGCTGTTCTTCAAGAACGGCATCGGCGCCTCGAACCAGTTCGAAAGCGCCGCCTTCCTGCGCTCGGCGGCCGGCGTCGATTATCCGGATATCCAGTATCATTTCCTGCCGATGGCGGTGCGCTATGACGGCAAGGCGGCGGCGGAAGGCCACGGCTTCCAGGCCCATGTCGGGCCGATGCGCTCGCCGTCCCGCGGTGAAATCACGCTGAAGAGCGCTGATCCGGCGGAAGACCCGAGGATCGTGTTCAACTATATGAGCCATGAGAAAGACTGGGCCGATTTCCGCCGCTGCATGCGGCTGACCCGCGAAATCTTCGCGCAACCCGCCTTCGATCCCTATCGCGGCAAGGAAATCCAGCCCGGTGCCGACGTCCAGAGCGACGACGAGATCGACGGTTTCATCCGCGAGCATGCCGAAAGCGCCTACCATCCCTGCGGCACGGCGAAGATGGGTTCAGCCAGCGATCCGATGGCGGTGGTCGATCCCGAATGCCGGGTCATCGGCGTTGAAGCCTTGCGCGTTGCCGACAGCTCGATCTTCCCGCGCATCACCAACGGCAATCTCAACGCGCCGTCGATCATGGTCGGCGAAAAGGCCAGCGACCACATCCTCGGCCGCCACCCGCTTGCGCCCGAAAACGCCGAGCCATGGATGAACCCGCGCCGGCAAACGTCGGACCGATAGGCCGGCACCGCCGCTTACCTTACTGATTTTACAAAATTATCTCAGATCCTGGGCGCTCATAAGGGGCGTTCGGTTTGTGTCTCCCTGCGCCCGGCTCCGTCGTGACGTGACCATTCAGCGATTGCGGAAAACCCGTTCCGCGGGCGCTTGACGAACGCAATTTCAATATTCTATAGAATATAGAACATGCAACGCGGAGGAGGAGTAAGTCGTGAAAGGCATGATAAAAGGACAGCGCGCCGCGAGGAGGCGCGTGCTCAAGGGGATGGCCACGTCTTTGGTGCTGGCGGCAATGCCACTGGGGCTGGCCCAGGCGCAGGATGGCCTCGGTTCGCCGGGCGACCCGGTCGAAATCAAGATCATGGCCAATGAGGCATTCGCCAATACCTGGCAGACCATTCTGGTTCCGGAATTCAACAAGAAGTTTCCGAATGTCGAGGTCCGCATCGATGGCGTTCCCTATACGGAACTGCTCGCCAAGATGATGCTCGATGCCACCAGCCCCGATCCGGAATATGATATCCTGCTGGCAGACGACCCGTGGGTGCCGCAGCTCGCCTCGATCGGCGCACTGATGGATCTCAAGGGAGACGAGATCGCCGCGATCACCGACGCGGATTACGACTGGGCCGATTTCAACGCCGCGCCGCTTGCCGCCGGCGAATGGCAGGGCGTCCAATATGCCGTTCCGGTCCGCTCCAACATGCTGTTGATGTTCTACAATCGCTCGCTCTACGACAAGGCGGGCGTGCCCGAGCCGACGCCGGAACTCACCTGGGAGCAGTTTTTCGAGAATGCGCCGAAGCTGGTTCAGGATACCGATGGCGACGGCAAGGTCGATGCCTGGGCGATCGATACCTATTTCGTGCGCGACCCGCTGACGCCGACCATCTGGCAGTCGATCCTCAACGCCAATGGCGGCAGCCTGCTCGATGATGACGGCAATCCCGCCTTTGCAAACGATATCGGCGTCGCGTCACTCGAAACTCACAAGCGCCTGCTCGACTACGCGCCGCCCGGCGGCCTCAGCCACGGCTTCTCGGAATCGCTCCAGGCCTTCCGTCAGGGCGCGGTCGCAAACATGATCACCTGGGGCAGCGTCTACAAGTCGACCGCAGTCGACCCGCAGTCGACGACGCTCACCACCGATGAGATCGGTATCCAGGTGCTTCCGGTCGGCGATGTCCGCGCCGGCACCCATCGCGGCATCTGGATTGCCGGCATCAGCAGCAAGACGGAACATCCCGAGGCGGCTTGGGCCTTCCTCCAGTGGCTGACCTCGAAGGAGGGCGAAAGCGTCAATGCCGCGCTGGTCGGCTCGTTCCCGGCCCGCAAGTCGACGCTTTCCGGAGAGCCGAGCGAACCCTGGCTGGCGCCGGTCTATGCCACACTGCAGAACGCCTATGAGGTTGCCGAAGAGGGCAAGATGTGGCGCATCCGCAGCCCGAAATCGGATGCCGCCCAGCAGGTGCTTGCCGATGAAGTGGCCCGCGCGCTTGCCGGCCAGGCATCCCCGCAGGAGGCGCTCGATACCGCCTCCAAGAAGATCTCCAGGGTGCTGAACTAGGCCGTTCAGCCAAGCAGACAAGACGGATGCGGGCCCTTCCCGCATCTGCCGCCAACCTTCCAGAATTTTACAACAGCTTTTGCCGGCGGAGACGCGGTGCAATCGCGATCGTGTCGATGCTTTCGGCATCGAATGCCTGGGTCGGAGTCATCCGCGCCCATACCGACTGAGGACCATGATGCCAACGAAGGCCATAATCAGTGACGTCAAGACGCTGTCCTGCAGCAATTCCTGGCGCAATTACAATTTCCTGAAGATCACCACCGAGGACGGGATCGTCGGCTGGAGCGAGTTCGACGAGTATTTCGGCTCGCCTGGCGTCGGCGCGGCGATCAACCAGATCGCGCCGCGCATGATCGGCAAGAGCGCGATGCTTCACGAGCATATCCGCGAGGATCTGCGCAATGTCACCCGGCCCGGTTCCGGCGGCGTGGTCGGCCAGGCGCTGGGAGCGATCGAGAATGCGCTTCTCGACATCAAGGCCAAGGCGCTGGATGTGCCCTGCCATGTCCTGCTCGGCGGCAAGGTGCGCGACAGGATCCGGGTCTACTGGTCGCATTGCGTTTCCTATCGCACCCGCACGCAGCATTTCTCGCCCGGCATCACCGATATCGAGGGCGTGAAGCAGATCGCCCGCGAAGTCGGCGAGAAGGGATTTTCGGCGCTCAAGACCAATATCTTCCGCTATGACGCCGAGGATAAGATCGAGCCCTGGTCGCCCGGCTTCGGCCGTCCCTACGAGACCGGGCGCAATGTCGAGCGCAAGACGCTTGAGGGCCTTCGTCGTCACCTTGAGGTCATGCGCGCCGAGGCCGGTCCCGACATCGACATGCTGCTCGATCTCAATTTCAACGCCAAGACCGACGGCTATCTGAAGATCCTGCGCGAAATCGACGACCTCGACCTGTTCTGGGTCGAACTCGATACGCTCGATCCCGAGGCGCTGGCCTATATCCGCTCGCAGAGCCGGCACCCGATCGCCTCCTGCGAGACCCTGATCGGGCTGCAGCAGTTCCTGCCCTTCTTCCGCGCCCAGGCCGTCGATGTCGCGATCATCGATACGCCGTGGAACGGCGTCTGGCAGTCGATGAAGATCGCCGCCGCGGCGGAGGCCTACGAGACCAATGTCGCCTGCCACAATTTCTATGGTCATCTCTGCACGATGATGAATGCGCATTTCTGCGCGGCGGTGCCGAACCTGGCGATCATGGAAACCGATATCGACCGGATCGGCTGGGATGCGGAAATCTTCACCCACCTGCCGGAATTCCAGGACGGCTATCTCATCCTTCCCGACAGGCCGGGCTGGGGCACGGAGCCGATCGAGGCGGCGCTTGCCGACCATCCGCCGGTTCCGGGTGCTGGCATGTGGCAGCGTACCGAAGCCTCGAAGCTTTCGGTATAATGGCGGTTGAGGGGAGGCCCGGGCTTCGATCATGAATGAGAAAGTGGATGTCCTGATCATCGGCGCCGGCGCGTCCGGCGCGGCCATGGCCTGGAGCCTGGCCGATACCAGGATGCGTATCCTGTGCCTGGATCAGGGGGACTGGCAGAACACCTCCGACTTCCCCAGCAACGGGCGGGACTGGGAGGCGCGCCTGACGGAGGACTTCGCCCTCAGCCCCAACCGGCGGCGGCTCTCCGCCGACTACCCGGTCAATGACGACGATTCGCCGATCAAGATCTCCAATTTCAATGGCGTCGGCGGCGGCACGATCCTCTATGCCGGGCATTATCCCCGGCTCCACCCCTCCGATTTCAGGGTCCGTAGTCTGGATGGCGTCGCCGATGACTGGCCGATCGACTACGAGACGCTGGAACCTTTCTTCGCCCTCAACGACCGAATGATGGGCGTTGCCAGCCTGGCGGGCGATCCGGCCTATCCCGAGAAAGATCAGGTCATGGGGCCGATCCCGCTTGGCCGCACGGGTCAGGTGTTGGGCAAGGCCTTGAACGATCTCGGCTGGCACTGGTGGCCGTCGGATGCGGCGATCGCGACGCGCGAATATGAGGGCCGGGCGCCCTGCATAAATCTCGGGCAATGCGGCTCCGGCTGCGCCCAGGGCGCCAAGGGCACGACCGATCTGACCTACTGGCCGGAGGCGCAGCGCGCGCGCGTCGAGATACGGCCGCGCTGTCGCGTCAGCCGGATCGAGACCGGTCCGGATGGCATGGCGACGGGCGCTCATTATTTCGACGCGGACGGCAAGGAGCATTTCCAGCCGGCCGAGATCGTGATCCTTGCCTGCAACGGCATCGGTACGCCGCGCCTGTTGCTGAACTCGGCGTCCGGCCGCTTTCCGAACGGCCTCGCCAATTCCAGCGGCCTTGTCGGGCGCAACCTGATGCTCCACCCCTATGCCCAGATACGCGGCCATTTCGACCAGCCGATGGATGGCCATCGCGGCTCGCCGATCTGCATCTGGAGCCATGAGTTCTACGAGACCGAAGCGGCGCGCGGCTTCGTGCGCGGCTATTGCTATCAGTTTTCGCGCGGCATGGGCCCAGTCCGCACCGCGACGACCGGCATGGCGGATGGGTTGCTGCCCTGGGGCGAGGACCATCACGATGCCTTCCGCCGCCTGTTCGGCCACAGCGCCGGCATGCTGGCGATCTGCGAGGATCTGCCCGAGGAGCATAATCGCGTCACGCTCGATCCCGATCTCAAGGACGCAAACGGCATTCCCGCGCCGAAGATCAGCTACCGGCTGAGCGAGAATTCGCGCCTGATGCTCGACCATTCGGTGGAACGCGGCGTCAAAATCCTGAAGGCCGCCGGCGCGCGCGACATCACCACCCGCGCGCCGCTGCCTTATGCCGGCTGGCATCTGATGGGGACCGCCCGCATGGGCACGGACCCGGAGCGCTCCGTCGTCAACGAATGGGGCCGCAGCCACGATGTGAAGAACCTGTTCATCGTCGACGGCAGCGTTTTCGTCACCTCCGGCGGCGTCAACCCGACCTCGACGATCCAGGCGGTGGCGCTCTATGTCGCCGATCAGATCAAGACCCGCCTCTACGAGCTTTTCGATTGAACCGGCCATGACACAGACGATGACAGACCAGGCGGAAACCCCGCCCTTCGATGATAACGACGGGACGCTGCTTGCGATCGTCGGGCACATGATCCCGGCAAGCGCGCGCCACGGCGTGCCCGGCGCCGATGATCCGGCGATCTATGCCGATATCCTACGCTCGGTCGGCCGCGACCGGCAGGCGCTCGCCGAGGCGCTCGCAGCGGTCGAGACGCGCGCCGGAGCAGGCTTCGCGGCGCTTTCGCGCGCGGAACAGGCGGCGGTTCTGCAGGAATTTCGCGCCGATGAGCCCGCACTTGCCAGCGTCATCGAGGCCGTGACTGCGCGTTGCTATTATCGCGATGACCGGGTCATGGCATCGATCGGCATCGAGGTCCGTCCGCCGTTTCCGGAAGGCTATGCGGTGGAGGAAGGGGACTTGTCGCTGCTTGATCCCGTGCGGGCGCGCGGGCCGATCTGGCGTGCGCCCTGAACGAAGCGCGCCGCGGCGACAGCGAGAAAGACCCCGTCGGATGACGGGCGGAAAGGACGAGGAAGCATGAGGGAGGAGACCGGGATGACGACAGAGACCGTATCGCGCCGCGATGCCGCAGGCGGCGGGGCCGCGCGCCATGCCCGGCGGCATGCGCTTGCCGACCTTCTGACCCGCTGGTCGTTCCTGATGCCGAGCATGCTGGTGCTGGTGGTCATGCTGGCCTATCCGATCTTCTACACGATCGAGATCAGCTTCTCCTCCTTCGATCTTGCGAGCTTCAGCGCCGATCAATGGGTCGGCTGGGAGAATTACCGCGAGGTGATCGGCGACTACCGGTTCTGGGAATCGCTGAAGGTCACGCTGATCTATCTGGTGATTGCCCTGCCGCTGCAGGTCGTGCTCGGCTTCGGCATCGCCTATCTGATCAATGCCGAATGGTGGGGCCGGGGCATATTGCGCGCGCTGTTCATCATTCCCATGGTGGTCGCCCCCGTGGTCGCCGGCGGCATGTGGCGGATGATCCTCGATCCGCTCTGGGGTATTGCCAATTACTGGCTCGGCCTTGTCGGCCTCGGCCCGCTCGACTGGTTCGGCGACGCCAGGCTCGCCATGGCCTCCGTCATCATCATCGACACATGGCGCTGGACCCCGTTCATCGTGCTGATCGCCACCGCCGCGTTGCTTGCCCTGCCGAAGGATGTGTTCGAGGCCGCCAAGATCGACGGCGCCGGCTGGTGGTCCACGCTCTGGTCCGTCGCCGTGCCGCTGCTGGTGCCGGTGATCGCGGCCACCTTCGTCATCCGCTGGCTCGGCGCGGTGAAGATGTTCGACATCGTGCTGGCCGCCACCTATGGCGGGCCGGGCAAGGCCACCAACGTCATCAACCTGTTCATCTACGAGGAGGCGTTCCGCTCGCTGCGCTTTGCCGAGTCGGCGGCGATGGCCGTCATCGTGCTGATCCTGACCATGGTGCTGACCGGCATTTTCCTGCGCGGCAGCCGCAAACTGGAGGAACTGTTTTGAGCGCCCCCGTCTCATCGTCAGCGCCCGCAGGCGCCTTCGGGCACAGGCTGCGGATCGCCGCCGCCATCATCGTCAGCCTGTTCTTCCTGTTTCCGATCTACTGGATGGTGCTGACCTCGTTCAAGCAGCAGGTGGATATCTTCACCAATCCGCCGACCTTCTTCTTCACGCCGACACTTGCGACCTACAAGGAATATATCGCGCGCGCCGATATCGTCCGGCGGCTGATCAACACCGTCATCGTCGCCACCGGATCCGGGCTGCTGTCGATCGTGGTCGGCACTATGGCGGGTTACGCGCTTGCCCGCATACGGCTGCGCGGGGCCGGCACGATCGGGCTTCTGATCCTGCTGTCGCGTGGCGTGCCGCCGATCGCGCTGGCGGTGCCGATGTTCCTGGTCGCGCGCAAGTTCGGGCTGACCGACAAGCACATCACCCTGATCCTTGCCTACAGCACCTTCCTGATTCCCTATGTGATGTGGCTGATGCGCAGCTTCTTCCTGTCGCTGCCGAAGGAGCTTGAGGAATCCGCCATGATCGACGGATGCTCGCGCTATGGCGCCTTCTTCAAGATCATCCTGCCGATCTCACTGCCCGGCCTGCTGTCGACCCTGATCTTCAGCATGATCCTCGCCTGGGAGGAACTGCTGTTCGCCCTCGTGCTCACCAACCGCAACGCCTCGACCATACCGGTCGCGATCGCCGGCATTGCGGGCGACACGGTCAACGGCGCAAACTGGGGCGCGCTCACCGCCGTCGGCACGATCACCGTCGTTCCGGTGGTGATCTTCGCCCTTCTGGTGCAGAAGTGGTTGATCAAGGGCTTGGCGGACGGCGCGACCAAGGGATAATTGCGCCGGAGCCTCAAAACCGGAACTGGACGGAAACCATGGACCACCCCAAGACCTACATGACCAAGGCCGAACACGCCCGGCAGCATATCCAGGAGATGGTGCTTTCCGGAACGGTCGGGCCGGGCGACAGGATCACCACGCGGGAAGTGTCGCTCGCGCTCGGCATCAGCGAGACGCCGATCCGCGAGGCGATCCGCAGCCTGGCCTCCGATGGCTGGCTGGAGGTGCAGAACCATATCGGCGCCGTGGTGCAGGGCCTGCGCGCCGAGCAGATCCGTGAGATCAGCGCCTTGCGCGGCCTGATCTGCGGGCTCGCGGTGGAGCTTGGCGCTGGAAACTTCAACGCCGAGCGGCTGGCGAAGATCGACGAGAATATCGCGATCTCGGCCACGGCGCTGGAAACCGAGGATTTCGACCTGTTCGGGGCCAAGAACTACGAGTTTCACCTGCTGCTCTGCGACAACCCGGAATCGCCCTGGTGCCGCAGGCTGCTCGAGAACATGCATGGCCTGATGTCGGCGCAACGCCATGGCATTCCGCCGCAGCCGGGGCGGCTCGCCGATGCCCTGGAGGAGCATAAGGCCATCCGCGACCGGCTGCGCGAAGGTAATTTCACCGCTGCGTCCGCGCTGGTGAACCAGCACGAAAAGAACACCGGCGATTTCCTGATCGACCTGATCGAGGCTGCGCCGGCCAAGGGTGCGAACCGGCGGGCCGAAGGCCGCCGCGCTTCCGCGCCATAAATCAGCCGTGCCGGAAGGGGCGGCAAAGGGAGGAGTTTTGGAATGGGTACGGTTCAAATCCGCAATGTGCGCAAGTCCTACGGTGCCGTCGAGGTGCTGCACGGCGTCTCGATCGATATCGAGGATGGCGAATTCGTCGCGCTGGTCGGTCCTTCCGGGTGCGGAAAATCCACCCTGCTCAGAATGATCGCCGGCCTTGAAGGCATTACCGGCGGCGACATCGTGATCGGCAACCGCGTGGTCAACCATGTCGCCCCGAAGGATCGCGACATCGCCATGGTGTTCCAGAACTATGCGCTTTATCCGCACAAGAATGTCCGCGACAATATGGGCTTCGCGCTGAAACAACGGCGGGTGCCGAAACCGGAGATCGAGCGGCGCGTCGGCGATGCCGCGCGCATTCTCGGGCTCGAGCCCCTGCTTGAGCGCAAGCCGCGGCAATTGTCCGGCGGCCAGCGCCAGCGCGTCGCCATGGGCCGCGCGATCGTGCGCGATCCCAATGTCTTCCTGTTCGACGAGCCGCTCTCCAATCTCGATGCCAAGCTCAGGGTGCAGATGCGCTCCGAGATCAAGGAGCTGCATCAGCGGCTGAAGACCACGACCATCTATGTGACCCATGATCAGATCGAGGCGATGACGCTTGCCGATCGGGTGGTGGTTCTGAACGGCGGCGTGATCGAGCAGGAAGGCCCGCCGCTGGAGCTTTACGACAAGCCGGCCAGCCTGTTCGTCGCGGCCTTCATCGGCTCGCCGCCGATGAACTTCCTGCAGGGCGATATGGTCGCCGGGAACGGGCTCAGGCTTGCCGACGGGCGGGTGTTGCCGTTGCCCGCCGCCGATCCGAAGGGGCGGCAGCGCGTCACCGTCGGCGTCCGGCCCGAGCATTTCGCGCTTGCCGAAAGCGGTTGGCCGGCGATCGTCACGATTGTCGAGCCGACGGGCTCCGAAACCCAGATCACGGCCCGGCTTGCCGACGAGGTGATCCGCATCCTGGTGCGCGGGCGCACGGATGCGGAGCCGGGCGACACCATCCATCTTCATGTCGATTCGATCCATTTCTTCGACGCCGCGCCGGTGCCGGAACTGGCGCTGGAAGATCCGGTATGACCGCGCCAAAGGAAGGGAAACAAGCCATGCTTGAACTCAGCAATTTCTATATCGATGGTCGCTGGACGCCATCCGCTTCGACAGCGAGCCATACGCTGATCGACGCCACCACCGAACAGCCCTTCGGCACGGTGGCGCTTGCCGGAAAAGCCGAGGTCGATGCCGCGGTGGCGGCCGCCAAACGCGCCTTTCCGGCATGGGCGGCGAATGATCCGGCCGACCGGATCGCGCTCGTCAGGCGCATCCACGATATCTATGCCGGCCGCAGCGAAGAGATGGCGCGCGTCATCTCTCAGGAAATGGGCGCTCCGATCGAGCTTGCCCGCGCTCGTCAGGCGGCGGCCGGCCTGCGCCACATGACCAGTTTTCTCACCGCCATGGAGCATTTCGATTTCGTAAGGCCGCTCGGGCCGCATGCGCCGGATGACCGCATTCTGATGCAGCCGATCGGCGTCGTCGGCCTGATCACCCCGTGGAACTGGCCGATGAGCCAGGTCGCGCTGAAAGTCATACCGGCGCTTCTTGCCGGCTGCACCATGGTGCTGAAACCGTCGGAACTCGCGCCGCTGTCATCCAACCTGCTGGCCGAGATCATTCACGAGGCCGGCGCGCCCGCCGGCGTCTTCAACCTTGTTCAGGGCGACGGCGCGACCGCGGGCGCGCGGCTCGTCGAGCATCCCGATGTCGCCATGATCAGCTTTACCGGGTCGACTCGCGCCGGCGCCAGCATCATGCGCGGCGCGGCCGACAGTTTCAAACGCGTCGCGCTGGAACTGGGCGGCAAGGGCGCCAACCTCATCTTTGCCGATGCCGACGAGGACGCCGTCGCGCGCGGCGTGCGCCAATGCTTCATCAACAGCGGCCAGAACTGCAACGCGCCAACCCGGATGCTGGTCGAGCGTTCGGTCTACGAGACCGCCGTGGACAAGGCGCGCGCGGCGGCCAGTGCGATCGCGGTCGGCCCGTCATCGGCCGAGGGCGCGCATATGGGACCGGTCATTTCCAAGGGGCAGTTCGACAAGATCCAGGATCTGATCGATACCGGCATTCGCGAGGGCGCGCGGCTGGTCGCGGGCGGGACCGGCCTGCCGGCCGGCTTCAACCGCGGCTATTTCGTCCAGCCGACTGTGTTCGCCGATGTCGACAACGATATGACCATCGCGCGCGAGGAGATTTTCGGCCCCGTCCTCAGCATCATTCCGTTTGCCGATGAGGAAGAGGCGGTAGCGATTGCCAACGACACCCGCTACGGTCTCACCAATTATGTCCAGAGCGGCGATGGCGCGCGGCGCAACCGGCTGGCGCGGCTGCTGCGCTCCGGCATGGTCGAGATGAATGGCCAGCCGCGTGGCGCCGGATCGCCCTTCGGCGGCGTCGGCCATTCGGGCGGCGCGCGCGAGGGCGGCATCTGGGGACTGGAGGAATACATGACCGTGAAATCGGTCTCCGGCTGGTCGTCGTAGCCGGGCCGACGCTCCTCGGCCACCATCGTCGCCAAGGAGCGTACCCAACAAAAAACCCGGCCTCGCGACCGGGTTTTTCAATTCAGGAAGTGCTCCGCCGATCAGTTGGCCGGCTGCTGGACCTTGGCGCGGGCCTGTTCCTCGGCCATGCGCTTCTGGAACATCTGCGCGAAGTCGATCGGGTCGACGAGCAGCGGCGGGAAGCCGCCATTGCGGGTGGCGTCGGCGACGATCTGGCGGGCGAAGGGGAACAGCAGGCGCGGGCATTCGATGAACAGCATCGGCAGCACATGCTCCTTCGGGAAGCCGGCCACGCGGAATACGCCGCCATAGACCAGTTCGCACAGGAACATCGGCTTGTCGTTCGACTTGGCTTCCGCCTTCAGCGACAGCAGCACGTCGTAATTATCGTCGCCGAGCGGGTTGGCATTGACGTTTACGGAAATGTTGATCGCAGGCTGGGCGTCGCGCTTCTGCAGCGAGGCGGGAGCTCCCGGATTTTCAAAGGAAAGATCCTTGATGTACTGGGTGAGAATGCTCAGCGATGGGCTCGGTTTCTTTTCCGCCGCCCCGTTTTCCTCGGCCATTGCGCGTCCTTTCGAGTGATTTCGTTGTGTGCGAATTAGCATCTCGTCGGCGGGCGTACAACCCTTTCGCCCCGGCGTTCGGGCCTTGAAGGCCCGCATTGCGGCCTATTTCGGCTTATCATCGTCGTCGGGCTTGCCCTTGCCTGCCCAGGGCGAATTCGGGTCCGGGTCGTGGGAGAAATCGTCTGCATCGAGATCGACCACTTTCGGCCCCTCGCGCGGGCCTTCGCGGCGCGGCGGCTCGCGCGTCGTGTAGCTGAACCCGGCGGAGCGCTGCGAAACCACAACCATGTTGCGGCTCATCCGCTTCCACACGAAATCGCGAAGCGGCGGTATAAACAGCAGGAAGCCGCAGAGATCGCTGACGAAACCGGGCAGCAGCAGCAGGATACCCGCCAGCACGATCATGCCGCCATGCACGAGATCGCGGCCCGGATTGCCGCCGTCGCGGACATCCTGGTTGAGCCTCTGCAGCACGCTGAAGCCCTGGATGCGCAGCAGGATCGCGCCGATCACGGCGGTCAACATGATCAGGCCGAGCGTCGGAAACAGGCCGATCGCGCGACCGACGATGATGAAGCCCGCGATTTCAACGAACGGGTAGAGAATGATGGCAATAAGAAGCGGCAAGTCGTTTTCCTGTCTGGCTTGTCTTTTCCAGCTTGTTTTTTCTGGCTTTCTTTCCGTTTTCGCGGCCCATGGGAAATGCGCTTGATAATCCGATGTGTTACATTTGAATCATGGCCCTGTGAAGTCTATATGGGGATAGGAAAACAACAAGGAAAGCGGCGGGTACGACGAAATGGGCACAAGCGATCTGATAACCCTCTTCTTCCTGATTGCGGCTGTGGTGATTTTCTTCCAGCTCCGCAACGTTCTCGGTCGGCGCACCGGCAATGAAAAGCCGCGCTACGAGCAGACGCCGGTGCGTTCGCGCACCGATGCGCTGGAGCCGGGGCGCGGCGAGGGCAAGGTGATCACGCTGCCGGGCGTCGAGAAGGAACAGGAAGCCGCACGCAAGGCGGCGATCGACAAGATCGCGCCGGCGGGAAGCGACGTCAATTCCGGCCTCCAGGCGATTGCCGCGGCCGATCCGCAGTTCGATCCCGACGCCTTCCTCAAGGGCGCGCGCTCGGCCTATGAAATGATCGTGATGGCCTTTGCCGAGGGTGATCGCCGCAGCCTCAAGAACCTGTTGTCGAAGGAGGTCTATGACGGCTTCAACGCCGCCATCAGCGAGCGCGAGGCCAAGGGCGAAACGGTGCGGGCGAATTTCGTGGGCATCGAAAAGGCCGAGATTACCGAGGCCGAGGTCGAAAAGACCGAAGCCCGGATCACGCTCCGTATCGTCAGCCAGATGATCTCGGCCACCTATGGCAAGGATGGCGAGGTCGTCGACGGCGACCCCGAGGAAATCGCGGAAATCCGGGATCTCTGGACCTTCGCCCGCGACACCAAGGCGCGCGATCCGAACTGGAAGCTGATCGCCACGGCTTCCGAATAAGCTTTGATCCGGCGGCATCTGCCGCCTGACGGGAGTTCGACTGATGAGCCGGCGCAAGCTCTCGTCCGAGGAACGCGAATTGTGGAACAAGGTGGCCCGCACGGCGCGGCCGCTTCCCGGCCGCAAGGCGGAAAGGCCCGAGCCGTCCGCCGAGAGTTTCGCGGAAATGATGAGCCCGAAGGCGCCCGCACCCATAAAGGCCGAACCGCCGCGCGCCGGTGTCTCGCCGCTTGCGCTCCGGCAGCCAAAGGAACCGCGCCACCATCCGCTGGAGCGGCCGGTGAAAAGAAAGCTCGCCAGCGGGCGCATCGGCATCGATGCCCGCATCGATCTTCACGGCCTGTTTCAGGACGAGGCGCATGCGCTGCTGCTCTCCTTTCTGCGCCGCGCCCATGAGCGCGGCCATCGCCACATTCTGGTGATCACCGGCAAGGGGGCCTCGCTTGGCAGCGACGGCGTGCTGAAACGCACCGTGCCGCTGTGGTTCTCTCTGCCGGATTTCCGCCCCCTGATTTCCTCCTATGAGACCGCCGCCCGACACCATGGAGGCGAGGGCGCGCTCTATGTCCGTCTCTCGCGCCGGAAGGGAGGAGCGGCATGACCCCCTTCGGCGATGCCGTGCGCGCATTGCGGGCAAAACGCGGCGTCACGCAAAAGCAGATGGCCGAGGCGATCGGCGTTTCGCCTGCCTATCTCTCGGCGCTCGAACACGGACGGCGCGGCAAGCCGAGCTTCGATTTCCTGCAGCGGGTGGCCGGCTATTTCCACATCATCTGGGACGATGCCGAGGCTTTTTTCGAAATCGCCGACCAGTCCGATCCGCGCGTCGTGATCGACACGATCGGCCTACCCTCCACCCACACCGCCTTCGCCAACCATCTGTCGCGCAGTATCGGCCGGCTGGATGAGGATGCGGTGGCGGAACTGGAGGCCGTTCTTCAAAAGCGCCTGAAACGCTGAGGCATTCCCGGTCTCGATTAACCGAACAGCCCCCTGATCATGTCCTTGTCATAGGGCTTGGACAGGATGCGGATATCCTCGAGGTCTTCGGGAAGCGTCAGGCTGTCGCCATAGCCGGAGGCGAACGCGAAGGGCACGCCATCCCGCTTCAGCCGGCGCGCCACCTCGAAGCTGGTCTCGTTGCCGAGATTGATGTCGAGAAGGCCGAAGTCGAAGGGGCTGTCACGCCGGTCAAGCATGCCGACCGCGGCTTCCACCGTCGGCGCGATGGCGGTCTCCAGACAGCCGAGCCTTTCGAAGATCATCTCGGCATCCAGCGCAATCATCAGATTGTCCTCGACCACCAGCACCGATTTCGGTGGCGTGAAGGCGGTGGGCGCGGAGACCTGTTCAACAGCTGCGGGCGCCGGTTCCGGCTCCTCGGCAACCACATGTTCGGCCGGCAGCCAGAACGCGGCCGTCACGCCTTCCAGACGATAGGAAATATCGGCCCGGCCGGACAGCTCGAACGGTATGGTTCGCTCTATGATCGTCGAACCGAAGCCCCGGCGTTTTGGCGCTTTCACCGGCGGACCACCGATCTCGCGCCAGTCGATCTGGAGGCTTTCGTCCGGGCCGAGGCTCCAGTCGATCCTGACCGTGCCGCGCGCCGATGACAGCGCGCCGTATTTGGCGGAGTTGGTCATCATCTCATGGATCACCAGCGCCATCGAGGTATAGGCTTTCGACGTCAGAAGCACGCTGGGGCCGGTGGTTTCCAGCCGCGTCTTCCTGTCGAGGAGGTAGCTCTCCGCCTCCGCCTCGATCAGCTCCGTGAGCGCGGCCGGGGCCCAGTGGTGGCGGGTGATCTGGTCGTGGGCGCGGGCCAGCGTCTGCACCCGGCCATCGAGCTTGGCGACCAGTTCGCTGGTGGAGATCGCACCAACGCTGGTCTGCGATATCAGGCCGCGCACCAGGCCCAGAATGTTGCGGACCCGGTGGTTGAGCTCGGCGATCAGCAGTTCCTGCTTCTCGTTGGCAAGCTTGCGCTCGCGCCCTGCCTCTTCCGTCAGCCGCAGCACGACTTCCAGCAGCATGATCCGCAATTGCGAGGCGGCGCGGATATCGGCGGCGGACCACGGCACGCTTTGGCCGCGCACCGTCGTTTGCCAGGTCTCAAAACTCTTGCGCGGCGTCAGCCGGGCGCCGTTAGGGCCGTAGCTCACCGGCTTTTCCGGATTGCCGGCCCAGTTGACCTGCTGCATCAGTTCGACCCGGAAGAACAGCAGATAGTCGCGCGGCGAGCGCGAGATCGGGATCGACAGCACGCCGGCTGCCTTTGCGACAAGGCGCTCCGCGTCCGGCATGAATGTGCCGATCTCGTGATTGGCGTAGACGGCGTTGCCGGGCAGCGCGTTCAGATGGTCGCAGAGCGCGAGGATATCGGCCGCCTCCGGCGCGTCGCCGCCAACCACGACCTTGTTCTCCTGCACCACGGCGTAGCCATCGGCCTTGAGAATGTCGGCGAAGGATTCGGCGGAGGACCGCAGCAGTTCCGGCGTGGTGGCGTCCTTCGAAAGCGTGCGGGAAATATGCGTCGTCAGCCGGTGCACCACCTCGTCATTGGCGCGCTCGTCGGCTGAAAGCCGCGTCTGCAGGATCAGAGACAGCATGTGGCCGAACAGCAGCGCGGCATTTCGAAGCCGCATCGAGGGAACATGGGTCTTGCCGTGGTGACAGGCGATCAGCCCCCACAGCGCGCCGTTGACGATCACCGAGATCGACATCGAGGCGCCGACATTCATGTTGCGCAGATATTCGAGATGGATGGTCGACACGCTTCTGAGCCGGCTTCCCGAAAGGTCCAGCACCTCGCCGTCAAGGGCAAGGATCGGTGATCCTTCGTCCGCAACGGAACCGATCAGCCGGATCGGGTTTTCGACATAGAGCGCGCGCGCCTGTTTTGGAATGTCGGTGGCCGGATAGCGCAGGTTCAGGAACGGTTCGAGATCGTGCTTCCTGGCCTCCGCCACCACTTCGCCGGTATCGTCCGCGCCGAACTTGTAGAGCATCACCCGGTCGAAGCCGGTGATCAGCTTCACGAAGCGGACGGTGTGGCTGTAGACCGCGGCAAAGGACGGGAGCTCGGCCATGCGGTCGATGGCGTTGCGCACATTGGCCATGTCGGTGGCCGCGCCCTCCACCGGCGTTGCGGGCTCGAACTCGATGATGATGGTGTCGTTGAACCTGTGCACCGAAGCATCGAACCGGTTTGCGGACCCGGCGATGCCGAGGTCGTAGATCACCTCCACGCCGCGATGCGGATTGAGGAATTGCAGCCCGTTTCGGATGGTATGGATCGTGTCCGCCGGAAGCAGCGCCTCTGCCTGCCGGCCAAGCAGCGACGCTGCCGCAACGTCGAGAAAATTGCCGATGTTCTCGGAGACATGCGAGATCGTCCAGTCGGGCGCGACGGCGACCAGAAAGCCGAAGGCCTGCACGCGGCCGAGAAGATGGATCGGCTCGCGATCGCAATTGGTCAGATCGACCCGGTCGTTCATTGCGCCTGTGCTCCTTCAAGATGGCAAACGGCCTCCAGATAGGCATCGAAAAGCGCCCTGGCTGACGTTACGGCCGTTGCGACGGCGCTTTGGTTGGCAGGCTGGGCGGCGAGCCAGGCCCGGAAAGATGTCCAGTGATCCTCGCCCTCGCCATGACGCAGGAAGGCGACGGGATAGGGCGCGCCGGCCTTCGCCAACTGGCCGAGCAGATAACGCGCGCCAAGCCGCGAGCCTTCCAGCACATAGGCCAGACCCGCGACCGAGCTGCTGTTGCCCGCAACGCAAGCGCCTGCCGGCATTGAAAGCGCGAGCGCCTCAAGATCGCGCGCGAGCGCCGCCGTGCGCAGCCTGTCGCCGGGAAGCGTCGCATAAAGCGGCTGGGCGGCAAGCCAGCGCTCGGCTTGCGGCAGCACGCGGGCATGCATCAGCAGGAAACGCTGATAGCCTTCGGGCGAGGCGAACGGGGTGCGGCTGACCGCGCGATCGAGGCGCTGATGCAGGTCGCTGGTATTGTTTCGCAGTTCGGCAAGCAGTTCCATTCGCCACTTTAGAAGAAATTAATATACGGGAAACGTGACCTTTAGACGAATAATGCGGGCCGCGCCAGACGTTTGCGATTATGGGGGAGACAGGCAGGGGCGGGCTTTAAACCAGATTAAAGCGGGTCGCTATTGGCGAGCTGGCAGGGCCGGCCATGCTCACCCGTCAGCGCCTCGGCGGCCTGGCGCAGGGCCTGGCGGAAGTTCCTGACGGAGGCCATGGTTTCGTATTCGGCCAGCGTGACAAACCCCACCTGGATCTCGGGCAGCGCGAAACCGGGAATATTGAGCGCAACAACCTCGCCGACGGCGAGCCGGCTTTCGAGCATGAAACGGGGCGTGAGCGTCAGCACCTGCATTTCGTGGGTCAGCGTGAGCAGCGAGCCGGGCCCGGCGTTGAGTTCCAGCATCGGCTGGGGAAGAATCACGCCATGGTTGCGCAGTTCCGTTTCGAGCGCGATGCGGTTATTGCTTTCCGCCGGCGGCAGCAGCCAGGGCCAGTCGGCCAGTTCGGCAATGTCGATATCGGAACGTCCCGCAAGAGGATGGTTCTTCGAACAGGCCAGCACGAGGTCGGTGTGCGTCAGCGGATCGTGGCGCAGCGACGGCATCACGGTTTTGGGAATATGGTTCCAGTCGATCCGTCCGACATAACAGTCGATCCGGCCGTCCCAGAGCTCGCGCAGTATATCGCCGACCACACCGGCCGAGACGCGGTAGCGGACCGCATTGTTTCCTGCGTCGAGAATTCTGAGGGTCGCGGGCAGCAGGTTGAAGATCAGCGCCGGATTGGTGCCGATCCTGAGGATCGGCGACGGGCTGATCTTCAACTCGGCCGCAAGTTGGTCAAGCGAGGAGAGCCCCGAACGGGCCCGCTCCAGCGCGACATGACCGGCGGGCGTCAGCCCGACGCCGCGCACGGAGCGCGCCACCAGTTCGACGCCGAAGGCATATTCCAGATCCTTCACCATTTGCGAAACGGCGGGCTGGGTCCGGTTGAGGACCTGCCCGACGGCGCGCAGGGAGCGATGCTCGTCGATCAGTTCAAGGACGCGCAGGTGTCTGAGACGGAGTCCGTCGATACGGTTCGATGCCTTAGCCATAAACACAACTTATCATATTGAAGGAAGTTTCGACTATTTCTTTTCGCTGGATCGGCGATAGTGCAACCGAGGAGAGTGACGGCAGGCGTTTGTCGCCAACGCGTCACCGATCGGGAGGAAAAATTGAGACGCGCCAATATCGTTTCCGGCGTTGTTCTGGCTCTTCTGGGCCTGTTTGCGCTTGTCTTCATCATTCCGAAAGGGATCGGCGAGGGGCCTGACGGCATGATGTCGCCCCGACTCGTGCCGCACATGATGATGGTCGTCGTGGTCGCGCTGTCGGCCTTTCTGGCGTTTTCCAATCTGCGCGCGAAGCCCTCGCCGGAGGATGCCGAGCCGACGATCACGCGCGGCGAAATGCTGGCGCTGGTCAGGATCGGCGCGGTGTTCCTGATCTCGATCGCGCTCTACCTGCTTCTCGCCCCGCTTGCCAGCGGCATCTTCCTGGTGGCAGCGAGCCTGCTGCTTCTGGGCGAGCGGCGGCCGCTGGTGATCATCGGCATGACCGCCGGGCTGCTGATCGCGGTCTGGCTGCTATTTTACAAGCTGCTTGGGACGGGCATTCTATGAGCCATATCCTTCTCGGTTTTCAGGATGTCCTTCACCCGGCCACGCTGATATGGGTCGCGCTCGGGGTGTTCATCGGCTATGTCGTCGGCGCGCTGCCGGGGCTTGGCAAGGGCACCGGCGTGGCGGTCGCCATTCCGCTGACCTTCTACCTCACCCCGCCGGCGGCCATCGGCATGCTGATCGGCATCGCCAAGGGCAGCGGCGCGGGCAGCGCGGTCTCCGCTATCCTGCTCAATACGCCCGGCGAACCGTCTTCCGCGCCGACCGCGCTGGACGGCTATCCGCTGGCCCGCCAGGGCAAGGCGCAGAAGGCGCTGAAAATGGGGCTGTTCGCCTCGGTGATCGGCGACTTCATCTCGACCATCATCCTGATCCTGCTGGCCGCGCCGTTGGCGCGCTATGCGCTTCTGATCGGTCCGGTGGAACTCTGCGCGATCCTGCTGTTCTCGCTCACCTTCATCGGCGGGCTTTCCGGCACCTCGATGACCAAGGGGCTGATCGCCGGCGCGCTCGGCATCTTCTTCGCCACGATCGGGTTCGAGACCGAAACCTTCGTGCCGCGCATGAGCTTCGGTCTGCTGGAGTTCGATGACGGCATCAAGCTGGTGCCGATGGCGATCGGCATGCTGGCGGTCGCCGAAATGGTGGTGCAGGCGGGCAATCTCAAGACGCTCGATTCCGCGACCGGCCAGATCCGCGACAGCGACAGGCGCGAGGACCGCGTGATCCTGTGGTCTGAATGGCGCCGCTGCTTTCCCGCGATTGCGCGCGGCACGCTGATCGGTTCGGTCGTCGGCATATTGCCGGGTCTTGGCGCCAGCGTCGGCTCGTTCATGTCCTATGGCGCGACCCGCAAGGCCTCCAAGACGCCGGAGAAATTCGGCACGGGCATGATCGAGGGCGTGGCGGCCGCCGAAAGCGCGGACAACGCCGTCGTGCCCGCAAGCCTGATCCCGCTCTTCGCGCTCGGCATACCCGGCAGCGTCATCGCCGCGATCCTGATCGCCGCCTTCATCCTGCACGGGCTGACGCCCGGCCCGCTGATGTTCAAACAACAGCCGCGCCTCGTCGCCGATGTCTATGCCGCGATGCTGTGCGCCAGCGTGATCATGCTGGCGATCGGCTATCTCGGCCAGCGCGTGTTCGCCCAGATCATCAAGGCGCCGATGCGGCTGATCATTCCGGGCGTGCTGCTTCTGTGCAGCATCGGCGCCTATATGGAAACCGGCAGCATCTTCTCGATCTATGTGATGCTCGCCTTCGCGGTTGTCGGGTTCTTCGCACGCAAGCTCGATTTTTCCTTCGTCACCTTCCTGATCGGCTTCGTCATCGGCCCCAATCTGGAGCTGAGCTTCCGCCAGTCGCTGCAACTGCTCGATCACAACGCGCTCAATCTGCTGCAGCACCCGATCGCGCTCGTCTTTCTGGTGCTGACCGTGGTGGTTGCCTGGTGGATCGGCCATGGCAGCAAGCTGGCGGCATCGGTCGGCAGGCATGACGCGCATGATTTTACTGACCCGGAAGACCGGGACGTTTCTCGCAATCAAAAGGGAGGATGAGCGATGAAATCGATTACCAAACGGGGGCTTTTCGGCCTTCTCAGCGGTGCGGCCCTGAGCCTTGCCAGTCTCTCGGGCGTGGTCTTTGCCGAAGACGCCTATCCCGATCGGCCGATCACCATGATGGTGGGCTACGGCGCCGGCGGCCAGACCGACCTGGTTGCTCGCGCGGCCGCGCAGGTGATGTCCGACCAACTCGGCCAGCCGGTCAATATCGTCAACAAACCGGGCGCCGGCGGCGCTGTCGCCGCGCGTGAGCTGACAAAGGCCAAGCCCGACGGCTACACCATGCTGTTCCAGTCGAACTCGGTGGTCAATACCTCGCCCTTCATCATGGAGGGAATCAATTTCACCGCGGACGATTTCGAATATGCCGGCATGATTACCGCCTTCCAGGTCGGCATGGCCGCCCGCAAGGACAGCCCGTACGACAACCTCACCGAATATCTGGCATGGGCCAAGGAAAATCCCGGCTCCAGCTTTGGCGCGTTGAGCCCCGAAGCGCGGCTCTACATTCAGGCGCTGAGCAAGCAGAATGATATCGACGTCAATATCGTTCCGCTGCAGAGCGGCAGCGAAATGATCAATGCGCTGCTCGGCAACCAGGTGGCGGCGGCGTTTTCCGGCGGCATTCACTATCGTTACCCGGAGGAGCTGAAGACGATTTCGGCCCTGACGACCTTCCGCCATCCGTCCGCGCCGGACGTTCCGACCATCGAGGAGGAAGGCTATCCGATGGCGATGGATTCGCGCACCACGCTGTTCCTGCCCAAAGGAACGCCCCGCGCAATTCTCGACCGCCTCGCCGAAGCGCTCGCGGTTGCCGAGACCGACGAAAACTTCAAGAAGATCACGGCGGCGGCCGATATCCCGATCAAGTTCCTCGGCGTCGATGAGTCCTATAACGAAATACGGTCTTCCTACGACAAGAACAGGCAGATCATCGAAGAGGCCAAGAAGGCGGCGCAGTAACAGGCCGTCTGCCAAAAGAAATCGCGTCGCGCAGAAACGCGCGGCGCTCCTCTCCCAAGACCGGAAAGCCGTTATGTTTCAGCCACTCAAGGGCGTCAGGGTGATCGATTTGAGCCAGGTTCTGGCCGGCCCCTATGCCACCTATCAACTAGCCCTGATGGGCGCGGAAGTCATCAAGATCGAAAAACCCGGCGAGGGCGACTGGACCCGCATCGGCGGGCTGCTACCGAAGCTGACCGAGCGGCGCATGGCCTCAAGCTACCTGACCCAGAACGCCGACAAAAAATCCGTTACGCTCGATCTTAAGAATCCGAAGGGGCTCGAGATCGCGAAGAGGCTGATCGCGAGCGCCGATGTCTTCGTGGAAAATTTCAAGCCGGGCGTCGCCGAGCGGCTGGGCCTCGGCTTCGAGGTCGTGAAGGCGATCAAGCCGGATATCGTCTATTGCTCGATCTCCGCCTATGGCCAGAACGGGCCGTGGAGCGGAAGGCCCGCCTATGATCACGTCATCCAGGGCATGTGCGGCATCATGCTGACCACCGGCAAGCCCGGCGATGGCCCGACCAAGGTCGGCGCGCCCTATATCGATTTCGCCACCGGCATGAATGCCGCGCAGGCGATCATGGCGGGACTGCTGGAGGTTCGCCGCACCGGCAAGGCGGTTGAGGTCGACGTCGCCATGCTCGATACCGCGCTGATGCTGATGGCCTCGCTGATGACCCAGCATATGACCGCCGGATGGATGCCGACACAGAGCGGCAACGAGGCCTGGAGCGCCAGCCCCTCCTCGGGCGCGTTCGAGACGAAGGACGGCGTGCTGATGCTGGCCGCCAACAACGTTCCGCAGTTCATCAGGCTCTGCAAGGCGATCGACCGCGACGACATTCTCGCCGATGCGCGCTGGAACACGCCCGCCGCCGTCAAGGCAAACGCGGCTTCCCTGCGTGAGGCGCTGAACGCCACCTTCCTGACGCGCACGGCGGATGAATGGGAGGCCTTGCTGGCCAAGGTCGATGTTCCGGCCGCCAGGGTGCGCAGTCTCGACGAAACCCTTTCGGAGGCGCATATTGCCGCGCGCGGCCTGCTTTCCGAATTCCGGATCGAAGGCCATGACGGGCCGATCCACGTACCCTCGATGAGTTTCCGCGCCAATGGCGAGGCGGTGACCGCGCATGCGCCGCCGCCCGAACTCGGCGCCGACACTGCAGGCGTGCTGCAGGGGATCGGCATTTCGGAGGGCGAGATCGACGCATTGCGCAGCGCCGGGGTGATCTGAGGGAGAGTGAGGAAAGACAATGGATGCAAAGGATTGGCCGGGAGAAGCCAGCGCCGTCAGCACCGTCCGTTTCGAGATCGAGGACCGGGATGCGCGCCTGCCGCTCGTCTGCCGGTATCCCGCTGAAGGGCAGGCGAAGGGTATCGTCGTTTTCTGCCATGGCCTCGGGGGCCATGGCGGAGATCATGTCGAGCTCTCCACGTTTCTGGCGAGCCATGGCTATCTCGTCATCCATCCGACGTTTCCTGATGGCGCGGCCGCGCTTGCGGCTGTGGCGCGCGAACTCGGCTTTGCGCCCGATGGTCCGGAGGTTTCGAAGTGGATCATCTTTCCGCCGCTGAGAGACCGGATGTTCCAGATCCTGCATACGCCGCATTACTGGATGGAGCGGATCCGGATCGTCGCCGCCGTCATGGACAATCTGGCGGCGATCCAGGCGAAAACCATCGGCGCGTCGTCCACGCCCCTGCCCGCCGCGATCGCCGGCCATTCCTTCGGCGCCTATACGTCGCAATTGCTCACCGGCGCGGAAATCGACATGCCGGGCGAAGGCCCGCGCAGTTTCCGCGACCGGCGGTTTTCGGCCGCCGTGCTGTTGAGCGGTCAGGGCCGCGGCCAGCAGGGCCTGCGCGAGGGCTCCTGGGATGCGATGGACGGGCCCGTGCTGGCGGTGACGGGCACGCTTGACGGCGGCGCCAAGGGGCAGGACTGGAACTGGAAGACCGAGCCGTTTCATCACGCGCCCGCCGGCGACAAATATCTCGCCGTGCTGGAGGAAGCCGATCATTTTCTCGGCGGCATGACCGATAACGACCCGACGCCCGGCCACCCCGGCCAGCGCGAAGCGGTCTCCATGCTGACCCTCGCCTTCCTCGATGCCCATCTTGCGGATGACCAGAATGCGCGCGCATGGCTTACCGCGCTTGACGACCGCATCGCCGACTGGCCCGCGCAGTTCATGCGGAAATAGAGCTCCCGGACGCCAGCACCGCGGGAAGCGCTTGCGTCCGGCGCCATTTTGCGCATTGTTGCAGGCCGATTGCGCGCGTGGGCGGAATGAGCATAATCGGCCGCCGCAGCGGACCTTGTCGGGCCGCGAGGTGGAACAATCCGGAGCCCGAAACTGTTGTCGCTGTATCTTTGGCGGGCTGCATCCCGGGGTGAGGTTTTGCCCCACAACACTGACGAGGGTCGCGGCCGGGTCAGCGCACGTCCGACTGTCGACTTGGCGCGCTGACGGCGGAGATCGCGCACCGCGACCTCATCTGAATGGAGACATCTATGACTTTCGAACCACATGGCCGGCACCTGATCGGCGGCGAATGGAAAGAAACCGCCAAACGCTTCAGCTCACAGCCAGTGACCGGAAAGCGGCTCGAATATTTCGAAGCCGACGAGGCGCTGGTGGACGAGGCGGTAAAGGCCGCCGAGGCCGCGTTCTGGGATTACGGCTACACCTCGCGCAGGACCCGCGCCGAATTCCTGAACAAGATCGCCGACGAGATCGAAAAGCGCGGCAGCGACATCACCGCGATCGCCATGGCGGAAACCGGCCTGCCGGAAGCCCGCCTTGAAGGCGAGCGCGGCCGCACGACGGGCCAGCTCCGCATGTTCGCGCGCCACATTCTGGACGGCGATTATCTCGACCGCAGGCATGACGCCGCCAATCCCGAGGCGACGCCGCCTTCGCCCGATCTGAAGATGATCCAGCGCCCGATCGGCCCCGTGGCCGTGTTCGGCGCTTCGAATTTCCCGCTGGCGTTTTCAACGGCCGGCGGCGACACCGCTTCCGCCCTTGCCGCCGGTTGCCCGGTGGTGGTCAAGGGCCACCCCGCCCACCCCGGAACCGGCGAGATCGTGGCCGAGGCGATTGCGGCGGCAGCGGAGAAATGCGGCATTCATCCGGGCGTCTTCTCACTGCTGCAGGGCGCCTCGCACGAGGCCGGCACGATGCTTGTCACCCATCCGCTGATCAAGGCGGTCGGCTTCACCGGCTCGCTTGCCGGCGGCAAGGCGCTGTTCGATCTTTGCGCCCGTCGCGATGAGCCGATCCCGTTCTTCGGCGAACTCGGCTCGGTCAACCCCAACTTCCTGCTGCCGGACGCGCTCGCCAATCGCGGCAGCGAGATCGCCAAGGGCTGGGCCGGCTCGCTGACCATGGGCGTCGGCCAGTTCTGCACCAATCCGGGCCTGATGGTGACGCTGGCCGGTCCCGAGGCCGACCGGTTCGCCGAAGAGGCGGCAGAGGAGCTTGGCAGGGTCGGCGCGGCCACGATGTTGACCGACGGCATAGCCGAGGCCTTCCGCAAGGGCAGCGATGCGGTTGCCCATGCATCCGGGGTCGAAACGCTGGTCAAGCTGGAGGCGGATGGGCGCAAGGCCGCGCCCGCGCTCTACAAGGTTTCCGCCGCGGCATTCATCGAAAACCCGGCGCTCGCCCATGAGGTCTTCGGCCCGCTCGGCATCATTGTCGTGGCGTCGAACGCCCAGGAGATGCGGGCTGTCGCCGAGCGGCTGGAGGGCCAGCTGACCTGCACGCTGCACATGGATCATGATGACGCCGAGTTCGCCGGCTCGCTGCTGCCGGTGCTTGAGCGCAAGGCCGGCCGGCTGCTCGCCAACGGATTCTCGACCGGGGTCGCCGTTGCCGATGCCATGATCCATGGCGGACCCTACCCGGCCACCACCAATTTCGGCGGCACCTCGGTCGGCACCATGGCGATACGCCGTTTCCTGCGGCCGGTCTGCTACCAGAACATGCCGGCGGCGCTGCTGCCGGAAGATCTGAGGCATACTGGTTAGAGAGGAGCGGCAGCTACCGCGAAGCGGGTGCGGCTGCCGCGGCTTCCATGGCTGCGGGACCGCCCTGCGGCGACTGAAGCGACCCGGTCAGCTTCTGCCGCCACAACTCGGCGATATGGGAAATGCGGTAATGCGGCGCGGCCGTAACCTTCGGCGGCGTATCGCGCCAGGCGTCGAGCCGGCTGACAATCGCGGCGATGTCGCCGGTGTCGACGCATTGGCCGTCGCCGCCCAGAATTTCATGATTGACCGCCAGCCCCTCATCCGCGAGCACCGGCGTGCCGACCGCATTGGCCTCGGCCAACGGCAGGCCGAAGGGCTCGAAAAACCGTGTCTGGGGATAGAAGACGCAAAGCGACCCGCGCATCCGGTCAATCATCTCGCCATGATCGAGCCGCCCCAGGAAGGTGACGCCGACCGGCGGCACGCCATCCGGCCAGATCTTGTTGCCGTCTTCGGCGATATCGAGCTTCAGCTCGGGGCGTTGCTGGCGGAGCCGTTCGAACTTGGCGAGAACCTCCGAAATTCCCCTGAGCGGCGTGCCGGGAAAGAACAGCCGGTTCACGTCGCGCGGCGTGTCATCGGGTGCGAGATGATCATCGACCGGATTGTAGATCGTGGTGATCTTCGGCAGCCTGTCGTTTTCCGCGCTCAGGAATTCGCTCACATGGCGCGCATGCGCATGAGAGACGCAGACGATCTCGATACCGGCCTCGGCAAGCGCTTCGCCCATGCGGCGATTGTGCCGCCCCGGATTGGAATGAAGCCGGAGGAAGATCGGGCAATGCGCATTGAGCTTGCGCGCCTTCAGCGCCGATTTCCATGAGCTGACCACCGCGATCGCCTGAACGCCCGCGAGATCGTCCGCCTTCAGCGACGCGAGCGGTCTGTAGAAGCCGCAGGCATCGCGGTCGATATCGATGCGGCCGTTCTGGTAGAAATGAAACCGGAAGTTCCTGCCATGGGCTCTTGCAACGCGCATGGCAATGGATTCCGCGCCGCTGAGCGCGCCGGCTTCCAGCGAGCCGAGCGTATAGGGCGTAAGGCAATATGGGTCTATAACGGCAATGGCGGAGGACATGAGAGTGCCTCCTTTCTTTGTTCGTTTTGAAGGATTTTCGCGATCAACAGGACCCGCCCGGCCGCGAATTGCTTCTTTTGACCCGATGGCAGTTCCGACATCAGGCCCTCCTCGTTTGTCATGTACCTGTACTGTTTAGAAAAGGCGCGCATTAAACTGGTTACAAATCGTCTAAAATTACGTTGAAAACGAGGACGGCGCGCATAAAGTGTCGCCTCAACCGAGCATGATGATTGCAGCGGCTGCCATCATTCGGCCATAATTGCAGTGGCAGCGAGCATGTCACCACAGTCGCTCTGCCGGAAGGTTTTGGAAAGATGAACGCGCACACGAAAAGCTGTCTGGCCCAGAAGCTATCGCATTATGCCGAACTCGACGAAGCCTCGCTTGAGAGCATCGCCCGCTTCGAGCGCGAGGAAAAGGATTTCGCCAAGAATGACGAGGTCTATCAGGAGGGCGACCAGAATATTCACCTCTATGTGGTTAAGAAGGGCTGGCTCTACAGCTATGCCGACCTTAAGGATGGCCGCCGGCAGATCGTGGAGATACACCACCCGGGCGATATCGTCGGTTTTCCCGATATCGCCTTTACCGAACGCACCACAGTCTTGAGAGCCGCCGAAGACGTCCGGCTCTGCCCGTTTCCGAAAAAGGATCTCGACGAGGTGTTCAAGCGCGCGCCGCAGCTTGCCGCGCTGCTGTTTGCGCTTGCGGTGCGCAACCAGGTGATCATGATTGATTTCCTGCGTGCCATCGGCCGCATGAGCGCGCGCGAGCGGATCGCCTATCTGCTGCTCGACCTCCAGGCGCGGCTGCGCATCACCAACACGACGATGACGACGACTTTCCGGCTGCCTCTAAACCAGACCGAGATTTCCGATGTACTGGGGCTCACCAATGTCTATGTCAGCCGCAGTTTCACGGCGCTCGAAAAAGACGGCCTGATCCGCCGCTCCAACGGCTCGGTGGAGATCCTCGAGGAGGACCGGATGAAGCGCATCTGCGACTTCTCCGACCGACATACCAAACTCGACACATCCTGGTTTCCCGACGGGACGCCCGTCGAGGCCTGAATATGTCAAATCTCTTTGTTTTCAGCCTGTTAGGCCAAATAAACTGAAATTCAGTTAATTTGGCCTGGGCGGGACGATTTCATGACGGTTTCGCAACCGCCTCGAGCGTCAGGGAACGGCTGCCCATCTCCTGGGAGCGGCCGGCGAGGTCGAGAACCTGCTGCAGTTCCGCGCCGCGCAGGAAGGTCGGCTCGGCCGGCGCCTCGCCGCGGATCGCGGCGATGAAGCGCTGGTAGATCGTGGCGACCGGCGGGCAGTCGATATCGCTCCATTCCTCCTTTGCGAGCGCATCCGGGCCGATGGCCGCGCGCAAATGGCTTTCGCCGCGTTCGAACAGCACCTGCAGCCCGCCCTTGTCGCCGTAAATCCGGAGGCGGAGGTCATTGTGGTGACCGGAGGCGAAGCGCGACGCCGTGATCGTGCCGATCGCGCCATTGGCGAGGTCCATATGCATGACGAAGCTGTCATTGGCGTCGAGGGTGTATTCGCCGATCCTGTCGTCTGGGGCCTTGTGGAACACGGCGGTGCGGCAGGAGACCGAATGCGGCGCGGAGCCGGCGGCAAAGGTGGCGAAATCGACGATATGAATGCCGACATCGCCGAGCGCGCCCTTGGAGCCATGCGCGGTGGAAAGCCGCCACAGCCAGCCGGGCTCGGTGCGCCAGTCGCCCCAGACGGACTGCGTCAGCCAGCTCTGCAGGTAGGAGGCCTCGAAATGGCGCACCGCGCCGATCTCGCCCGCGGCGATCATGTCGGCGGCCTTCTGCAGGGCGGCGACATTGCGGTAGCTGAGATTGATCATGTTGACGATGCCGGCAGCCTCCGCGGCCGAGGCCATCTCGGAGGCGAAGGCGTAGTCGGTGCTCAGCGGCTTTTCGCACAGCACATGTTTGCCGGCCGCGATCAGCGGCATGGTTGTGGCATAATGCAGGCCGTCGGGCGTCACCACCGAGGCGGCGTCGAAATCGCACTGCTCGATCGCCTCGGCAAGCGTGGCGTAGCGGCCTTCGATCCCGTGTTTGTCGCAGAACGCAGCGAGCACCTCGGCGCGCGGATCGACGCCCGCCACCACGCTCACGCCGTCCATTTCGGCAAAGGCTTCGGCATGAACGCGCGCCATGCCGCCGGTGCCGACGATCAGCACCTGGACCGGTTTCTTCGTCTTGCTCATGGGGCTGTCTCCGTGGTCAGCGAAAACCGTCTTCGCCGGGATTGTGCAGGCGGGCGCCGCGCTCGGTGATCTTTTCCGGCGCTTCGTCGACGGGCACGTTGGGCGCCGCGGTAGGATCGGCGATCCGGCGGGCCGGGTTATGGGCCCAGCGCACGGCATTGGCGATCACGCGCTGGACATTGGCGTCGTGATAGGTCGGATAGGTCTCGTGGCCGGGGCGGAAGTAGAACACATTGCCCGCGCCGCGCTTATAGGTGAGGCCGGAACGGAACACCTCGCCGCCCTGGAACCAGCTCACGAACACGGTCTCCAGCGGTTCCGGCACGCCGAAGGGTTCGCCGTACATCTCCTCGTTCTCGAGCTCGAACATCGGGCCGACGCCTTCGGCGATCGGGTGGTTGGCGGAGGTCACCCACAGCCGCTCGCGCTCGCCGGCTTCGCGCCAGGTGAGATTGCAGGCCGTGCCCATCAGCCGCTTGAACGGTTTGGAAAAATGCGCCGAGTGCAGGAAGATCATGCCCATCCCGCTCCAGACCGCCTCGCAGACGCGCTCGGCAATCGCGTCGGAAACCTCGCCATGGGCTGCATGGCCCCACCACAGCAGGACGTCGGTCGCAGCAAGCCGCTCGGCCGTCAGGCCGTGCTCGGGGTCCTGGAGAACGGCGGTGTCCGCCTTGATGCCGTCATTGCGGTTGAGGCTGTCGGCGATGGCGGCATGCATGCCGCTTGGGTAAAGCTCGGCCACGGTCTTGTTGGTCTGCTCGTGGACGTTCTCGCCCCACACAAGGGTTCTGATGGTCATGTCTGGTATCCATTTTTTTCGGATTGGCGCGGCGCGAAAGGCGGGGCGACCGGGCTTAGCCGTCCTCGCCGAAGAGGTCGGCAACAAGCGCCTCGATGGCATCGAGCGCCGCTTCCGCCTCCGCGCCCGCGGCTGAGACAACAATAGTGCTGTTGATGCCGGCGGCAAGCATCATCAGCCCCATGATCGACGTGCCGCCCACGCGCATGCCATCCTTGGCAACGGCGACGGAGGCATCGAATTTCTCGACGGTCTGGACGAATTTCGCCGAAGCGCGCGCATGCAGCCCCCTTTTGTTGAGAATGGTCAGGCGGCGTGTAACGGTTTCCATATGGCCTGCTAGTTCCCGCTCAACACACGGCTTGCGACATTGATATAGCGCCGGCCGGCATCCTCGGCTTCGGCAAGCGCCTTTGCCATGTCGTTTTCCTGACGCACGGCCACAAGCTTGATCAGCATCGGCAGGTTGACGCCGGCGATCACCTCGATCGTGCCGTTGCTCATCACCGAAATCGCGAGGTTTGAAGGCGTTCCGCCGAACATGTCGGTCAGGATGATGACGCCGTTGCCGGCATCGACCTTGCCGACGGCGGCAACGATATCGTCGCGTCGGCGGTCCATGTCGTCTTCCGGGCCGATCGAAATCGTCTCGATGGCATCCTGGGGCCCAACAACATGTTCGACCGCCAGACGGAATTCCTCCGCAAGGCCGCCATGGGTCACAAGAACCAGTCCGATCATTCACCAAGCTCCTTCTCGGGGCGATAACGTTCGCATCTTGTCGAAGCGGGCGCGAAGTGCAAGCCAAAACGGCTAAATCACACATGAAATCAGTCGCGGCCGGGCCATCGCGGTCAGCAGTCGGCAAGACGCGGGCGCGCGGGACGCCCTTCCTCAAGTTCGGGGCAAAGCGCTGCAAGCGCCGAAAACGGATCGGGCGAGGGAAAGGCGAGGCGGGCGAGCGGCAGCGCCAGACCCGGAAGAAGGTCAAGCCTCTCGCCGGACACCGGCAGACGCTCGGCCGTGGCCGGATCGACGGGCCGCAGCGCAAAATCCGCAACCGCCTCCGGCAGGTAATCGATCGGCACGAGACCGGTTCCGCGGATTTCGATCAGGCCCGCGGTCGCCGGCGGCGCGGCCGCCACCGCCCTGCCGTTCAGCGCCGAGATCATCACCTGGTCATCGGCGACGAGGCTTGCGTAAAGGCCATGCAGCCGACCCGCCCGGATCAGCGAAAGCGCCAGCGCGCTCTTGCCGGCGCCGGAAGGGCCGGTGATCAGGATGCCGGTCGCGCCGAGCACGATTGCGGTTGCATGCAGATTGACCGCGCCGGTCATGACGCCTTGCCGGTGGCGGCCGGCAGGGTGAGGGTGAAGCGCGCACCCTTGACCGCGCCGGTCTCCGCATCGGTGACATTTTCCGCCATCAGCGTGCCGCCATGGGCTTCGGCGATCTGGCGCGAGATCGACAGGCCGAGCCCGGAATTCTGGCCGAACGCCTCGCCGTCCGGCCGGTCGGTATAAAACCGCTCGAAAATGCGCTCCAACGCGTCGGGGCGGATGCCGGGGCCGTTATCGGTGACGGTGACGATGATCTGCGCCCGTGTGCGGGTCAGCGCCACGTCGACGCGGCCGGTCTTTTCAGGCACGAAGGAACGGGCATTCTCGATCAGGTTGGTGACGATCTGGCCGATGCGCAGGTCATGGCCATAGGTCTCGAACGCGCTCTTGCCGTGATTGCCGGGATGGGCGGTAAAGCCGATCTGAACCTTCTTGTGGCGCTTGCTGGTTTCGCGCGAGATATTCACCAGATCGGTGAGCAAAGCCTCGACATCGAAGCGCGCCGCATCCTCGCGGGCAAGCTCGGCATCGAGCCTGGAAGCGTCGGAAATGTCGCTGATCAGCCGGTCGAGACGGCGGACATCGTGCTGGATGATCTCCGTCAGCCGGGCCTTGGATTCCTCGGTTTTCGCCAGCGGCAGGGTTTCGACCGCGCTGCGCAGCGAGGTCAGCGGGTTCTTCAACTCATGGGCGACGTCGGCGGCGAAACTGTCGATCGCGTCGATCCGGTCATAAAGCGCCGTGGTCATTTCCCGAAGCGCCGTCGACAGATGGCCGATCTCGTCCTGGCGGGCAGAGAAATCCGGGATTTCCTCGCGCTCGCGCGGTCCGCCGCGCCGCACCCTCACGGCGGCCTCCGACAGCCGGCGCAGCGGGCTTGCGATCGTCGAGGACAGCATGAAGGACAGGATCATCGTCACCAGCGCGGTGACCCCGAAGACACGGATGATCGCAATCCGCTCGGCATGGACGATCTCGTCGATATCGCCGGCCTGGGTGGACAAAAGCAGCACGCCGAGCACCGCGCGGAACCGCTGGATCGGCACGGCCACGGAGACGATCAGCTTGCCCTTGTCGGTGACCCGCACCACGGCGGAGCGCTGGGCGTCCAGTGCCTTGATGACCTCCGGATAGATCGAGCCGTCGCCACCCGGCGCTTCCTCATAGCGCGGCAGGTTGCCGGGCTGCAGGAAGCGGTTCATGAGGTTGCCGAGCTTGTCGCCGATGCTTTCGGCGTCATCCTGGCTGGCGGCGGGCAGGTCGTAGCGCAGCACCTGGCCGCGCGAGTAGAGATAGCGCGAATCGAGGATGAGATTGGCGTCGGGATCGAAGATCCGCGCCCGCGTCCGGGTCGGCGAGATCAGCCGTCGGAGGATCGGCGCCACTTTTTCGGGGTTGAGCGGAAAGCGAAGGTCCTCGTCGCTTGCGGTCGGCCGGGCGCTTTCGCCGGCCTGCAGTTCCAGAAGCTTCTGCGGATCGATCGTCATCGTGTCGGTTTCGACCGAGGCCGAAGAGGCGATCGCGCCGGCGATGATTTCACCCTGGGTCAGCAGGCTTTCCACACGCGCGTCGATCAGGCCCTCGCGGAACTGATTGAGGTAGAGAATGCCGCCGACCAGAAAGAACAGCGCCAGAAGGTTGAAGAACAGGATGCGCCAGTTGAGGCTCGAAAACACGGTCGAGGCCAGCACCCAGCGCATCACGGCGAAGGGCTTTCGCCAACGCCGGGCCGGTTTCGCTTTGTTGCTGGCTGTGTCCGTCACGCTACGTCCTGCGAACGCCGGCGCGGCCGCCTATCTGCGGAGCGCCGGTCGTCATCGTGGAAAATCAGGCCGCCTCGCGGAAGCGATAGCCGACGCCGTAAAGGGTCTCGATCATATCGAAATCGGTATCGACCATCTTGAACTTCTTGCGCAGGCGCTTGATGTGGCTGTCGATGGTGCGGTCGTCGACATAGACCTGATCGTCATAGGCCGCATCCATCAACGCGTCGCGGCTCTTGACCACGCCCGGGCGCTGGGCCAGCGATTGCAGGATCAGGAACTCGGTGACGGTGAGCGTCACAGCGCCGCCCTTCCAGGTGCAGGTGTGGCGCTCGCGGTCCATCACCAGCGGCCCGCGCTCCAGCGGACGGTTGGCCTCGCCATCGGCGGGCTTCACGCCATTGGCGGCGGCCTCGCGGGCGGCGACCCGGCGCAGCACGGCGCGCACGCGCTCCACCAGAAGGCGCTGCGAGAACGGCTTGGTGATGAAATCGTCGGCGCCCATCTTCAGGCCGAACAGCTCGTCGATCTCTTCATCCTTGGAGGTGAGGAAGATCACCGGCATATCGGATTTCTGGCGCAGGCGGCGCAACAGTTCCATCCCGTCCATGCGCGGCATCTTGATATCGAAAATCGCAAGCTGCGGGGGGTTGGCCTGAAGTCCGGTCAGCGCGGTCGCGCCATCGGTATAGGTGTCGACGCGGTACCCCTCCGATTCGAGCGCGATCGACACCGAGGTCAGAATGTTGCGGTCGTCATCGACCAGAGCGATCGTCTGCATGGGAACTCCCTGTCAGCATTTGTTTTTTGGAAGGGCCGCCGCAAAGCGGACCAACTCCCTGTTTCTAGCATTTCTTGGAAAAAAACTGGAACAAATTGTGGCAAGCCGCCCGACACGTCCGATCCGTTGCGGTTTAAACCGGATTTAGCGTCGGCCTTTTTGGAGGGTTAAAGTCATGAGAAAACAGAGAAATTTTCATATATGCGTCATAGGCGAAATTTCTTTAATCGATTAAATGACTGATTTCATTAGATTTTGCGACTTCCCCGGTTGTCGGATGCGAATTAATTTAATATGTTTTTAAAAAATTGAATTTCCCTTGAAAGGCGAGAACATGGCGGAGCATGGAATCTACAATCGCAGCTTTCCGGTCGAGAGCGCGGGTCTGAAAGACCTGAAATCAGTCTACTACAACCTCCTTCCGGCCGAACTCTGCGAGGAATCGATCCGTCGCGGGGAAGCGGTTCTGACGGCGGGCGGCGCCTTGCGCGCGCTGACCGGCCAGCACACCGGCCGCTCGGCCAAGGACAAGTTCGTGGTCTGCGACGACGCCACCCGCGACCAGATCTGGTGGGATAACAACAAGCCGATGTCGCCGGAGCATTTCGCGCTTCTGAAGGCCGACATGCTGGCCCATGCCGCCGGCAAGGACCTGTTCGTCCAGGACCTGATCGGCGGCGCCGACGAGGACAATCGCCTGCCAACGCGGGTGATCAGTGAATATGCCTGGCACGCCCAGTTCATCCGCAACCTGCTGATCCGTCCGGATCGCGACGCGGTTGAACATTTCGAGGCAAAGCTGACGATCATCAACCTGCCGTCGTTTTCGGCCGATCCGAAACGTTATGGCTGCCGCACCGAAACCGTGATCGCCTGCGATCTCGTCAACGGCCTGGTGCTGATCGGCGGCACATCCTACGCCGGCGAGATGAAGAAGTCGGTTTTCACCGTGCTCAACTACCTGCTGCCCGAACGCGGCGTGATGCCGATGCACTGCTCGGCCAATGTCGGGCCGGATGGCGACGCTGCGGTGTTCTTCGGCCTGTCGGGCACCGGCAAGACCACGCTTTCGGCCGATCCGGCGCGCACGCTGATTGGCGATGACGAGCATGGCTGGGGCGAAAAGGGCCTGTTCAACTTCGAGGGCGGCTGCTACGCCAAGACCATCCGGCTTTCGGCGGAGGCCGAGCCCGAAATCTACGCCACCACCAAGCGGTTCGGCACGGTGCTGGAAAACGTCGTGCTCGATGCCGACCGCGAGCCCGATTTCGACGATGGCTCGCTGACCGAAAACACCCGCTGCGCCTATCCGCTGGATTACATCCCCAACGCCTCGCGCACCGGGCTCGCGCCGCATCCCAGGACCGTCATCATGCTGACGGCGGATGCCTTCGGCGTGCTGCCGCCGATCGCGAAACTCACGCCCGAACAGGCGATGTACCACTTCCTGTCGGGCTACACCGCCAAGGTCGCGGGCACCGAAAAGGGCGTGACCGAGCCGGAAGCGACGTTCTCGACCTGTTTCGGCGCGCCGTTCATGCCGCGCCACCCGACCGAATACGGCAATCTCTTAAAAGCGCTGATCGCCAAGCATGGCGTCCAGTGCTGGCTGGTCAATACCGGCTGGACCGGCGGCGCCTATGGCACCGGCAGCCGCATGCCGATCCGCCAGACCCGCGCCATGCTCGCCGAGGCGCTGTCGGGCCGGCTGGCGCAAGCCGAATTCCGCACCGATGACAATTTCGGCTTCGAGGTGCCGGTCGCGGTGCCGGGCGTCGATGCCGCGATCCTTAACCCGCGCGGCACCTGGTCGAACCCGACCGCCTACGATGCGCAGGCCAAGAAGCTGGTCGACATGTTCGTCGCCAACTTCGCCAAGTTCGAGGACCATGTCGATGCCGGCGTGAAGGCGGCTTCCCCGGGCGTGCTGGCCGCGGCCTGAAAACAGCTTTAGCTCCGCAGGAGGAGTGCATGAAATACCCGGGCGGCTCAGGTTGCTCGGGTATTTTTCGTTTAGACGCCGGCCTCCCCACTCTGCTACCAGGACAGTTCCACATGCGGGCGTCCATCGGACGTCTTTGAAGGCGAGCGGCCGGTTTCGTCGATGGTGCAGTTGATCCGGCGGCGAAAGGCCGAAAAGCTCTCGAACGTGACCACATCGACGGGTTCATCGAACTTCATCGTCAGCCGGTAGTAGCCCGGTCTGTTCTGGATCGCCTGCACCGAGATCACCTCGGCGGTAAACTTATGGCCGAGATAGGTTCCGCTGACGCGCGCGCCGAGCATCCACGGATTGAGCGGCGGCCGGTTGCCGACCTTGGCATGCAGCGTGTTCCAGTCGCGAAAACCGTATTGCGCGGCGATCAGTTCCAGCGCGCGGGAGTGGCTGATGGTCTGGTCTTCCTGCGCCAGCCGGGCGCGCAGGCGTTTCGCCTGATCCTTGAGCGTCTCAAGGGCTGGGAGTGGTGTATGGGGCATTGCGAAGTCTTCCCTTCGCATTCGCTTTTATGGTGTTCCGGTGCCCGCATTGCCTGAAACGCGAATGCGCAAGGTTTGAAAACATCGCTCATCGGTTTGAAGGGAACTTCACCAGAGCACAGCGTGCTTGCGGGCGGCCGGCGTCCCTTGCCGTTATGGCTCGGTACGCCGCTTTTCCGTCTGCGTCAAGCAAAGTCCGCCCGACCGGGATTGCGACCTTGAAGGGCAAGGGACGGCGTGAGATAACGCCAGCCATGGCCTCAAGCGACCTTTTCATCAACGACCGGATCACCATTTTCGGCTGGGAGCTGACCGAGCAGTTCGTGCTGTCGGGCGGACCCGGCGGGCAGAACGTCAACAAGGTGGCGACCGCCGTTCAGCTATTCTTTCCGCTCACGGCCTCGCCCTCTCTGCCCGATACGGTCAAGCGCAATGCCGCGCGCATCGCCGGCCGCAAGCTCTCCAAGGAAGGCGTGCTGATGATCGAGGCCAACCGGTTTCGCTCCCAGGAGCGCAACCGCGAGGATGCCCGCGAGCGTCTCAAGGAGCTGATCCTCGCCGCCGCCGCCCCGCCGCCGCCGAGACGCCGCAAGACCAGGCCCACCAAGGGCTCGATCGAACGCCGGCTGAAGGCAAAGACCGGACGCGGCGCCATCAAGAAGATGCGCGGCAAGCCCGCGTCGGACGAGTGAGAGCGATGAACGACCTGCCCGAAGGCTTCCGTTATCTGCCGGATTATCTCGACCGCGCCGCCCAGGAGGCGCTGGTGGCCGAAATCCGCGCCGTGGTCGCAGACGCCCCGCTTTACGTGCCGACCATGCCGCGCACCGGCAAGCCGATGTCGGTCCGGATGACCAATTGCGGCGCGCTCGGCTGGGTCACCGACAAGGAACGCGGTTATCGCTATCAGGCAACCCATCCGGTGACCGGCAGGCCGTGGCCGCCCATGCCGGCAAGCCTTCTGAACCTCTGGGATACGCTCGCCGATTACGAGCGCCCGCCCGAGGCCTGCCTCGTCAATTTCTATGACGATACCGCCAAGATGGGCCTCCATCAGGACAGCGACGAGGCCGATTTCGCGGCACCCGTGCTTTCGGTCTCGCTCGGCGATACCTGCCTGTTCCGCGTCGGCGGGACCGAGCGGACCGACAAGGCGGTGTCGCTGAAGCTCAAGAGCGGCGATATCGTTCTGCTTGCAGGCAAAAGCCGCCTCGCCTTCCACGGCGTCACCCGCACCTATCCCGGCACCTCGACGCTTTTGAAGAACGGCGGCCGGATCAATCTGACGCTCCGCCGGGTGACGGCATAGCGCCTCATTGCACAAAAAAGCCGGCGGGCATGACCCCGCCGGCTCGCCTTGGGAGGCTGTGTTCAGACCGCGCCCGTCGGGCTCAACCCGCGGCGGTTCTGGATGAGCGCCGCGATCACCACCGGCGACATCACCGCAAGCCCGATCGCCAGCAGTTCCAGATCGCCGATCCCGGCGATTGCCTCGCCCGGCAGCGCGATCAGGATCGCGCCGATCAGGAGCGGCAGCCGCAGGATCCAGGCATAGGGGCTGTCGCGGAACACCGGACCGATGCCCATGATATAGCCCTGGATGCCGCCCGCGAACATCCACACCCCGAACAGCGCCAGCATCAGCGAGAGCACGATATTGCCCCAGCTGCCGTGGCCGATCAGCGCCGGATCGAATACGAAGAAGAACGGAATGAAATAGACGATGCTGCCGATCTTCATCGCCTCGAAGCCGGTGCGCATCGGCGGCGTGTTGGCGACCGATGCGGCGGCGAATGCGCCGAGCGCCACCGGCGGCGTAATGAAGGACAGCATGCCCCAGTAGAAGATGAACAGGTGCGAGGCCAGCGGATCGAGCCCGACCTGGATCAGCGCCGGCGCCAGCATCACCGCGAGGAAGATGTAGCAGGCCGTCGCCGTCATGCCGGTGCCGAGCACGAGGCTCGTCAGCGCGCCCATGATCAGGAGCAGCAGCGGGCTGTCGCCGGCGATCGACAGCAGATCGTTGACCAGCGTCGCAGCAAGGCCGGTCATCGAGAGCCCGCCGACGATCATGCCGACGGCGGCAAGGGTGGCGGCGAGCGTCGCGAACAGCCGGGCAAGCGAGTCGATGAAGTGCAGCACTTCCTTCCTGCCCCAGCGATCGGTCTTCGAGACGATCTGGTTGATCACCAGCAGCGCGGCGGTGGCATAGAACGGCGCATATTGCTCGTTCTGCATCACCAGCAGCATGAAGGTCAGAAGCCCGAAGGCGAAGACATGGTGCCAGCCTTCCTTCAGCGTCTGCTTCAGCTTCGGCAGTTCCTCGACCGGAATGCCCTTCAGCCCGTCACGCGCCGCACGCGCGTCGATCTGGATGAACAGGCCCATGAAATAGAGGAAGGCGGGGATGGCGGCCGAAACCGCGATCGTGGCATAGGGCACCTGCAGGAAATCCGCCATGACGAAGGCGGCGGCCCCCATGACGGGCGGCATGAGCACGCCGCCCGTCGAGGCGCAGGTCTCGATCCCGGCCGCCGTCGTGCCCTTCATGCCGACCCTGCGCATGGCCGGAATGGTCATGACGCCGGTGGTCAGCACATTGGTGACGACGCTGCCCGAAAGCGAACCCATCAGCCCGCTCGAAAGGATCGCGACCTTGGCCGGTCCGCCGCGGACATGACCGAGAAGCGCAAAGGCGAGATTGATGAAGAACCGGCCTGCGCCGGTATGTTCCAGCGCCGCGCCGAACACGACGAAGCCGAACACCAGATTGGCGAACGCCTTCAGCGGAATGCCGAGCATGCTTTCAAGGCTCATCGCGTGATAGGCGGCGACATAGGAAAACGGCGAGGAAAACGCCGAGATCGGCCCCGGCATCCGGTCGGCAAACAGCGGATAGGCAGAGAAGAACAGCACGATCAGGCCGAGGATAAGCCCGCCCGCGCGCCTGCCGGCGTCGAGCATGAGCGCCCACAGGATCGCGCTGAAGATCACCGCCGTTTGAGGCGGCGACATTTCCCAGCCGAGCAGCACGATGTCATAGGAATGAATGACGAAATAGGCGAGCGTGCCGACGGTGATGGCGGCAAGCGCCCAGTCGATGATGCCAGGCCCCTTGGCGGTGTTGCCGCCGAATCCGGGGATCAACAGAAACACCATCGGGATGGCGAGCGCCAGCACGAGATAGAAATACTGGTTTTCGAGGATCGTGAAACCGAAATGCGATCCGAGATTGAACGTCTGGTTGGTGCCGAGCACGAGGAGGATCAGGGTGAAGACCCTGACCGTCCATCGCGCCGGACCGGGAAGCTGGCGAGTGGGCGTCGACTCGCCGTCATGATAGATCTTTTCCGGTTCGGACATTGCCTTCTCTTACCTGAAATAGGCCGGGAAGCCCGCTGCTTCCAACGCATCGGCGCGCACCTGCATCCACTTCTCGGCAAAACCGTCGCCGCTTTCGCCTTCCATGGTCGCCCAGGCATCCTGCAGCACCTTGCCGCGGGCAACGAGGTCGTCATTGTGCTTCTGGATTTCGTCGGTCCAGACGCCGGCTTCCTTGTAGTATTCGATGGCGCCGGCATTATACGGCACGACCCAGTCGAATACCTGCCGGTCCGCCGCCCAGCCGGACGTGCCCGACTGCATCTTGGAATAGACCGGCGCCTGCAGGTCGATCGCCTTGGTGACGTTGTAGACCAGGTCTTGCGGCGCGGTGTAGGTGATCAGCGCCGGATAGGGCACGCCTGCGCATTCCAGCGGATGCTCCTCGTCGATATGGACGCCGACGGTTGCCTTGCGCTGGGTGAAGTGCGGGTTGACGGCCTGCAGGCGCTCCCAGCCTTCCTTGTCGGAGAACGGCATCGCCAGCCATTTCAGGCCCTGCGGCGAGGCCGCCGCCTGTTCCAGCACGCCGCTGCCGGAAGTCACCGCCGTCATCGCGTCGATCTGGCCGCTGGTGAATGCCTGCCAGGCACCGCCATAGCTCGGCTGCTCGACAAGCTGGACATCATCAACGGTGAGGCCCCCGAAGGCCAGAAACGCCCGGACATTGGACTGAAGCGATGGCGAGCTTACAACCCAGCCGATCTTCTTGCCCTTCAGGTCCTGGATCGAATTGATGTCGCCATTCTCGGCAACTCCCATGGCCACGCCGTTATCGGCGCCCGCCAGATCGACGGCCGTCAGTTTCTGCGGCCCGAGACCGGGCGTGGCATAGCTCAACACACCCTCGAAGGCATAGAAGGCATCGCTACCGGCCAGCGCGAACGGCACCCGGCCCTCGCGCGCCGGCGCGATCCGCGAAAGGTCGGTGGAGGCCGGCAGCACGCGCAGCGAAATGCCATAGGCATCTTCCAGCGCCTTGCCGACCGCGATCGACTGGTTGTAGCCAAGACTGCCGGTGTCGAAGCTGGTCCAGACCAGCGTCTTCGGCAGGGTAACGGTGTCATCGGCGACAGCACCGCCAGCCACCAGGCAGAATGCGCCGAGCGCCATGCGCGCAATCATGTTCATTGGTCTTCCTCCTCGTCATTTTCGCTGACTTCCCGGCATGCAGGCGCAATCGCTGCCCATCCGCCGTCCCGACCCGACGTTAAGATGACTTGCGTTTTGGAGATATTTCAATCCGGATGCGTTTCGCCTGTCGGAATGATCTCGGCGCCGGATGAGAGGAAGGCGGTCGCGCGGAAACACGAAAAGGGCAGCCCGGTGGAACCGCCCAAATTGAAGGAATTTCCAGAGCCCGAAAATGGAGCCCAGCAAAAAAGAGGACGGCTCCGCGCGCTCGTTATGAACTGGAAAAGCGCGTCAGGAGATTCCGCCGATAGCGAGACCGGGGAGGCTTGAGCCTGATCGCGATGCTGCTGCGACAATCATACGCTTTAGCGCACGATGCGCAGATTCAATAAGTTAGAGAACTTTAAATCGCGTTCGCCCGCCGATCGGCGATATAGAGGTTGCGCAGCTTCAGGCTGATCTCGCCCGGCTTGCCGTCGCCGATCTTGTGGCCGTCGATGGCAGTGACCGGCGTCACGAAATTGCTGGCGGAGGTAAAGAAGGCTTCCTTGGCGGTCTTCGCCTCTTCCACCGTGAAGGCGCGTTCCTCGACCTTGAAGCCGTTGCGGGCGGCGATCTCGAGCGCGGTGGCGCGGGTGATGCCGGGCAGGATCTCGCGCGACAGCGGACGGGTCACGACCACGCTCTCCTGCGTCACGATATAGGCGGTTGCCGATGTCTGCTCGGTGATGAAGCCGTCCTTGACCATCCAGGCATCGTCCGCGCCCTTTTCATGGGCCTCCATCTTGGCAAGGCTCGGATAGAGAAGCTGCACGGTCTTGATGTCGCAACGGCCCCAGCGCAGATCCTCGACCGTCACCACGGTGATGCCGTTCTTGCCCGTTGCCGCGCCCAGCACATTCTTCTTCTGGGTGAACATCGAGAAGGTCGGGGTCATGTTGTTTTCGAACATGAAGTCGCGGTCGCCCGGATTGCCGCGCGAGACCTGCAGGTAGATCAGACCTTCGGTCATGTCGTTGCGCGCCGCGATCTCGCGATGGAGCGCAAGCAGGGTATCATCATCGGTCGGCATGGCGATGCCGATGGCCTTGGTCGAGCGCTTCAGGCGCGCGGCATGGCCGTCATAATCGAGCAGCTTGCCGTCCAGCACGCAGGTGACTTCGTAAATCGCGTCGGCAAAGACATAGCCGCGATCGAAAATCGAGACCTTGGCCTCTTCCTCGGCCAGCCATTCTCCGTTGAGATAGACGATACGGCTCATCGCGCGCTCCTGCGTTTTCGTGGTATGAAAATGTCATAGCGGCTCGCAGGCTTCGATTCAAGCGCGAAATCTTCGTTGTTTGTTGCGAATAGAAATCAATTTTCCGCACGAACCACGGCTTTTACCGGATCCATGCGCTTGAACAGATGCATCATGAAGGCGGTGGCGAACAGCGGGGTCGCGAGATTGACGATCGGGATCGCCACGAAGCCGGCGACGACGAGGCCCGCGAGGAACACCGTCAATCCGCGCTTGCGCCGGAACGCCCGCGCCTCGGGCGGGCTCATGAACCGCATCGCCGCGAATTCGAAGAACTCGCGGCCGAGCAGATAGCCGTTGACGACGAAAAACGCGATCAGGTTGACGCCCGGCACCACCAGCAGCAGCAGCGCGAAGATATTGCCGAGGATGACGACGCCGAGAAAGGCCAGCGCCTCCTTCATGGCGGCAAAGACCGGTAGCGCCTCGCCCGGCGGATCGTCGGGATAATGATTGCGCTCGATATGCTCGGCCGCCTCGTCCAGAAAAATGCCGGCGACCAGCGCGGAGACCGGCGCCATCAGCAGCGCGAGGCCGAGCGCCAACCCGACCGCGGCGAACATCAGCAGCACGAAGGTGATCCAGCCGGTCCATTCCGGCATGGTCGGAAACAGGTTCTGAAGCCAGGGAACGGCAAGCCACATGAACAGGCTGCGGATCGCAACCCATAATCCGATCAGGCAGAGCAGCGAAAGGCCGAGCACCTTCCACAGGATGGCGCGCATCTTCGGGTCGATCAGATCGTAAAGCGCCCGGCGGGCGGCATCTATCAGCATGGTCGGCTCCAGCATGCAGGCAAGGACCGGCCTTGGCTACACCGCGCAAGGCTTCCTGCGCGATGTAGGGTGGTTTTTCACGTGAAACAAGCGGCTTCAGGCCGGGTGATGCTGCTGCTGGGCCAGCCAGTCGAGGCTTTCGCGGAAGCCGGTGAGGTCGGCGGTCGCCACTTCCTGGCTTTCCGGGCCGTCATAGCTCACCATGATCGCGTCCTCGCCGACCCTTGCCGCCGCCAGCACCGGCTGGACGATCTTCGGGTCGGTGGTCACATAACCGCCCTCGGCGTCATCCTGCCTGAGCTGGTTGACCTTGATCGCGGCGACCTCCTCGCCGTCCACCGAGATGGTGAACTTGCCGTCGCTCGGGAGCGTGTCCCAGCCGTCGATCGTCGGCAGCACCATCATGACCGGCGAGTTCGCGCCGCTGGTCCGCACGAAGGAGGGGATCGCCAGGCCGCCATCATTGGCCGGCAGGTCGCTGGTGGTCAGCCGGCAGGTCATGGCCGCGTTGCAGGCCGCGTTCCAGGTGGCGCCGGTATCGAGCACTTCCGCCGCCGAAGCCGTGGTCTGAAGCGAAAGCACGCCAACCACCGAGGCCGCCAGCCCCGCATATACAAGTGAACGCATTTTCATGAACGTTTTCCTTTCTGTACATTGACAGCGCGGCGACAATGGCTCGCCCTTCACGCCCAAATTGTGACGTGTGCGAAAGGCATTTTTTGAGCGATTGCTGATGGAAAACAAGAGATTGCTGCGGGCTCGGCCGAAAGCGGCGGGGCCGCCCCGCCAAGGCGTCATCCGTCCAATCCGCATATTGGCGGAACCGGCCTACGCCCACCAGCTCCGGTCGCCGGCAAGGCCGCGGGCCAGCACCTTGCGGACCGCATCCTCGGTCAGCGGCGCCGGATTGTTGAGCACCAGCCGGGTCGCCTTGACCGCCGAGCGGGCGATCTGGTCGAGATGGCGTTCCTCGATCCCGAGCGATTTGAGCTCCAGCGGCGTGCCGGCCTGTTCCAGCAGCGCCTCGATTCGTTCGATCGCAGCCCGGCCGTTTTCCTCCGGCGCGGCCGCAGCGTCGGCGACATCGAGGCAATGCGCCATCTCCGCGAATTCCGCCGTTGCATAAGGCAGGTTCAGCCGCATGACATAGGGCAGCAGCGCGCCGACGCCGAAACCGTGCGAGGTGTGGCCGATCGCCGCCATCGGACTCTGGATCGCATGGGCCGCCGCCGTGCCCGTCGTATTGATCGCCATGCCGGCGCAATAGGCGGCGAACATCACATCCGACCGCGCGGCGAGATCGTCGGGGTTTTCGACCACGCGCGCAAGCGAGCGGTTCATCAGCCTGAGCCCCTTCTCGCAGAACATGTCGGTGATGCGGTTCTTGCCGACATAGATCTGGGTTTCGATCTGCTCAGGGCTCGGGTTCTTCGGTTTCGCGGTATAGGCCTCGACCAGATGCGACAGCGCGTCGGCGGCGGTCGCCGCCGTCAGGCCGGGCGGGCAGGTGAGCGTCAGTTCGGGATCGATGATCGCAATCGCCGGCTCGATATGGGCATCGGCGACCGCCATCTTCATGCCGGTGTCCTCATCGAAGACGATCGCGAGGCTGGTGACCTCCGCCCCGGTTCCGCCGGTGGTCGGGATGGTGATCACCGGAATGCAGGGGCCCGGCACCGCGAACTCGCCGAAATAATCGCGGACATCGCCGCCATGGGCGAGTACGGCCGAGGCCGCCTTGGCGAGATCCATGCAGGACCCGCCGCCGACGCCGATGATGACATCGACAGCGCCCGCCGTCTCCGCGACCTCCATGACGTTGCGGCGCGGCAGGTCCGGCTCGGCCTGGTCATAGACCGAAACCGCAAGACCACATTCGCGCAGGTCCTCGGCAAGCACCGCAAATTCCGAAGTCGTCGCCATGCGGGCGTCGGTGACCACCAGCGCGCGGGTCCCGAAGCCGCGTGCATAGCGGCCAAGCTGGCGGCGCTGGCCGGGGCCGAACAGCACCGTTTTCGGCTGGCGCACGAGGCCAAGCCCCAGTGTATTCTCCATCGTCATCAGCTCAGCGCCTCGTTGACCGTGACCGCCATGTATTTCTGCTCCATGAATTCATAGATCCCCTCCTGCCCGGCCTCGCGCCCGATGCCCGAGGCCTTGGTGCCGCCGAACGGGGCCTTGGGATCGGCCATGATGCCGCGATTGATGCCGACCATGCCGAACTCCAGCCGCTCGCCAAAGGTCAGCGCGCGCGACAGGTCCCTTGTAAACACATAGGAGGCCAGGCCGAAATCGCTTTCATTGGCAAAGGCGAGCGCCGCCTCCGGACCATCGACCGAAAAGATGGCCGCAATCGGCGCGAACAGCTCGTTCGAGCACATCACTTCGTTGCGGCCCTCGAACCGCACCACCGTCGGCTCGAAGAAATAGCCCTCGCCCGCCACCGGCTTGCCGCCGGCAAGCAGCTGGCCGCCGGCATCGGTGAGCTGCTTCAGGGTCTCGCCCAGCCGGTCGCGCTGCCTGGCCGAAATCATCGGCCCGACATCGACCGCGCCCATGCCGTCGCCGACTTTCAGCGCCTTGACCTTGGCCACGAACTTTTCCGTGAACGCGGCCTCCACCCTCCGGTCGACGATGATCCGGTTGGCGGCAACGCAGGCCTGGCCGGCATTGCGGAACTTGCAGATGATCGCCTGCTCGGCCGCGAGATCGATATCGGCATCATCGAGCACGATGAACGGCCCGTCGCCGCCAAGCTCCATCGATGCGTTGAGAATGTTGCGCGCGCCCTGCTCCATCAGCAGGCCGCCAACTCCGGTGGAGCCCGTGAACGAGACCTTGCGCAGGCGCTTATCCTTCAAAAGCGGCTCGGAGACGCCGGAGGACTTGGTGGTGTGCAGCAGGTTGACGACGCCTGCCGGAAAGCCCGCATCATGCAGCACTTCCACAAACAGCGCGCCCGTGAGCGGCGTCTCCTGGGCAGTCTTGGTGATCGTGGTGCAGCCGGCGGCAAGGGCCGCGCCCGCCTTGCGCACGATCATCAGCAGTGGGAAGTTCCAGGGGGTGATCAACAGGCAGGGCCCGATCGGCTGATGCTTGACCACGACCCGGAAATCACCGCTGGAACTGTCGGAATAGGAACCGTGGATATGGGCGCTCTGCTCCGCGAACCACAACAGGAAATCGGCGGACAGCAGAAATTCCGCCCGCGATTCCGTCAGCGGCTTGCCGCTTTCGAGCGTCATGACCTTCGTGAACGCTTCCTCGCGCTCCATCATCAGACGGTAGGCCTTGTGCATGAGGTTGGCGCGGGCGCGCGGCGCAAGCTTTGCCCAGCCGGGCTGGGCCGCGGCCGCGGCATCAAGGGCGGCAAGCGCCTCGGCCGAGGTCGCATGCGACACCGACGCGACCGGCCGTCCGTTTGCCGGGTTCATCACCTGAAACTCTGACGGCCCTTCCACCCATTGGCCACCGATATAGAGCCTGCGATCGGGCATCAGAGCCTCGTGATCCGTGGAGAGCGGACTTTGCGTGTTCATGTCATACCATCCTTGGTGAAGCGGCGCTGGTCGCTGCCTTTTTAATATGTTCGTATTACGGTATTATAGGAATATGATCATGACAAGGGCATTTTGCGTCATTGACGATAATACCGTAATACCATATGAGTGTGTGAAAGCGAGGTCTGCGGCGCATTTTTTGCCGCCGGAAGCGTCAGGCTCAAAACCAAGCGCCGGCTCCGCGACCCGCTTAAGGATAAAGACCGGCGTGCGCCTTGCCGCCGCAAGATTTGACGAGAATGGGAGGTTTCACAATGAACGCGGTATCGCACAAACAGCTTGAGCTCGATGTCGCCATCATCGGCGCGGGCGTCGGCGGGCTCTACGCGCTGCACAAGACGCGCAACGTGCTCGGCATGAAGGCCGAAGCCTTCGATGACGCCGGCGGCGTTGGCGGCACATGGTACTGGAACCGCTATCCGGGCTGCCGGGTCGACACCGAATCGACCGTCTACACCTATTCCTTCGACCTCGACATGTTCCAGAACTGGGAATGGTCGGAGCGCTATGCCAAGCAGCCTGAAGTGCTGAACTATCTGAACGCGGTCGCCGACAAGCACGACCTGAAGCGCTCGATCCATTTCAACACCCGCATCGCCAGCGCCGAATGGAAAGAGGACGAGGGCCGCTGGCTCCTGACCACCACGGCCGGCGATACGGTGAAGGCAAAATATGTGATCGAGGCCGTGGGGCTTCTCTCCTCCTCCTATGCCCCGCAATTCCCGGATCAGGACAAGTTCAAGGGCGAGGTGCTACTCGCCTCGAAATGGCCGGACAACGCGCCCGACCTTCAGGGCAAGCGCGTCGGCGTGGTCGGAACCGGCTCGACCGGCATCCAGATCATCACCGCGCTCGCCGACAAGGTCGGCCATCTGCATGTGTTACAGCGCACCGCGCAATGGGTGGTGCCGCTCGGCATCGGCCCCTTCCCGGCCGAAACGCGCGAGAAGATCAAGGCCGATCCGCACGGCTTCCGCGACTGGGCGCTGAGCACGGCGGCGGTTTTCGGCTTTGACGAAAGCACCGTTTCCGCGCTTGAGGTCGACAATGAAGAGCGCAAACGCGTTTACGAAAAGGCCTGGAAAAAAGGCAATGGCTTCAGCTTCCTGCTCGAAACCTTCTCCGATATTCCGGTGACCGCAGAGGCCAACAAGACGGCGACCGACTTCATCAAGTCGAAGATCGACGCCATCGTCACCGACCCCGAAGTCGCCCGCAAACTGACCCCACGCGACTATTACGCCAAGCGTCCGCTGGCCGCCGACAATTACTACGAGACCTATAATCGCGACAATGTCACCCTCCACGACGTCAAGGCGGAGCCGATCGAGCGATACACCGAAAACGGGCTGATCGTCGGCGGCAAGGAGCTGGAACTCGACGTGGTGATCATGGCGACCGGCTTCGACGCGATGACCGGCAACTATCTGAAGATCGACACGATCGGGCGCAACGGCGTACGGCTGAAGGATGCCTGGAAGAACGGTCCGCGCGCCTATGCCGGCATGTCCATCGCCGATTTCCCGAACCTTCTGATGGTATTCGGACCCTTCAGCCCGTTCACCAGCCAGCCGCTGGTGCATGAATGGCAGGTCGACTTCCTGTGCGACCTGATCGAGAAGGCCGAACAAGGCAACAGCATCATCGAGACCACGAGAGAGGCCCAGGACGACTGGGTGCGGGTGTGCCAAGAAGGCATGGCCGGCACGCTGTTCGAAGTGACGGACAGCTGGATCAACGGCGCCAACATTCCCGGCAAGCCCAGAACCTCGATGTGGTACATGGGCGGCATGGGCAATTACATGACCGAAATGAACGCCATCCGCGACGACAATTACCGCGGTTTCGAAGTCCGCTGATCCCGGTCGCCGAAAACACGGGATCGCCCGGACTTCGGTACAATGGACGCTCCGGCGCGCAATCTCCGCCCTCAAGGGCGGAGATTGGCGGGGCCATGCGGCCCCTCACACCTCCATCGAATAGCCGGCGCCGCGCACGGTGCGGATCACGTCGGGCATTTGCGAGAAGTTGAGGGCCTTTCTGAGACGCCCGACATGGACGTCGACGGTGCGTTCGTCGACATAGATGTCGTGGCCCCACACACCGTCGAGAAGCTGGGAGCGGGAGAACACCCGGCCGGGCGAGGTCATCAGGAATTCGAGCAGCCGGAACTCGGTCGGCCCGAGGCGGACTTCCTTGGCCTTGCGGTGAACGCGGTGGGTCTCGCGGTCAAGCTCGATATCGCCGCATTTGAGCACGCTGGAAAGCACTTCCGGCCGGGCGCGCCGCAGGATCGCCCTGACGCGGGCCATCAGTTCCGGGGTCGAGAACGGCTTGACGACATAATCGTCGGCGCCGATCGCAAGACCGCGCACCCGCTCGCTTTCCTCGCCGCGCGCCGTCAGCATGATGATCGGCAGACGCTCGGTCTCGGGCCGCATCCGGAGCCTGCGGCAAAGCTCGATGCCGGAAACGCCCGGCAACATCCAGTCGAGCAGCAGGAGGTCCGGCACCCGCTCCTGCAGCCTGAGTTCGGCCTCGTCGCCGCGCGCGATCGTCTCGACTTCATAGCCTTCCGATTCAAGGTTGTAGCGCAGCAGGACGCTCAGCGCTTCTTCATCTTCGACAACTGCAATCTTCGGAACCATCTCGTGCCTCTGTCAAATGGTTTCAGGACTTGCTCTCGCCGGAGCCGACCGAGGGCGACATGTCGTCCTTCGGGCGTTCTCCCTGTGGCTGCGAGCCGGTGGCGATGTAGTAGATCATTTCAGCAATATTGGTGGCGTGGTCGCCGATGCGCTCGATGTTCTTGGCGCAGAACAGAAGATGCGTGCAGGTGGTGATATTGCGCGGATCCTCCATCATGTAGGTCAAAAGCTCGCGGAACAGCGAGGTGTAGATCGCGTCGATCTCCTCGTCGCGCTCGCGGATCGAATTGGCCTTGTCGGCCTGGCGCGAGGTGTAGGCGTCGAGCACTTCCTTGAGCTGCAGCAGCGCCAGTTCCGACAGGTGCTCGATGCCGTGGGCGAGCTTGCGCGGAACCCCGGTGCCCTGCACCGAGATCACCCGCTTGGCGGTGTTCTTGGCCATGTCGCCAACGCGCTCGAGGTCGGCGGCGATGCGGATCGCACCCATGATTTCACGCAGGTCCGCCGCCACCGGCTGGCGCCGCGCGATGGTGACGATCGCCTTTTCGCCGACCTCGCGCTCGGCCTCGTCCAGCGCCAGATCCTCGGCGATCACCTTCTCGGCGAGTTCGGTATCGGTGTTGACCAGCGCCACGACGGATTGCGAGACCATCTCTTCCGCCATGCCGCCCATTTCGGAAATCCGGCGCTGGAGATATTTCAGCTCCTCGTCGAAGGCCGATATGATATGCGAGTGTGCCATCTGTGCGTCTCCTTAACCGAACCTGCCCATAATGTAGTCCTGGGTGCGCTGGTCCGCGGGATTGGTGAAAATCGTGTCGGTGTCGTCCTCCTCGACCATGTAGCCGAGATGGAACATCGCCGTGCGCTCTGACACGCGCGCGGCCTGCTGCATCGAATGGGTCACCATCACGATGGTGTAGTTCTGCTTTAATTCGCTGATCAGCTCTTCCACGCGGGCGGTCGCGATCGGGTCGAGCGCCGAGCACGGCTCGTCCATCAGGATCACTTCCGGGCTGACGGCGATGGCGCGCGCGATGCAAAGCCGCTGCTGCTGGCCGCCGGAAAGGCTGGTGCCGGGTTCCTGCAGGCGGTCCTTGACCTCGTTGAAGAGGCCCGCCTTCTGCAGGCTGGTCTCCACGATCCGGTCGAAATCCGAACGATGACGGGCAAGGCCGTGGATGCGCGGGCCGTAGGCGACGTTCTCGTAGATCGATTTCGGAAACGGGTTCGGGTTCTGGAACACCATGCCGACGCGGGCGCGCAGTTCCACCACATCAATGCCGGAGGTATAGATATCCTCGCCGTCGAGCGTGATCGTGCCGGTCACCCGGCAATTGTCGATCGTGTCATTCATGCGGTTGAGCGTGCGCAGGAAGGTCGACTTGCCGCAGCCCGACGGGCCGATCAGCGCGGTGACGGCATTCTGGCGGATGTTCAGGTTGACGTCGAACAGCGCCCGCTTCTGCCCGTAATAGACGGAAACATCCTTGCCGACCATCTTGTAGGTTTGTTCGTTCATGTTTCCGCTCATTGTTCTTTTCGCATCAAGGGTCATTCTACCAGCGCCGCTCGAAGCGGCGGCGGAGAATGACTGCGGTCAGGTTCATCAGGATCAGGAATACCAACAGCACGATGATCGCCGCCGAGGTGCGCTCGACAAAGGCGCGCTCGGCTTCGCCCGCCCACATGTAGATCTGCACCGGCAGCGCGGTCGAGGGATCGAGCGGGCTTGCCGGATAATCCGCCACGAAGGCGACCATGCCGATCAGCAGCAGCGGCGCGGTTTCGCCGAGCGCGCGGGCCAGGCCGATGATCGTGCCGGTGAGAATGCCGGGCATGGCGAGCGGCAACACGTGGTGGAACACCGCCTGCATCTTCGACGCGCCGACGCCGAGCGCCGCCGAGCGGATCGAGGGCGGCACCGCCTTCAGCGCCGAGCGGGTGGCGATGATGATCGTCGGCAGCGTCATCAACGTCAGCACCAGCCCGCCAACGAGTGCGGCCGAGCGCGGCAGGCCGAGAAAGCCGATGAACAGCGCCACGCCGAGCAGGCCGAAGACGATCGACGGCACGGCGGCGAGGTTGTTGATATTGACCTCGATGACATCGGTGAACCGGTTCTTCGGCGCGAATTCCTCGAGATAGATCGCGGACGCCACGCCGAGCGGCAGGGACAATACCAGCACGATGCCCATCATGTAGAGCGTGCCGACGAAGGCGACGCCGATGCCCGCCGATTCCGGCCGCGAGGATGCGCCATGGGTGAAGAAGCCGGCGTTGAAGCTCTTGTGCAGCCGGCCTTCCGCCTTCAACTCCGCCATCCATGCGGCCTGTTGATCTGAGACGCGGCGGCTGGTTTCCGGCAGCGAGAGATCGATCTGGCCCTTGTTGGCGGAATCGACATCGGCGGCGGCCAAGAGCTTCACGTCGACGGTCTTTCCGATCACCGACGGATCGTCCATCACCACGTCGCGCAGGTCGACGCGGGCCGAGCGCGAGACGAGCCGCATGGCTTCGCGCATCTCGGCGGCATTGGCGGGGTCGAGATCGAGCGTTTTCGCCAGCGCGTCCTGCACCAGAGCCGGATAGTTCGCGGTCAGCAGCAGGCGCGGGTTTTCGTCGCGCAGGCCCTCGGGGTCGACCACCTGTTCCGAAAACGTGATCGGCAGCGTGATCGTGGTCTGCTGGAAGGCGGAAAAGCCCTTGCCGGCGACCGAGAACAGCAATGCCGCCAGGAAGAACAGGCCGGCGAAGATCGCAAGGAAACCGAATACGCGGAACCGCCTTTCGGCGCGGTGGCGGCGTTTCAGCCCCTTGCGGCGGGTCTCGGTGACCCTGCGGCGGAAATCCCCCGCCTCGTTCGGATTGGTGAATGTCTCGCTCATGCGTACTGCTCCCGGTATTTGCGCACGACATAGAGCGCGTAGACATTGAGGCAGAGCGTGATCACGAACAGGGTCAGGCCGAGCGCGAAGGCCACCAGCGTCTGCGGCGTGTTGAATTCGAGGTCGCCGGTGAGCTGGTTGACGATCTTCACCGTCACCGTCGTCATCGGCTCGAACGGATTGATCTGCAGATTGGCGGCAACGCCGGCGGCAAGCACCACGATCATGGTCTCGCCGATCGCGCGCGAGGCCGTCAAAAGCAGCGCGCCGACAATGCCCGGCAGCGCCGCCGGCAGAACCACGCGCTTGATGGTCTCCGACTGCGTCGCGCCAAGCCCCAGCGAGCCCTTGCGCAGGCTGTCGGGCACGGCGTTGATGATGTCATCGGAGAGCGACGAAACGAAGGGAATCAGCATGATGCCCATCACCACGCCCGCCGTCAGCACCGACTGCGCCTCGATGAAATTGCGGTAATTGCCGGTGAACAGCCCGTTCAGCTCCACCGAGATATCGCGCAGCAGCGGGCCGACCGTGATCAGCGCGAAAAAGCCGTAGACGATGGTCGGAATGCCGGCGAGCACCTCCAGCAGCGGCTTGGCGATCGAACGCAGCCGGCCGCTGGCATATTCCGACATGTAGATCGCGGCATAGAGCCCGATCGGCACCGCAACCGCCATCGCCACCGCGGAAATATAGATCGTGCCGGCCAGAAGCGGGATCAGGCCGAACTGGCCGGGCGAGCCGGTCTCGCCGGCGGCGGCAAAACGCGGGTCCCACACCGTGCCGAAGAAGAAATCGATCGGCGAGACCTGGGCGAAGAAGCGCAGCGATTCCGACAACATCGACAGCACGATGCCAACGGTCGTCAGGATCGCGATGGTGGAGGCCAGAAGCAGGGCCCCCAGCACCACCTGTTCGACGCGGTTGCGGGCCTGGAACTGCGGCCTGACCGCGCGGAAGGACAGCGCCAGCGAGACGAGAGCGACGGCCAGCACGGCGGCCGCCATGGCGTAGCTGCTTTTCGCCGAAAGCGCGTTCATCCGCTCCGCCGATTTGAGCACGAAGGGCTGCGGATTGGCGGCCAGCGGAATGCCGCTTTTGGCAAGCACCGCGCGAAGCTGGCTGGAATCTTCCGCGACGCGTTCGCGCGCGGCATCGGGAAGCTGGCGCAGGCCGTAGGCGACGGAGGTGACGGTGTTGAAGGTCAGGCTTTGGGCGGAGGCCGGCTGCGCCTTCACGCTATCGGGAAAACCTTCACGGATCTCCGCGCCGATCAGGAGCGGGCTCGCCACCATCCATACCGCCATCAGGAGCACGGCCGGAACGACGGTCGCGATCGTGACGAAGCTTGCGTGGTGGCTGGGGCGTGAGTTGATCCGCCCGGCATCGGCCAGCGCATAGGCCTTGGCGCGGGCGGCGAAGAAACCGCCTGCGCTGAGAAGCACGATGAGCGCCAGTATGATCAAAAACACATGCATATCCGGACCATCCGGGGCTTCAGGCCCCTTGTTGCCGCCGGCGGCGGCGATTGTCATTCATAGCGGTCGCTACTGTGTCTGCTGCAGCGTCACGCCCGCATCGAAAGCGGCCTTGGTTGCCGCGCGTTCCGCTTCCGAAGCCGGCACGAGGCCATATTCGGCAAGCGGGCCATAGGGCCCGGCCATGTCGTCGGAGAGGAAGAAATCGACATATTCCTTGAGGCCCGCGATCGCTCCGACATGGGCATTCTTGACGTAGAAATAGAGCGGTCGCGAGACCGGGTATTCGCCGGAGCCGACGGTTTCGAGCGTCGGCGTGACGCCGTCGATCGTCGCCACATTCAGCTTGTCAGTATTGTTGTCGTAAAAGGACAGGCCGAAGACGCCGAGCGCCGAACGGTTGGCGGCGACCCGCGCCAGCGTTTCGGTATAGTCGCCGTCAATGCCCGGCGCGCGGCCATCCTTGCGCACCGCAATGCATTTGCTCTCGCCCTGCTTCTCGCCGAATTCTTTCGTGAGAAATTCGACAGCGCCCGACTCTTCGCAGCCGACCGCTAGCACCTTTTCCTCGAACACCTCGCGGGTGCCGTGCTTTTCGCCGGGAATATAGGCGGTGATCTCGACATCGGGCAGCGCCGGATTGACTTGCGCCCAGCGGGTATAGGGGTTTTGCACGAGCTTGCCGTCGATCACCAGTTCGGCGGCGAGCGCCTTATAGAGATCGAGCGGCGTCAGCGCCATCGGTTCCATCGCGGCGTCGGTGGCGAACACGATGCCGTCATAACCGAACACGATCTCGGAAATGCCGGTAACACCGTTCTTGGCGCAGTTTTCGCGCTCGCCCTCGCGCATTGGCCGCGAGGCATTGGCGATATCGATGGTGCGCGGGCCGACGCCCTTGCAGAATTCCTTGAGCCCGGCCGACGAGCCGCCCGATTCCACGATCGGCGTCTTGTAGTCGGGATAGATCTCGCCAAAGGTTTCCGCCACGATCTTGGCATAGGGCAGCACGGTGGAGGAGCCGGCGATCTGGATCTGGCTGCGCGCCAGCGCCGGCGCGGCAAAGGCAAGCGCGGCGGCAAGCGTCACGATCGGCAGGATGAATGGCTTCATGGCTGGCTCGCCTCTTGCGGCTTTGCGGTGCCCTCTCGGGTTGACCCGGTTTTATGTCATTTTTACTTCAGTTTTATGACAGTCTATCCCTATGAAAAAATTAAGGGTTTCACTTTTCGGACGCCGTCAGAACCGGACGGTGAAGGTCGTGCCCTGGCCGACTTCGGATTTTACCGAGAGCCGGGCGCGATGGCGGGTGAGGATGTGCTTGACGATGGCGAGGCCAAGGCCGGTGCCCTTCTTCGAACGGCTGTCGGCGACCGAGACGCGATAGAAGCGTTCGGTCAGTCGCGGCACGTGTTCGGAGGGGATGCCAGGGCCGTGATCGACCACGGAAACCTCGGCGCCGGAAGGCGAAAGCGGCTTGAGATAGACCTCGACCTTGCCGCCTTCTGAGCCGTATTTGCAGGCGTTCTCGATCAGGTTCTCGAACACTTCCACCAGTTCGTCCTTGTCGCCGTTCACCGTCACCGGCTCCTCGGGCATGAACAGGTGGATCGACACCTCCAGATCCTCAGCCAGCGGCAGCAGGCTGTCGCGGACATGGCCGAGCAGGGCGTTGAGCGTGACCGTCTGGTCCGGCGGCAGATGGGCCTTGGCCTCCAGCCGCGACAGGCTCATCAGGTCGTCGACCAGACGGCTCATCCGGGTCGCCTGGTCGAGCATGATCGGCAGGAACCGTTCCTGCGCCTTCACATCGTGCTTGGCCGGGCCCTGCAGCGTTTCGATATAGCCGCGCAGCGAGGCGAGCGGGGTTCTGAGTTCGTGGCTGGCATTGGCGACGAAATCGGAGCGCATGCGATCGATCCGGCGCGCCTCGGAGACATCGCGCAGCACCAGCATGAACACCGGCTTCTCGGCATCGGAAACCGGCGCGCTGCGCACCAGATAGACGCGCTCGGAGGGCAGTCGCTCGGAATATTCGATCTGGTTGACGCGGCCGTTCGCCAACGTATCGCGGATGATGTCGAGCACGCCGGGGGCGCGCATGCGCGCCGAGATGTGGGAGCCGAGCGGGAATTTTCCGAACGTGTCGCTCGCCGAGCGGTTCTGGAACAGAACCGTGCCGTCGGGGGCCAGAAGATAGATCGCAAGGTCGATTTCATCGAGCAGGCCGGGAAGGTCGCCGAAATCGAAGGCGAGCACGGTCTCCAGACTGTCGGGAACGCTCTCCTCCTCCGCGGCCAGCCTGGGCCGGATGGCGGCAATGGCGGCAGCGCAGACGATGAGCCAGGCGGAAATGACGGCAAGGGCCGGGAGCGCACCGTCATAGAGCGCAAGCAGCGCCACCGCCGTCGTTGCAAGCAACACGAACCACGCCGCGGCCATGCGCGAGGCAATGCCGCTCAGAATGCCTTCCACACGGTTCACCCGATGCTCCCGAAATCTCCTGAACTGCGCCTACTATACGCATTTTGTAACAGGAATATTGATGACGGGAAAATAATCGGGGGATGGCGGGGCAGGACCGAGAACAGTCGCAGGCCTCCGCTTTGCAGGGCCCTTGCAATAGCGACCTCTCCGCCCGGAGAGGAGATTATAGGTCGTCGAGCCCCACCCCACGCCCTCGCTCTTCACTGTTGGAAATTCCTGAAAACCGGCCAACATCATTGCAGCGGCCCGCCATTTCGCTATCTTCGGCCCGCCGCCCCCCTCTCTTTCCGCGGCAGGCGATTGATTTTTCCCTCCGGACAGGGCACGGACAAGCCACAGACAGGCCACAGACAGGGCGGCCAGACGAAAGGAACCGAGATGACCAGCGCGAGTTTTGCCGAGCCGCAAGTGATGGCCGACCTGATGGCCCGGATGCTGTGGGAAATCGAGGCGGTGCATTTTTCGCCCGACGAGCCCTACAAGCTCTCCTCCGGCCTGGTGAGCCCGGTCTATATCGACTGCCGCCGGCTGATCTCGTTTCCGCGCATCCGCTCCACCCTGATGGATTTCGCGGCCGCGAAGATCATGGCCGAGGCCGGCTTCGAGCAGTTCGACTGCGTGGCCGGCGGCGAGACCGCGGGCATTCCCTTCGCCGCCTTTCTGGCCGAACGCCTCGACCTGCCGATGATCTACTGCCGCAAGAAGCCGAAGGGCTATGGCAAGAACGCGCAGATCGAGGGCCATATGCCGGAAGGCGCGCGGGTGTTGGTGATCGAGGACCTGACCACGGCCGGCGGCTCGATGTTCAACTTCATCGACGCGATCCGCAATGCCGGCGGCATCGTCAATCACGGCATGGCGCTGTTCTACTACGATATTTTCGCCGAGGCCGGGAAACGTTTCGCCGATGGCGGCGTTGACCTTCATTATATCGCGACATGGCAGAACGTGCTGGCGGTGGCGCGGGAGAAGAAACTGTTCGATGACAAGGCGCTCGATTCCGTCGCCGATTTTCTCGACCAGCCGATGGCCTGGTCGAAGGCGCGCGGCGGCGTCGACCGACTGTCCGCCTGAGACGCGCTGAAAACAACTGGGAGAACATAATGATTCTGTGCTGCGGCGAAGCCCTTATCGACATGCTGCCCCGTGAGACCACAAAGGGCGAGCCGGCGTTTTCGCCCTATGCCGGCGGCGCGGTCTGCAACACGGCGGTGGCGCTCGCAAGGCTCGGCCGGCCAACCGGCTTCTTCTCCGGCCTGTCATCGGACCTGATGGGCGATATCATCCGCGAAAAGCTCGACGCCTCCAATGTCGACCATTCCTATGTCGCGACCTCCGACCGCCCCACCACGCTGGCCTTCGTCAAGCTGGTGAACGGTGCGGCGAGCTACGCCTTCTATGACGAGAACACCGCCGGCCGGATGATCACCGAGGCCGACCTGCCGGAAATCGGCGATGACTGCCGCGCCATGCATTTCGGCGCGATCAGCCTGATCCCGGAGCCCTGCGGCTCGACCTATGAGGCGCTGTTGATGCGCGAGGCGGAAAAGCGCGTGATCTCGCTCGACCCCAACATCCGCCCGAGCTTCATCACCGACGCCGACAAGCACCGCGCCCGAATCGAGCGGATGGCGGCGAAGGCCGATATTCTGAAATTCTCCGACGAGGATCTCGACTGGTTCGGGCTCGAAGGCTCGCTCGACGACAAGGCCCGCCACTGGATTGCGGCCGGCGCCAGCCTCGTCGTCGTCACCCGCGGCAGCGACAGCACGATCGGCTATACAGCCACGGAAAAGGTCGAGGTGGCGAGCGAAAAGGTCGAGGTGGTCGACACCGTCGGCGCCGGCGACACCTTCGATGCCGGCATCCTCGCCTCGCTCGACCTCGCCGGCCTGCTGACCAAGGACAAGGTGAGGACGCTTTCCGCCAACGCCATCCGCGACGCGCTGGCGCTTGGCGCAAAGGCCGCCGCCGTCACCGTCTCGCGCGCCGGCGCCAATCCGCCCTTCGCCCACGAAATCGGGCTTTGATCCGCCGTCTGGTAACTTACACCAGCCCGCGTCCCTTCAGCATAGCCTCGGGGCCGGGCATGCGGCCGCGAAACGCCTGATAGGCCGCTTCCGGCGCGACCGATCCGCCCTTGGTGAGGATTTCAGACTTGAGCTTGCCGGCGGTTGCCGGATCGAAGACGTTGCCCGCCTCCTCGAAGGCTTCAAAGGCGTCGGCGTCGAGCACTTCGGACCACATGTAGGAATAATATCCTGCCGAATAGCCATCGCCTGCGAAGATGTGCAGGAAATGCGGGATCGCGTGGCGCATCGCGATCGCCTTGGGCATGCCGATCGCATTGAGCACCCCATCCTGGAACGCCACCGGATCGGCCGGCGGGTGTTCGGCGGTGTGAAGGCGCATGTCGACAATCGCGCAGGCGGTGTATTCGACGGTCGCGAAGGCCTGACCGAAGGTCGCGGCGGAAAGCACCTTGTCCATCAGCGCCTCCGGCATCGCCTCTCCGGTTTCGGCGTGCAGCGCATAGGTCTTCAGCACCTCCGGCGTGGTCAGCCAGTGTTCGTAGAGCTGTGAGGGCAGTTCGACGAAATCGCGGTCGACGCCGGTGCCCGAGACGGACGGGTAGGTGACATCCGACAGCATGCCGTGGAGCGCATGGCCGAATTCGTGGAACAGCGTGCGGGCGTCGTCGAGCGACAGCAGCGCCGGCTTTCCGGCGGCGGGCTTGGCGAAGTTGCAGACATTGATGACGATCGGGATTTCGCCCTGCTCGCCATTCGGCAGGGTCAGCCGGTGCTGGCTCTGCAGTGCGTTCATCCACGCGCCGGAGCGCTTCGAGGTGCGGTTGAAATAATCGCCGAGGAAAAGCGCGATCAGCTCGTCATCGGCATTGCGGATTTCATAGACCCGCACATCCGGATGATAGGCCTTCACATCCGGCTTCGCCACGGCGCGAATGCCGAACAGGCGCTCGGCCACGGCAAAACAGGCCTCGATGATCTTTTCGAGCTGAAGATAGGGCTTCACCTCGCTTTCGGAGAAATCAAATTTCCGGGCCTTGAGCTTCTCGGCGTAATAGCGCCAGTCCCAGGCCTCGATCTCGCCGTTGTAACCTTCCTCGGCGGCAAGCTCTCGCAGTTCCGCCTCATCGGCCGCCGCCGCCTTCACGGCCTTTTCCCAGACATCCATCAGCAGCGCATCGACGGCGTTCGCGGTCTTGGCCATGGTGTTGTCGAGCTTCAGCGCGGCGAAATTCTCATAGCCGAGAAGTGCAGCCTTTTCCGCGCGCAGCGCCAGCGTTTCCTTCATGATGTCGCGGTTGTCGTGCTCCCCGCCGGACAGGCCGCGTGCGGTCCAGGCCTTGAATGCCTTTTCACGCAGGTCGCGACGGGCCGAGAGCGTAAGGAACGGCTCTACGATCGAGCGCGACAAGGTGACGGCATACGCGCCCTCGCGGCCGCGCTCGCTGGCCGCGCCCGCCATCGCGTCGATCAGAAAATCGGGAAGGCCGGCAAGCTCGTCTTCCTGCGTCAGAAACATCGCCCAGTCGCTTTCGTCGGCCAGCACGTTCTGGCCGAAGGCCGCGCCGAGTTCGGCAAGCCGGCGGTTGACGGCGGCAAGCCGTTCCTGCTCCGCGCCCTCAAGCTGCGCGCCGGAGCGGACGAAGCCCTTCCAGTGGCGCTCCAGCACACGCCATTGCTCACCGGTGAGCCCCAGCCCCTCGCGCGCCTGCCAGAGCGTGTCGATGCGCTGGAACAGCGCCTTGTTGGCGCCGATCGCGGAATAGTGGCTGGAGAGCTTCGGCACGATCTCGCGCTCGATCTTCTGGATCTCGGGATTGGTGTCGGCGCCTGCGCGCGTGAAGAACACCGCACTGACCCGCGACAGCGCATCGCCGGAAACCTCCAGCGCATCGACCGTGTTGGCGAAATCGGGGGCATCCGGATTGGCCGCGATCGCGTCGATCTCGCGATTATGGTCGGCCATCGCCCAGTCGAAGGCAGCAGTGAAATCGCCGTCCGCGATGCGGTCGAATTCGGGCAGGCCCGCAAAACCCTCCCAGCGGATGAGAGCGCTGTTGATCGTATCGGTCATGTCGCATCGGTCCTTTCATGCTGGCTGGCGGCCTATCATGTGTGTGCGGCAGACGCGGCTTCAAGGCAAGGGCCTTGATCGACCGCTTAAAAAATAGTAAGCAATGCTTATTAAATTGCCGACCACGAGAAAACCCCAATGACGCAAGCACCGACCGACAGGATCGGTTTCCTGCTGAACGACGTCGCACGGCTGTTTCGCGCGGCCTTCGAACGCGAGATCGCGAAAAGCGGGCTCGGCGTGACGCCTGGCGAGGCGCGCGCGCTTGCCCGCATCGCTGCCATCAACGGTGGCCGGCAGAGCGAGATCGCGGTGGCGCTCGGCATCGAGCCGATGACGCTGTCGCGCTATGTCGACGGGCTGGAAAAGGCAGGGCTGATAAAGCGCACCGCCGACCCGAGAGATGGACGCGCCAAATGCGTGACCACGACCGAGAAAGCCGACGCCGTGGTATCCGCCATCCGCGCGCATTCCGACGATCTGCTGGCGCGCCTGCAGACAGACCTTCCCGAAGGCGACAGGCAGGCGCTTTCACGGGCGCTCAGAACCATGCGCAACAATTTCGCGCGACTGTGAGAGATGACGCGACGATGAGCCAGAATTCCGCAACCCGACCGTTGATGAGCGAAGGACGCACAAGCGTGCTGGGCGCGGCGCTCTCCATGCTCGGGCCGATTTCGCTGTCGCTCTATACGCCCGCCATGCCGGCGCTGACGGAGGCCTTCGCCACCACGGATGCGGCGATCAAGCTGTCGCTGTCGTTCTATTTCGGCGGCTTCGCCTTCGCGATGCTCGCCACCGGACCGCTGTCGGATGCGTTCGGGCGGCGGCGCACGGTTGTGTGGTTTCTGGCGCTTTATCTGCTCGGCAGCATCCTCGCCGCCTTCGCGGGCAGCGTGTCGATGCTGCTGGCGGGCCGGCTGGTGCAAGGCATCGGCGCTTCGGTGGGGCTGACCGTCGGCCGCGCGATCGTGCGCGACCAGTTCACCGGCGAGCCGGCCTCGCGGATACTCAACATGCTCGGCATCATGCTCGCTGTCGGCCCGGCGATCGCGCCGACATTCGGCGGCATCATCCTTTATCTCATTGGCTGGAAGGCGATCTTTGTCGCCATGATCGGTTTCGGCCTCACGCTCGGCGCGCTGGTGCTGCTGCTGATGGAGGAGACCGGCAAGCCGGATCGCGCCAAGGCCAGGCCGTTGCCGCTGCTGAAGGCCTATGGCCGGCTGTTGCGCAGCCAGCATTTCATGGCCTCCTCCCTGATCATCGCAACCTCGACCGGGTCGCTCTACGCGCTGGCATCGATCCTGCCCTTCGTGATGATCAATCTTGCGGGCCTGACGCCATCACAATTCGGCATCGGCATGCTGATGCAGACCGGCTGCTATTTTTCCGGCTCGGTGGTCTTCCGCATCCTGCTTCGCTGGTTCACGTCGAAGGCGCAGGTGGCCTTCGGCCTTTCCTTCGTCGGCATCGGCGCGGTCGCGCTTGCCATTTCCACGGAGGTTCTGCCGATCTCCTATCTTTCGGTGATGCTGCCGGTCGGCTGCTTCGCCTTCGGCATCGCCTTCCTGATACCCTATATCACCAACGCCGCGCTGCTGCCATTTCCAGATATCGCCGGCTCGGCCTCGGCGATGATGGGCTTCATGCAGATGGGCTCCGGCCTCGTCACCGGCATGATCGCCGCCCTTCTCGGTTCCCCGGTACTGGCCATGCAGATCATGGTGCCGGCAATGGGCGCGATCGCCGTCGCCTGCTATCTCTGGCTCCGCCTGATCGAAACGCGGGAGCCGGCAACTCCGGAAATCCGGGAGCCGGCCGAACCGCCTGCAGCCGGCGATGACTGGAACAAGGACCCCCAGCGTTCCGCAGCGATAAAATAACGGACATATCGCCTTTTACTGGTATTCCCCGCGCAAGCCCGCTAAGGTTGAGATCGTCATTCCGGGGGCACAGATCATGTTGCGCAATGCGCTCGATTTCATGCGGGCCAATGTCAGGTTCTTTGCGATCGTGATCGTCGCGACGGCGGTTCTTCCCTCGCTCGCGCCCGCCGCCATCGCGAGCCTGCTGGAGGTCGTCGCAAGCAGCGCGGTTCTCTTTCTCATCTACAGGCGGCTCCTGCGACAGGCCTCCTTGAACCCCTTCAGCCCTGGCGCGGGGATCGCGCCTGCGGAACTGTTCGGTTTCGTCTGGCGCGACCTTGTCATCGTGGCCATGTCGGCGGCCATTCCGACCATGCTGCTTTTCATCGTGACCCTGATCGACCTGACGAATGTGAACGTCAGCATCGCCCTGATCTACGGGAGTACCGTGCTTTTCGAGCTTTTCGTGGTCTGGGGTATTGCCTATTTCGGCACATGGCTCCCGGCATATGTCTATGGCCAAAACCCGACATTCCGGGCAGCGCGAAAGCGCGGTCAGGCGAGTTTCGGCTCCCTTGCATGGCGGTTCACGCTTTTATCGCTGGCGGTGCTCGCCATCGGTTTCGCGCTCGTCCAGATTGACGGCCCGCTCGGACTCTCCGATGCGATATGGCTCTACTGGCTCGTCATCATTCCAATCACCGCCGTCATCAACTGGTTCGTCAATGTCTATATCGCGGTCGCGCTCTGCCAAGCCTATGTGACGCTCGAGAAACTCGTCTGACGCCGTCTGGGTAATATCCCCAAGGGGAGGTCGACGAGGCGGCGGGACTGCCACCTCGTCTTGCAAGACTGCTCAGCTCCGGTCGCGCTTGGCGAGCGTCCTCAGGCGCAGCGCATTGAGCTTGATGAAGCCGGCGGCGTCCTTCTGGTCGTAGGCGCCGTGGTCGTCCTCGAAGGTGACGAGGGCTTCGGAGTAGAGCGATTTCGGGCTCTCGCGGCCGATGACCATGACATTGCCCTTGTAGAGCTTCAGCGTCACCTCGCCCTCGACATGCTCCTGGCTCTTGTCGATCGCGGCCTGCAGCATCGCTCGTTCCGGCGAGAACCAGAAGCCGTAATAGATCAGCTCGGCATATTTCGGCATCAGCTCGTCCTTGAGGTGCGCGGCACCCCGGTCGAGCGTGATGCTCTCGATCGCACGATGAGCGGCCAGAAGGATCGTTCCGCCGGGAGTCTCATAGACGCCGCGCGACTTCATGCCGACGAAGCGGTTTTCGACGAGATCAAGCCGGCCGATGCCGTTGTCGCGGCCATAATCGTTGAGCTTCGCGAGGACCGTCGCCGGGCTCAGACGCTCGCCATTAATCGAGACGGCGTCGCCCTTCTCGAAGCCGACCTTGATGATCGTCGCCTTGTCGGGGGCAGCCTCCGGGGACACCGTGCGCATATGGACATATTCCGGCGCTTCGACGGCCGGGTCTTCCAGCACGCGGCCCTCGGAGGAGGAATGCAGCAGGTTGGCGTCGACCGAGAACGGCGCTTCGCCGCGCTTGTTCTTGGCGATCTGGATCTGGTGGCTTTCCGCGAATGCCAGAAGGTCGGTCCGGCTCTTGAACGTCCAGTCGCGCCACGGCGCGATGATCTTGATATCCGGGTTCAGCGCATAGGCCGACATTTCGAAACGGACCTGGTCATTGCCCTTGCCGGTGGCGCCATGGGCGATCGCGTCGGCGCCGGTCTTTTCGGCGATCTCGATCAGGTGCTTGGAGATCAGCGGCCGGGCGATCGAGGTGCCGAGCAGGTAAACGCCCTCATAGACGGCATTGGCGCGGAACATCGGGAACACGAAATCACGGACGAATTCCTCGCGCACATCCTCGATGAAGATTTCCTTCACGCCCGCCTGCTCGGCCTTCAGGCGCGCCGGTTCCAGCTCCTCGCCCTGGCCGAGATCGGCGGTGAAGGTGACGACTTCAGCGCCGAGTTCGGTCTGCAGCCATTTCAGGATGATCGAGGTGTCGAGTCCGCCGGAATAGGCGAGCACGACCTTCTTGACGTCTTTGTGCGTTGCCATGTGAGTTCAGGTCCATATGGTGTTTGAATGTGTGAGCCGTTTTAGCGGCTTTGCGCGGCCACGCAAGGAAAACCGTGGCGAAGCGCCGCGCAGTCTGGCCAAATTGCGCATTGACACGAAGTTTCATCTGCCAAAAAGTCATGAGCAAAGCCAAACCGCGCGCCAAATCGCCCCGGCGACCCGGCAAAAAGCGGAAAACGGGAGGAAATCATGAGCCAGCATCCTGCACTGAAAGCGGGCAACTCCGCCGTCATCACCGGCGGCGCATCCGGCATCGGCCTTGCCGCCGCCAAAGCCTTCATCGAACTCGGCATGAATGTCATGATCGCCGACCTGAAGGGCGAGAAGCTGAAGCGGGCCGGAGACGAACTGGCCGAACTTGCCGAAAAGAAGGGCGTGAAGGCGCTGGCGCATGCCACCGATGTCTCCGATCTCTCGGAACTGGAGGAGCTCGAGTGCGCCGCGAACCGCGCCTTCGGCAACATCCATGTGCTGATGAACAATGCCGGCATCCAGCCCGGCACCGCCGTTTTCGGCAAGCAGATGCCGTGGGACCGGATCATCGGCGTCAATCTTACGGGCGTCATCAACGGCACCCGCATCTTCGCGCCCGAAATGCGCGCCCATGGCGAGCCGGCGATGATCATCAACACCGGCTCCAAGCAGGGCATCACCACGCCGCCCGGCAATCCGGCCTATAATGTCGCCAAGGCCGGGGTGAAGGCGTTCACCGAGGCGCTGCAGCATGAATTGCGCAATATCGAAGGCTGCAGGCTCGAGGCGCATCTGCTGATCCCGGGTTTCGTGTTCACGCCGCTGACGGCCAATGGCCGCGATGAAAAGCCCGAGGGCGCGTGGACGCCCGAACAGACCGTGGACTTCATGCTGAAAAGCCTGGAGGCGGGCGATTTCTACATTCTGTGCCCCGATGGCGAGGTCGACCGCGCCACCGACGAGAAGCGGATGATGTGGGCGATCGGCGACATCGTCGAGAACCGTCCGCCGCTGTCGCGCTGGCACCCCGATTACGGCGATGCCTTCAAGGCCTATCTGAACGGCGACGGACATGGCCATTGACGAGGAACTGAGCGCCAGGGTGCGCGACCGTCTCGAAGGCCTTGAGGGGCTCGGCGAGAAGAAGATGTTCGGCGGGCTCTGCTTTCTGGTGAACGGCCATATGGTGGTCGCCGTCAGCCGGCGGAAATCCGGCGAGGGCAGCTACCTGTTCCGCATCGGCAAGGAGAATGCCGATGCCGCCAAAAAGCTCGGCAGGTCGGAGCCGATGGTTCATGGCGGCCGAAAAATGTCCGGCTTCTATTACGTTGATGCCGACGACGTCAGTGATGCCCATTTCGAGGAATGGATTTCGGTCGCCGTCGAAAACGCGTTCTCCCTGCCGCCAAAGGCGTAAAGGACCGGGATGTAGACGCATTGTCGCCGCCGCGCCCCTTGTCCCGACGGCTTCATCCTCTCATATTGCCGAAAGCGTCGCCCGACCCGCGATGCGTCAGCAGGAGCGTTCTTCCATGTATACCGGCATCGTCCAGGCCGTCCGGCCGCTTTCCGACATCACCCGCTATCCCGGCGGCAAGACCTTCACGGTCGCCTTCACCGATGAATTGCTGGAAGGGCTAAAGCTCGGCGCCAGCGTGAATATCGAGGGCGTGTGCCTGTCGGTCACCGGGATTTCCGGCCACAATGTCACCTTCGACGCCATGAACGCGACGCTGGAGCGCACCAATCTCGGCGCGCTTGCCACGGGAGACGGCGTCAATCTGGAACGCTCGGCCAAGATGACAGACGAGAACGGCGGCCACGTGATCGCCGGCCATGTGGCGACCACGGCCACCGTGGAAGCAATCAGCACCGCGGAGGAAAGGGCCTTCATCCGTTTCCGCGTGCCGGAGGAATGGGCGAAATATATATTTGCGCGCGGCTATCTGGCCGTCAACGGCTGCAGCCTGACGGTGGCGGAGGTCGAGGACAGTCTGTTCACCATCAACCTGATCCCGGAAACGCTGCGCCAGACCACGTTTACCCGCTACCAACCCGGCGACCTTCTGAACATCGAAGTCGACCACCAGACCATGGTGCTGGTCGACGTCATCGAACGCACGGTGACGCGCGTCCTGCCGGGACTGGTGGCCGGGCGCTGACCGGGTTGCCCGCGTGGCAATTTCAAACGCTTTCGGGCGCTTGCCGAACGGGGTTAACAGGCCGGTAACCATTTTTTCCTCTCGGCCCCACCCCTTCGTCCGGACTTCACATTCGGCGCTATACTCCTCGTGATCAAAGCAGTCGGGCAGATCCGGCATTCGAGGACAAGCGATGACATTCAGGTTTCTACTGGCGGCGGCATACCTGGCAGCCTCCTCCGCCGCGGCCGAGCCCGCGAATTTCATCTATTCGGGCGATGCCGATGAGGTGACGCTGACGCGCCTGTTGCAGCGGCCCGATATCGAGGGGCTCCAGCAGATCTACAGCTGGCGGCAACTCGAGCCCGGCGAAGGCGTGTATGACTTCTCCGAGATCGAGGCCGATCTCGCCCGCACCAAAACGCTGGGCAAGCAATTCTTCATCCAGATCCAGGACCGATTCTTTTCCAACGAAGCCCGTCGCCTGCCCGACTATATCCTGACCGATCCGATCTATGAGGGCGGCCTCGTGGCCCAGATGGACGGCAATGGCGAGGAACTGGCCTTTCAGCAGGGCTGGGCCGCGATCCAGTGGAACGACGCGCTGCGGACGCGCTTCCAGGCCTTGCTGACGGCCCTCGCCGAGGAGTTCGACGGCCGCATTGCCGGCATCAACCTCCCGGAAACCGCGATCGATATCGATATGGAGGCCGACACGACCGGTTTTTCCTGCGATGCCTATTTCGATGCCGAACTCGACAATCTCCGCCACGCCCGATCCGTTTTCGCCGAGAGCAATGTGGTGCAGTATGTGAATTTCTGGCCGTGCGAATGGAACAACGACCACGGCTATATGGAGCGGCTGTTCGACACGGCGGCAGCGGAAGGCATCGGCCTTGGCGGTCCCGACATCGCGCCATATCGAAAGGGGCAGATGAAGAACGCCTATCCGTTCTTCCACGATTATCACGACCGCCTGCCGGTGGTCGCGATGGCCATTCAGGAGCCCACGCTGAAATACAGGAACGATGAGACCGGCAAGCCCTATACCAGGGCGGAGTTCGTCGATTTCGCCGAGAACTATCTTGGCGTCGATATCATTTTCTGGACGCCCGACGCGCCCTGGCTTTTCGAAGACTGAACCGGCGGGCGGGCGGCGTCTCAGCCGTGATGGGCAAACCGGCCGAAGGTGCCGCGCGAGAAGATCAGCGGTTCGCCTTCGCCGTGGGCGGCGCGCAGCACCCGGCCGATGACGATGGTGTGGTCGCCGGCATCATGACATTCGGCGCGGGCACATTCGAACCGCGCCAGCGTTCCCGCGAGCACCGGCACGCCTTCTTCGTTAAAGTGATGGTCGAGCCCTTCAAACGCCACTCCGCCACGCGTGAAGCGGGCGGAGAGATCGTGCTGGTCGGCCGCGAGCACATGGATGGCGAAATGGCGCGCGCCGGCGAACAGGTCGTGACGGCGCGAAGACTTGGCCGGCGACCACAGCACCAACGGCGGATCGAGCGAGACCGAGGCGAAGCTGTTGACCGTCATGCCCTGCGGCCCGGCATCGCCCTGCAGCGTGACCACGGTGACCCCGGTGGAGAACGCGCCGAGCGCGTGGCGATAGCGGCGGCTATCGGCCGGGTCGGGCACGAAAACATTGTCTTTTGCGATCGCCATCCGGTGCAACGTCATTCTCCATGTCTTGTCGCATTTTCGCGAACGTCCGGCGTGACTGCGAAATGCGCTAAGGAACCTCGTATCCGCGCGCGGTCTCGAACAGGGCAAACCAGTCCTGCCGGTCGAGCTCGACCTTTTCCGCATCGGCAATCGCGGCAATCCGGTCGAGATTGTTGGTGCCGAGCACCGGCAGGATATTGGCCGGATGCGCCAGCAGCCATGCGATGGCGACGGCAGAACCATCGACGCCGAAGCGCTGGCCGATCACCTCCAGCGCGGAAAGCAGCGGCTTGCCGGCTTCTGAAAACAGCCGGCCGCCGCCAAGCGGAGACCATGCCATCACCGGCAGCTTGCGCTCCTGCAGGAAGGCCAGATCGCCATTGGTGAAGGGGTCGGTCGCAAGCAGGCCGAGCTCGATCTGGTTGGTGGCGAGCCAAGTTTCCATATTGGATTGCAGCAGGGTGAAATCATGCGGGCGGAAATTGGAGACGCCCGCCGCAACAATCTTGCCCTCGGCCACCAGATCGTCCAGCACCCGGCCGGTCTCCTCCGGATCGATCATCGGATCGGGCCTGTGGATCAGGAGCAGGTCGACATGATCCGTCCCCATGTCCCGAAGCGAGGCCTCGACCGAGGCGCGGATATGCTGCGCCGACGTGTCGTAATGCTTCACCCGCTTGGCCGAATGCCGGCCCATCGGCACGACGATGCCGCATTTGGTGACGATCTCGATCCGGTCGCGCAGGCCGGGTGACGCCTTCAGCGCGCCGCCGAGCACGGCTTCAGCCGTGTAGCCGCCATAGATATCGGCATTGTCCATGGTGGTGATGCCCTGCGCGAGGCAGGCTTCGATCTTGGCCTGAACGGTCTTCGGCGATGCGTCGCCCTCGGCGATCCGCCACAGGCCGTAGACCAGGCGGCTGAAACTCAAATCCTTCGCGATATCGACCCGTTGCATCAATGCCTCTCTCCAACGCCGAGCGGCGTTGCCGGTGTGGTTTCTGGTACGCGGCCATATACATGCGGCAGCGAACAGGTCTCAAGCGCCGGCAGGACCTTTGTTCCGAAATGATCGGCCTCATCGAGATGCGGATAGCCGGAGAGGATGAAGGCGCGAATGCCCATGTCGCGATACTCGGCAAGCTTCGACAGCACCTGATCGGTGGAGCCGACCAGCGCCGCGCCGCAGCCCGAGCGGGCACGGCCGATCCCCGTCCACAGATTGGGCTCGATATAGCCGAACTGGTCGGCCAGTTCGCGGGCGCGCGCCTGATGCGAAACGCCGAGCGAGGCGGCATCATGGGCGCGGTCGCGGATCAGCCTTCCATATTCATCGTCAAGCTTCGAGACCAGATGATCGGCGTATTCGCGCGCTTCCTTCTCGGTATCGCGCACGATCACATGGACGCGCAGGCCGTAATCGAGCGTGCGGCCATGGGCGGCGGCGCGGGCGTGGACAGCCTTCATCCGCTCGGCGAGCTGGTCCTTCGTCTCCGGCCACATCAGATAGACATCGCACTGCGCGCCGCAAAGCTCCAGCGCGTCCGGCGAATAACCGCCGAAATAAAGCAGCGGCCCGCCATTTTGCTGATAGGGCCGCGCGGGCTCAGTCGTCACATTCTTGAACTTGTAGATTTCGCCGTCGTAATTGATTTCGTCGCGGGTCCAGGCCTGGCGCAGTATCTCCACCACCTCATGGCTGCGGCGATAGCGATAGGCGCTGTCGGCCTCCTCGCCCGGAAAATTGGAGGAGATCACGTTCAGCGTCAGCCGGCCCTTCAGCATGTGGTCGAGTGTGGCGACCGTGCGCGCCAACATGATCGGCTGCATCTCGCCGCAGCGGATCGCCGCCAGGAAATTGAGTTTTTCCGTAATGGGCGCGCAACCGGCCACGAAACTCAGCGTGTCCTGCCCCACCTGATAGGAGGACGGGCACAGGATGTTGCGGAAGCCATGGCTCTCCGCCTTCTGCACGATTGCCGAACAATGTTCGAAGGACGAACGCAGACTGCCGTCCGGCACGCCGAGATAGGCGTAGTCATCCGAACACAGCGCGGAAAACCACGAGACTTCGGCAGCGTTCAGTTCGGCGGATGTGACGGGCACGACGGTCATGCGTTTCTCCCATTTTTTGCTTGCGTATCATCAAATTTTGAGTAAATCAATAGTGTATCAATTTTGAGGTGACGATGGAAACCCGCAATGACGGCAGCCTGCCGGTCTATCTTCAGATCGTCGAACTGATCGTGCGCGATCTGGCGGCCGGACGGCTGGTCGACGGCGAGAAGCTCGCGCCCGAACGCAAGCTGGCCGCCGAACTGAACGTCGCGGTCGGGACGCTGCGCAAGGCGCTCACCGAACTGGAGACGCGCGGGCTGCTGGAACGCCGGCACGGCTCGGGCAATTACGTGCGCGCGATCGCCGATCCGGCGAGCGTCTACACCATGTTCCGGCTGGAACTGATCGAAGGCGGCAGCCTACCGACGGCGAGGACGATTTCGGTGGATCTTATGGCGAAGCCGGACGTCCTGCCGGATTTCGGGACGTCCGCAAAGGCCCACCGGATCCGCCGCCGCCGCTTCGTCGGCAAGCGGTTCGCGGCACTGGAGGAAATCTGGCTCGATGCGGCCTATGCCGAGACGCTCACCATGACCGATCTTTCGGAAAGCCTCTATCTCCATTACCGCACCCGGCTGGGGCTCTGGATCACGCGGGCCGAGGACCGGATCGGGCTTGGCCGCGTGCCGGACTGGACGCCGGATGATTTCGGGCTTGCGTCCGGCGCACCCGTGCCCGAGGTGCAGCGCATCTCCTTCGACCGGGACGGCGAAAGTGCAGAATTTTCATACACATGGTTTGACCCGGCGGTGGTGCGTTACGTCGCGCGGCTCAAATAGGAGAGGCTGAGGTGAAGGCAATCTACGGCATTATCGGCTGCGGTATGATGGGACAGGAGCATCTGCGCAATATCGCGCTTCTGCCTGATGCGGAAATCGGCGCGATCTTCGAACCCGATCCGGATATGCGCGAAAAGGCGGCAGCGCTTGCACCTGAAGCGAAGCTCTGCGACAGCCTCGCCGATCTGCTCGCGGTGGAGGCGATCACCTGCCTGCTGATCGCCAGCCCCAACCACCTCCATCTATCGCAGATGGAGGAGATCGCCCGCACGCGGCCGCTGCCGCTGATGGTGGAAAAGCCGCTCTTCACAGATCCTGGCGATACCGCGCGGGTAAGCGCCTTCAAGGCGAACTACCCCGCCCCTGTCTGGGTGGCGATGGAATACCGCTACATGCCGCCGATCGCGCGGCTTCTTCAGGAGGCCGAAAGCGCAACCGGCGGCGTGCGAATGCTGACGATCCGCGAACACCGCTTTCCGTTTCTGACCAAGGTCGGCAACTGGAACCGCTTCAACCGCTATTCCGGCGGGACGCTGGTGGAAAAATGCTGCCATTTCTTCGATCTGATGCGGCTGGTGATGAAAAGCGACCCCGTGCGGATCATGGCAAGCGGCGGCCAGGCTTTCAACCACCGCGACGAGATCATCGACGGCCATGAGCGGCCGGATGTCTGGGACCACGCCTATGTCATCGTCGATTTCGCCTCGGGAACCCGCGCGGCGCTTGAGCTCTGCATGTTCGCGGAGGGCTCGCGCTTTCAGGAGGAGATTTCCGCGATCGGACCGGCCGGCAAGATCGAATGCCACGTGCCCGGCCCGACCCGCTTCTGGCCGGTCGAACTCGGCGCGCCGCCCGATCCCCGCATGGTCTATTCTCCGCGCAACCCCAAGGGGCCGCGCGAGGCCGTGATCCCGGTCGATCCGACGCTCTTAATGGCCGGCGACCACAATGGCTCGACCTTCTACCAGCATCAAAGCTTCGTCGCCGCGATATCCGGCGCGCGCCCGGTGGAGGTGAGCCTTGAGGATGGCTGGTGGGCCGTCGCCATGGGCCATGCCGCGCAGCAATCGGCCATGAGCGGCCATGCGGTGAAGCTCGAAGGCGACCATTTCAGGGTCCAGACTTGACAAAAGGCAAGAAATTCAAGGCCAAAGCGGACGCCTTGCCGCGCAAGACGCACCTTCAAACTGGACGGCAACACAAGAACCGCTGTAGCATGTTGATGAGCACGAAACAGCGGACGCAAAACGATGGGTCGCCTACCCCTGAACCTTACCCTGGACCCGATAGACCAGCCCAGGGACGCCGTCGATATTATCCTTGAGACGGTACGCAAGCATTTCGACATGGAGGTCGCCTATCTTTCCGAGATCGTCGATGGCCAGTCGGTTTTCCGCGCGGTCAGTGCGCCGGGTTTCGAGGCGGTTATCAGCCCGGGATCGGTGATCCCGCTTTCCGAGGTCTATTGCCAGCACATTCTCGACGGCGTGTTGCCGAACCTGATGACCGATACCAGCCAGCATCCACTCGCCGTGGCCATGCCGATAACGCGCAACGTGCCGATCGGCGCGCATCTGAGCCTGCCGGTCTACCGCGACAATGGCCAGGTCTACGGCATGCTCTGCTGCCTGCGCAGCACGCCGCATCCAAGCCTTGGCGAGCGCGATCTTGCGGTCATGGAGACCTTTGCCGGGCTTGCCGGCAACCAGATCAATGACGGCCTGCGCCGCCGCGCCGAGATCGCCGACATCAATGCCCGCCTGGACAGCGCGCTTGTCGCGGACGGCTTCAGGATCGCGCTGCAGCCGGTTGTGGATCTCGAAACCCTGCGTCCGATCAAGTTCGAGGCGCTGTCACGGTTTGCCGATGGCCGTCCGCCCAATATCTGGTTCGAGGAGGCCCGGCAGGTGGGCCGGCAGATCGAACTCGAAATCGCAGCCATTGAGAAAGCGCTGACATTGCCCGGCCAGCTCCCGGAAGAGATGGCGATCGGCTTCAATGCCTCACCGCAGACCATTACCAGCGACGCTCTGCTTGAAGCGATCGGCCATATACCGGCGGAGCGCCTTGTGGTGGAAATCACCGAGCACGACGTGGCGGAGGACTTCGACGAGCTCGCAACCGCGCTCCAAACATTGCGCCGGCGTGGCATACGCACCGCCGCCGACGATGTCGGGGCCGGGTTTTCCGGCCTGATCGCGCTTTTGCGCATGCGCCCCGATATCCTCAAGCTCGATATCGAACTGGTGCGCGACATCAATTCCAACCTCGCCAAACAGGCGCTTGTGCTGGGTATGGTCGATTTCGCCCGCCAGACCGGCGCGCTTACCATCGCCGAAGGCGTGGAAACCGAGGAGGAATACGCGACCCTGCTCCGCCTGAAGGTCGATCTGGGTCAGGGTTACCTTTTCGCCAAGCCGATGGAGATCGGCAGTGCGCAGGAATGGTTGGCGGAAAGACGTTAGGGTTTATCGAAAAAACGCGCCGCAAAGGTTTCCCGTAGCGGCGCGCCATGTCTGGCGTTTTCAACCTTCACCGAGGTCGTCTTCATTATGGATCAGCTCAAGCGCACCATAGAGGCGGACCGCCGCCGCGCTGTAGCCCAGCTTCATGGCAAGATCCAAAGTGGCTTCTATGGATCGCACCATCCGTATCTTTTTTGATTCCGAAATCAGCAAGCGGCCAATGCGCTCCTGACTATCCGCACTAATATCATGCATTCCCTCACCTCATTTATTATTTTCGTTGGGGCGCGCCCAGAGCACAATAATTATTAGTTTTAAATAATATACATAATACTTCTTATATAGACAACGCTAATGATTGTCTATTTTTTAACTATTGAAGGAATTTATATTTTAGTAGATTATGCAACTCATGATCGAAACACCGATAGATAACAACGTTGTTATACTCGGAGAATGCGTGGCCGCCGGCCTGCGCGCAATTCGGCAGGCCTTTGAGGAAGCGGCGTACAGCTGACCGCCGGAAGCGCACGCAACCCACCTGAAATTCGCCGGCTCACTGAAAAATGAGGCTGGTCGGTCCACACCGAGTGGATCAATAGAACGCGACCAAACCGCGCTTTGCCCGAAAGCCGCTTTTGCTCTATCAGGATGCGGATGCAATGCAGGACCGCGCGAACATGAAGGATGAAACCAAGGCGCTGCCCGTCACCGCCGTGCTGGAACCGCTGACGGCGGCGTTGAAGAGCCACGGCCGCGCGGTTCTGTCCGCGCCGCCCGGCGCCGGCAAGACCACGCTGGTGCCGCTGCACCTGCTGGAGCGCGGCCCGCCGGGCAGGATCATTCTGCTGGAGCCGCGAAGGCTTGCCGCCCGCGCCAGCGCCTTTCGCATGGCATCCCTTCTCGGCGAGGAGCCCGGCGGCACCGTCGGCTATCGCATGCGGCTCGACACCAAAGTCTCGGCCAAAACCCGCATCGAGGTGGTGACAGAGGGCGTGTTCGCCCGCATGGCGCTAGAAGACCCCGAGCTTTCCGGCATTTCGACGGTGATCTTCGACGAATTCCACGAACGCTCGCTCGATGCCGATTTCGGGCTGGCGCTGGCCCTCGATATCCGCGCCGGTCTGCGCGAGGATCTGCAAGTGCTGGTGATGTCCGCGACGCTGGATGTCGCCCGGATCGCCGCCCTTCTCGGCGATGCGCCGGTGATCGAAAGCAAGGGCAGGGCCTATCCGGTCGAAATCCGCTATCAGGCCCGGCCGCCGCAAGCGCGCATCGAGGACAGCGTCGCCGACGCTGTGCGCGCCATGTTGGCGACGGAAGAGGGCTCGATCCTCGCCTTCCTGCCGGGCCAGGCCGAAATCCGCCGCACCGCCGAGCGGCTGGAGGGAAGGGTGGGCGACGACACCGACATCGCGCCGCTTTACGGCAATCTCACCCGCGCCGAACAGGATGCCGCGATAAAGCCCGCGCCGGCCGGTCGCCGCAAGGTGGTGCTCGCCACCTCGATCGCCGAAACCTCGATCACCATTGACGGCGTCACCATCATCATCGACAGCGGATTGCAGCGCCAGCCCGCCTATGAGCCGGCAACCGGCATCACAAGGCTGGAAACCGTGAAGGTCTCGCGCGCGGCCGCCGACCAGCGCGCCGGCCGCGCGGGGCGCACCGCGCCGGGGATTGCGTTGCGGCTCTGGCATGAGGGCCAGACGGCCGCGCTTGCCCCCTTCAGCCCCCCGGAAATCATGAAATCCGATCTCTCCGGCCTCGTGCTCGACCTCGCCCATTGGGGCGTCACCGACCCCGCGCAGCTTGCCTTTCCCGACCAGCCGCCCGCGCCGGCCCTTGCCGAGGCGAGGAAGTTGCTTAAGTCGCTCGGAGCGCTGGGAGAGGATGACCGGCTGACCGAAACCGGCGAACGCATCCGCGCGCTATCGCTGCCGCCGCGCCTTGCCGCCATGGTGATCAAGGCCGGCCGCGAGGGCCATGCCCGAGACGCCGCGCGGCTTGCCATGCTGATGAGCGAGCAGGGGCTTGGCGGCACCGGCATCGATCTGTCGGAGCGGCTGCGACGGTTTGCCGCCGACCGATCACCACGCGCCGAGGCCGCGCGCGGCCTTGCGGACCGGATTGCGAAGGCGGCGGGCGACGGGCGTGCGGACGGCCCGTTCGACCCCGGCGAAGCGCTGATCCATGCCTTTCCCGACCGCATCGCGATGGCGCGTGGGGGTCGCGGGCGCTATCTGATGGCGAACGGGCGCGGGGCGGAGCTTGCCGAGGACGATCCGCTTGCCGGCCAGGATTTTCTGGTGATCGCCGATCTGACCGGATCGGCCGCGCGCGGACGCATTCTGGCCGCCTGCCCGCTCGCGCGCGCGGTCATCGAGGCGCAGCCGGGGATCGAGACGCTGGAGGAATGCGTGTTCGACCGTGACAGCCTGTCGGTGCGCGCGCGCCACGTCCGCCGGCTCGGGGCGCTGGTGCTTTCCGAACGCGCGGTGAAGAGGCCCGCGGGCGAGCAGGCGGCCGGGGCCCTTGCCGAGGGGTTGCGCGAGCACGGGCTGGCGCTGATCGCTTTTCCGAAGGAGGCGGCGCATCTGAGAGAGCGCATCGGCTTTCTGCACCGCAAGCTTGGCCCGCCCTGGCCAGACGTCAGCGATGACGGGTTGCTCGACAGCCTCGATGCCTGGTTCACGCCGTTCCAGACCGGCCAGACATCGCTTGCGGCGGTTACGTCCAAAAGCCTGACGGACGGTCTCAAATCGTTGCTGCCCTATCCGCTTGCCGCCGATCTCGACCGGCTGGCGCCCACCCATTTCACCGCGCCCACCGGCGACCGGCTGCCGATCCGCTATGATGGCGACGAGCCGGTGCTTTCGATCCGGGTGCAGATGCTTTACGGGCTGAAGGTTCATCCGACGATTGCCGGCGGCGTGCCGCTGCTTTTGGAACTGACCTCGCCCGCCGGCAGACCGATCCAGACGACGCGCGACCTTCCCGGTTTCTGGGCCGGGTCTTGGAAGGATGTGCGCGCAGACATGCGTGGGCGCTATCCGAAACATCTCTGGCCGGAAAACCCGGCCGAGGCCGAAGCAACGCGCAGGGCAAAGCCGCGCGGAACGTGACAGGAGACAGGCCATGAGGGCGCCGGAATTGCTGGAGAAGGAACGCCGCCGCAGCCTGCGCCTGCAGACGCTGGTGCGGCTGCGCTGGCTGGCGGTTGCGGGCCAGACCACGACCGCGACTTTCGTGGCCTTCGGGATCGACTTCTCGATGCCGATCATCCCCGTCTTCGCGCTGATCGCCGCGCTCGCGCTCGGCAATCTGATCCTGACGCTCAGGTTTCCGGCGACGCAGCGGGTGGAGCCGCGCTTCGCCTTCGCCCTGCTCGGCTTCGACCTCGCCCAGCTTACCGCCCTGCTTTATCTGACCGGCGGGCTTGCCAATCCGTTCGTCCCGCTGATTTCGGTGCCGGTGATCATTTCCTTCACCGCGCTGCCGCTGCGCCATGCCATGGCGCTTCTGGTGCTGGCGGTCGCGGGCGTTTCCGTGCTGGCGATCGAGCCGTTTCCGCTGCCCTGGTATGAGGGGCTTTCGCTCCAGATCGAGCCGGTGCTGAAATTCGGCATCTGGATCGGGATCGTCTCGATGCTGAGCTTCGCCGCCTTCTACGCCCACCGGATCTCGCTGGAGGCCGAGCAGATCTCGGATGCGCTGGCGGCGACCGAACTGGTGCTGCAGCGCGAGCAGCACCTGTCCCAGCTCGACGGTCTGGCCGCCGCCGCCGCCCATGAACTCGGAACGCCGCTCGCCACGATCTCGGTCGTGGCCAAGGAGATGGCGCGCGCGCTCGGCGATGATCCGAACCATGGCGAGGATGTGCAGCTGCTTGTCAGCCAGAGCCAGCGCTGCCGCGACATCCTTTCCCGGCTCGCCTCGCTTTCCAAGGAGGACGAGAGCCATATGCGCCGGCTGCCGCTGTCCTCGCTGCTGGAGGAGGCCGCGGCCCCCCACCGGCCGTTTGTCGCGGAAATGGAGATCAGCATCGAGGGCGACGGTCCGGAACCGGTCGGCCAGCGCAACCCGGCAGTGCTTTACGGCCTTGGCAACATCATCGAAAACGCGGTCGAGCATGCCGGCCGCGCGGTAAAAATCAGGGCGCGGCACGATGCCACGCGCGTAACCATCACCGTCAGCGACGATGGCGGCGGCTTCGCGCCGGACATTCTCGCGCGTATCGGCGATCCCTTCGTCTCGGACCGCCAAACCGATCGCGAGGGCGCCAACCGGGCAGGCGGGCTGGGTCTCGGCCTGTTCATCGCCAAGACGCTGCTGGAGCGCGCCGGCGCGACGCTGACCTTCGAAAACGACGGCGGCGCCCGCATCACCATCACCTGGCCGCGCTGGCGGATGGAGACGGAGTGAGGACAGCTTTGCGTATGGGGAAGGGTTCTAAAACCGGCCTGCGATCCATGCGGCGAGCCGCTCGGCGACGTCGGTCTTGTCCATATCCGGCCAATCCTCCGCGCCATCCTTCGTCACCAGCGTGACCCGGTTGCGCTGACCGCCCATGACGCCCTCTTCCGACACGTCATTGGCGACGATCAGATCGGCGCCCTTGCGGGCGAGCTTGTCGCGGGCATAGGCGGCGACATCGTTGGTTTCGGCGGCAAAGCCGACGACCAGCGCCGGGCGATCGCTATGATGGCCGACCGTCTTCAGGATGTCGGGATTTTCGACCAGTTTCAGCGGCGGCGGCGCCTCGCCGGGCTTCTTCTTCATCTTCTGCGGGGCCGCATCTTCCGCCCGCCAGTCCGATACCGCCGCGACCATGACCGCGATATCGGCGGGCAGGGCGGCCTCCACGGCGGCAAGCATCTCGCGCGCGCTTTCGACATGCACGGCGGTGACGCCTGCGGGATCGGCGATATTGACCGGACCTGCGACCAGCGTCACCTCCGCGCCGAGCCGGGCAAGGGCTGCTGCAATCGCGTGGCCCTGCCGGCCTGAGGAGCGGTTGGCGATATAGCGCACGGGATCGATCGCTTCGACCGTCGGACCGGAGGTGACGATCGCGCGGCGGCCGGCAAGCGGCTTCGGCGCTTCATCAAAAAAGGCTTCGACGGCAGCGACGATTTCGAGCGGCTCGGCCATCCGGCCAGTGCCGGCCTCGCCGCGCTCGGCCATTTCGCCCGCCATCGGGCCGATGGTCATGACGCCGTCGCCGACGAGGGTCGCGAGGTTGCGCGAAGTCGGCGCGGCAGTCCACATTTTCGGATTCATCGCGGGCGCGATCATCACCGGGCAATCGCGCGCCAGAAGCACCGCGCCGGCGAGATCATCGGCGATCCCTGCCGCCATCTTCGCCATCAGGCTGGCGGTGGCGGGCGCGACCAGGATCAGGTCATGCTCGCGAGCGAGCCGGATATGGCCGACATCCTGCTCGTCCTCGCGCGAAAACAGATCGGTGAACACATGCCCGCCCGTCAGCGCGCCGACGGCAAGCGGCGTGATGAATTCCTGCGCCGCCGCGGTCATTATCGGCGTCACCGCCGCGCCACGCTCCTTCAGCCGCCGGATCAGGTCGAGGCTTTTGTAAGCCGCGATGCCGCCGGTGATGATCAGAAGGATGCGTTTATCTCGAAGCGACATGAGCGTGCTTTCCCTACCATTCTGCCGCTACCATTAGCATGGATGCTGCGCCGGAAAACCTCCCTTGAAGGGCGGGAGCCCGGCCGGAGAAAAATTCGTCTGCCTGGTGGCTGATTGAAGGCACAGAAAGAAAAAATCTTCTACAGATTTCGTTGGTTCCAAACGAATGCGGGTTTATCACGCCTGTCGAAAGAGGGTGGTCCAGATGAAAATTATCGAGACGGAAGTATTCAAGGGACTGACGGCATCGCGCCGCCTTGCCATCCCTGACGTCAAGGCGGCGGCGGCGGAGCTGTCGCCGAAGATTGAAAACGAGGCGGCGGCCTGTGGCCTCGCGATCGCCGGTCCATGGATATTCATGGCGCAGAACCTGCCCCATGACGGCAAGACACTGTTCGACTGGACGATCTGCTGCCCGGTGACGGTACCCGATGGATACCGCCATCAGGACGACTTCGCGCTCAAGGCATTCGAGCCGATCATGGTCGCGACCCGCACCTATCAGGGTACGCTGCGGGGCCTGTTCACCAAGGGCTATGCGCCGTTGGTTGAGGAAATCAGCGTATCGCGCCATGTCTTCTCTGGAGAGAGCCGGGAAATCTATCATGCATGGAACGGCGCCAAGGCCGGTTATCACCGGATCGAGATTCAGTTCGGCCTTGCGCGCTGAAGCCGGCGCGGCCTGTTTCGACAGGCCGCGCCGGGTCTCAGTTTACTTCGAAAAATCGAGCGCCCGGTCGCCATCCTTGTCCTTCACCCGGGTCGGCAGGCCGATCTGGTTCAGGATGTGCAGGAACGGCTTGGGCGGCAGTTCCTCGACATTGGCCATGGTCTTCACGTCCCATTCGCCCGACGCCACCAGCATGGCGGCGGCAACTGGGGGCACGCCGGCGGTGTAGGAAATGCCCTGCGAGCCGACCTCGTTATAGGCTTCCTTGTGATCGGAGACGTTGTAGATGAACACTTCGGCCGGCTTGCCGTCCTTGGTGCCCTTGACGAAATCGCCGATGCAGGTGTTGCCGGTATAGCCGGGCGCAAGAGAGGAGGGATCGGGCAGCACGGCCTTGACCACCTTGAGCGGCACCACTTCCTGGCCGTCGGCCAATTTCACCGGCTGTTCGGAGAGCAGGCCGAGGCTCTTCAGCACGGTGAAGACGTTGATGTAGTGATCGCCGAAGCCCATCCAGAAGCGCACATTGGGCGAGCCCATGTTCTTGGCCAGCGAATGGATTTCGTCATGGCCGGACATATAGGCCTTCTGCTTGCCCACGACGGGCAGATCGAACTCATGGCCAATCTCGAACATCTTGTTCGTGGTCCACTCATTGTTCTGCCAGGCATAGACCACGCCGGTGAACTCGCGGAAATTGATTTCCGGGTCGAAGTTCGTGGCGAAATACTTGCCGTGGCTGCCGGCATTGATGTCGACGATATCGATATCGGTGATGTCGTCGACATAATCGTCCTTGGCAAGCCGCGCATAGGCGTTGACGACGCCCGGATCGAAGCCGGCGCCGAGGATCGCGGTCACGCCCTTCTCGGCGCAGCGATCCTTCCGCTTCCACTCGTAGTTCGCATACCACGGCGGGGTTTCGCAGATCTTGTCCGGCTCCTCGTGGATGGCGGTGTCGATATAGGCGGCGCCCGTCTCGAGGCAGGCTTCCAGAACCGACATGTTGAGAAACGCCGTGCCGACATTGATAACGATCTCGACGCCGGTCTCCTTGATCAGGCTGACGGTCGCGGGAATATCCAGCGCGTCGAGCTGGTGCGCCTGAAGGACGCCTTCCTGCTTCAGCGCCTTCTTTTCCATGATGCTTTCGATGATCGCATCGCATTTCGCCTTGGTGCGCGAGGCGATATGAATGTCGCCGAGCACATCATTGTTCTGGGCGCATTTATGAGCCACCACCTGGGCGACGCCGCCGGCGCCGATAATCAGGACATTCTTCTTCATCAGGACAACGTCTCCGGTTTCGTCCGTTGTGGCCGCTGGGCCGGTGAAAAATCAAGCGTCACGAAAGGCTCGCGACATAATCCTCATAGCCGAACTGGCGCACGGGGCGGATGGTTCCATCCAGCTCCCGATGGGCGATCGCCGGCATTTTCACGCCATTGAACCAGTTCTTCTTGACCATCGTATAACCGGCGGCGTTTTCGATCGAAAGACGATCGCCGACCCTGACCGGCTGCTCGAAGGAAAACTCGCCGAAAATATCGCCCGCAAGGCAGGACTTGCCGCAGATCATAACCTTGTGCGGCCCGGTATCGGGCAAAATCGTGGCGCGCTCGCGATAGATCAGCAGATCGAGCATATGGGCCTCGATCGATGAATCGACGATGGCGAGATCCTTGCCGTTGTTGAGCGTGTCGAGCACCGTCACTTCCAGCGTCGCGGCACCCGTAATCGCCGCCTCGCCGGGTTCCAGATAGACCTGAACGCCGTATTTCTCCGAAAACGCCTTCAGCCGGTCGGCGAGCCTTTCCAGCGGATAGTTTTCGCCGGTGAAATGGATGCCGCCGCCAAGGCTGACCCAATCAAGCTGCGAGAGGAGATGGCCAAAACGCTCTTCGATCACGCCGAGCATGTCGTCGAAACGTTCGAAATCCTCGTTTTCGCAATTATTATGGAACATGAAGCCCGAAACCTTGTCGAGCACCGGCTCGATCACCGCCGGATCGTGCTCGCCAAGCCGCGAGAACGGCCGGGCGGGATCGGCGAGGTCGAAATCCGAGCTCGAGACCTGCGGGTTGACGCGCAGGCCGCGGATCCTGTCAGCCGACTGACGCTCGAACCGGGAAAGCTGACCGACCGAATTGAAGATGATCTTGTCGCAATTGGCGAGCACTTCGTCGATCTCGTCTTCGCCGTAGGCCACCGAATAGGCATGGGTCTCGCCGCCGAATTTCTCGTAGCCGAGCTTGACCTCGTAGAGCGATGACGAGGTGGTGCCGTCCATATACTGGCTCATCAGGTCGAACACCGACCAGGTGGCGAAGCATTTGAGCGCGAGCAGGGCCTTCGCGCCGGAGGCCTGGCGCAGCCAGGCGATCTTTTCCATATTCGCCGTCAGGCGCTGCTTGTCGATGAGATAATAGGGCGTTTGCATCGGCGTGACCTCTTTCAGGCGGCGTCAAAGAAGCGCCCGGGCGCGACGGGCTGTCGAGGTCTACATATTCAAGCGGACGGTAAAATCAACCTCGAAGCGGGGATTTCGCCGGGTCGACAGCATAAAGCCCCGGCCGCAACGCTCTCAGCCCTTCAACAGATAGCGGGCCGCGTCCTCATCGGTGATCAGCGCGTTGATCTGTCCGCCGCGGACGGCGGCGCGGATGGCGCGATGCTTGCGCGCGCCGCGGGCGAGGCCAAATACCGTGGTATCCTCATGAACCGGAATGGGAATGCTGGCGACGCGCTGGTTGATCGGGTGGTCCAGAAGCTGGCCGTTGTCGTCGAAGATCCAGCCGCAGATTTCGCCGGCGGCGCCTGCGGCAAGCAGTTCCTCCATCTCGCCGGCCGTCAGGAAGCCATCGACCAGAAGGGGCGCGTGCGCGCCAAGCTCGCCGATGCCGACGAATGTCGCATCCGCCGTGGCGCCGAGCTCCAGCGTCGGCTTCACCAGCGGCTGGGCGTGAAACAGGATGCGCTCCTCGGGCGTCGATACCAGAACCGGCAGCGGCATCGGGAAATGGCGGGCATTGATGGCGTCGGCCATCAGGAAGATGACGTTGTAATAGGCCGCGGAGCCATCCGGGCTGATATTGCCGGTGAGCGAGACGATCCGGTGTTGCGGGCAATCCATCGGCGGCAATTGTTCCACGGCGGCGCGCAGCGTGCGCCCGGTGCCCATGGCAAGCACCGTCGGCTCGGCGCGTTTCAGCCAGCGCTCGATTTCGGCGGCTCCTTCCTCGGCAATGCCGGCGACGGAACTGTCGGAGCCCGGATCGCTCGGCACCACCACTGCCTGTTTCAGCCCGAATTCCTGCTGAAGCGCGCTTGAAAGCGCCAGGCATTCGGCGATCGGGTGGTCGAGGCGGACCTTGATCAGGCGTTCCGACATGGCGAGCGATACCAGGCGCTGGGCGCTCTGGCGGGAAATGCCCATGGCGGCGGCAATCTCGTCTTGGGTGCGCCCGGCGACATAGTAAAGCCAGCCGGCGCGCGCCGCATCGTCGAGACGGGAAGTTTTGCCGATTTTTTTCGCCATTGCGGGCCGCCATCTTCCTTGGTTGAGCCTTCGTCAACCGGCAGCTTAGTGTCTGCTGCGCCTGAAGGGAACCAGTCCCGGCGCTTGCCGTCGCTCATTCCCCGGAAACCGGTTTTCGGCACGCGGGCGCTTGTCGATCGGGGGGCGATGACGATAAAAGCAGGCAGCGGCGGTTTCGCGCCGCCCGAACGGATCGGGAAAAGCCGCCATTTCCAGACGGCGGACAGTGAGGAACCATGAGCAAGCGTATCGTTTTCACCGGCGGCAGCGGCAAGGCCGGCCGCGACGTCATACCCTATCTTCTGGACAAGGGGCATTCCGTCCTCAATCTCGACCTGAAACCGTTCGACCATCCCGGCGTGAACACGCTCACCACCGATCTCACCAAGAGCGGCGAGGTTTTCAACGCGCTTTCGATGCATTTCGGCTTTGAGGGCTATGAGAGCGGCGCGCTGCCGGAGGCGCCGGACGCGGTCGTCCATTTCGCCGCCGTGCCGCGGGTGCTGCTGCAGCCCGACAATGTGACCTATGAGACCAATGTGGTCTCGACCTACAATGTCATTGAGGCGGCGATGAAACTTGGCGTGCGCAAGGTGATCATCGCGTCGAGCGAAACCACCTATGGCGTCTGCTTCACCGAGGGCGACAAGGACTTCAAGTCCTTCCCGCTGGAAGAGGATTACGATGTCGACCCGATGGACAGCTACGGGCTTTCCAAGGTCTGCAACGAAAAGACCGCGCGTGCCTTCGCCATGCGCTTTGGCGCCGACATTTACGCCCTCAGGATCGGCAACGTGATCTCGCCGGAAGACTACGTCAATTTCCCGGGCTTCCTCGCCGACCCGCCGTCGCGCAAGCGCAATGCCTGGAGCTATATCGACGCCCGCGATCTCGGCCAGATCGTCGATCTCTGCCTCGAAAAGGATGGCCTCGGCTTTCAGGTGTTCAACGCCACCAACGACACCATCACCGCCAACGAACCGACCAGGAGTTTCCTCGCCAAATACGCGCCCAATACGCCAATCACGCGCGAATTGGACGAATACGAGGCCCCGCTCTCCAACCGCAAGATCCGCGAGGTTCTCGGGTTCAAGGAAGAGCATGACTGGCGCAAATATGTGAGGTGAGGCGTGGCGGAAAGAAAACGGCTGTCGCGTATGGCTTGACCGCATAGCCCCCAATCTTCTCGCCCCGGAGGGGAGAGATGTCGCGAAAGCGACAGTGAGGGGGGAGTCCATCACCGCGAACGCCCTCACGGCTTGATACGCTGCGCCACCCTCACTGCCCCTGTCGGGGCATCTCTCCCGCCAGCGGGAGAGAGTATTGGGAGCAAGCGGCGAAGCCGTGCCCGCTACTCCACCGCCACCGAATGCCACAACGCCTTGTCGCCGATCTCGGCGACCATTTTCGCGTGGGCTTCCAGTTCTTCCGGGTGAATGCGCGGGGCAAGGGGGCGGGGGCGGACGAGGGGGGGGAGCTTGCGGACATTGCCGTCGGCGTCATACTGGTCGCCATCGCCAGCATTGACGAGGCGAAACGCCGCCTGCCGGCCGCCCGACATCTCGATATAGACTTCCGCCAGCAGTTCGGCATCGAGCAGCGCGCCGTGCTTGGTGCGGTGGGCATTGTCGATCGAATAACGCTTGCAGAGCGCGTCGAGGCTGTTGGGGCCCATCGGATGCTTGCGGCGCGCCAGTGCCAGCGTGTCGAGAACCATGTCATCGGCGATCGGTCCCTTGCCAAGGCGACCGAGCTCGACATTGATGAAGCCCATATCGAAGGCGGCGTTGTGGGCGATCCAGCGCGCACCCTCGAAAAAGGCCAGAAGATCATCGGCGATTTCCGAGAATTTCGGCTTGTCCTGCAGGAACTCGTCGGTGATTCCATGCACCTGCAGGGCTTCCGGATGCACGGTCTTGCCATCGGCATTGATATAGACGTGGAAGGTGCGCCCGGTCGGAAAATGGTCGATCAGTTCGACCGCGCCGATCTCGATGATCCGATCGTCATTCTTGTCCATACCTGTGGTTTCGGTATCGAAGATGATATCGCGCTGCGCCTTCATCAGATGCTGTCCCTTGTGCTGTCTCTTGTCGCCCGCGGGCCCCGTGTTTTCAGTTCGGCAATGATCGCGCCAACCGCCGCGCGCGCCGCGTCCATGCCATTGCCAGTGTCGACAATATAATCGGCCCGCGCGCGTTTTTCGCCATCGGGGAACTGTTGTTTCAGCACGGTTTCGAGTTTTTCCACCGTCATTTCCGGCCGCGACAGCACGCGTTGGCGCTGGATTTCCGGATCGCAGGTGACGACCACGACATAATCGACATCGCGCTCGCCGCCGGTCTCGTAAAGCAGCGGTATGTCGAGCACCGCGATCGGCGCGCCATCGACGCTGGCCTGTTTCAGAAAGGCGCGTCGTTCCTCGCGCACCAGCGGGTGGACGATCGCCTCGAGCCGCTTGAAGTTCTCGGCCTTGCCGGCAAGCGCTTTGCTGAGCTTCTGCCGGTCGATCGCGCCATTGACGGCGACGCCGGGGAAGGCCGCTTCCACAGGTTCGACAGCACGGCCGCGATAAAGCCGGTGCACGGCGTCATCGGCATTGAAGACCGGCATGCCGGCCTCGGCGAAAAAGCCCGCCGTGGTCGACTTGCCCATGCCGATCGATCCGGTGAGGCCGAGCACGATCATGCGGTTTCCCCGAGATCGGCGAGGATTTCGGTCATCAGCCCGTCATCGACCTCGGGCGTCCTGCCGAACCATTTCTCGAAACCGGGCACGGCCTGATAAAGCAGCATGCCGATCCCCTCGGCGGTCCTGAAACCCTGTTGTTTCGCCTGTTTGAGGATCGGCGTTTCGAGCGGCACATAGACGATATCGGCGACGATCGCGTTTTCATGCAGTGGCGAAAAATCGAAATCCGGCACCGCGCCGCCCTTCATGCCGAGCGAGGTGGTGTTGACGAACAGGCCCGCGCCTTCCATCACCGCCTCGAGATTGTCCATGTCGTGGGCATGGACCCGGTCGCCGAGCCTGAAGGCGAGTTCGGAGGCGCGCGCCAGCGTGCGGTTGACGATATGGACATGGGAAAAGCCGCGGTTCTTCAGCGCCAGCACCACGGCGCTCGCCCCGCCGCCGGCGCCCAGCACCACCGCGCGCTCGGCATAATCCCAGCCGGGATGGAGCGCGTCGAGGCTGCTGGCAAAGCCGAATCCATCGGTATTGGTGGCGTGGATGCGGCCGTCTTCCACCCACAGCGTGTTGGCGACGCCGAGCGTGGTGGCAAGCTCGTCGCGCTCATCGGCAAGCTCGAAGGCCGCGGCCTTGTAGGGCATGGTGACATTGCAGCCGACATAGCCGGCCTCGCCGGAACGCAACTTTTCCATGAATTCGCCGATTGCGCCGGGCGCGACATCCTGGCGGACATAGTCCCCGTCAATGTCGTATTTCTTCAGCCAGTAGCCATGCACCAGCGGCGAGCGCGATTGATCCACCGGATGGCCGATGACGCAGGCCCTTGGCTTTGCCGTTTCACGTGAATCATTCATCAATCGCTCCCAGTTTGCGCAAGGCCTTCAAAAGCGTCAGCATCGGCAGGCCCAGTATCGTGAAAAAGTCGCCCTCGATTTTCGAAAACAGTTGCACGCCCGGTCCTTCAAGCTGGTAAACGCCGGAGGAAAAAAGCACCTCATCCGGTAGCAGCGCGAGATAGCGATCGATCGCCGCCTCACCGAGTGTGCGCATGGTGAGCCGCGCCGTCTCCGCGGCTTCGAAGACAATTTCGCCGTCTCTGGCGATGGCGAATGCGCTGATCAGCGAATGGCTTTTGCCCGAAAGCCGCTTGAGATGATCGCGGGCCTCTTCCCGGCTTTCCGGCTTGGAATAGGGCCGGCCTTCGAATTCCATGACCTGGTCGCCACCGATCACAAAAGCATTTTCCGCCCGCGCCGAAACAGCGAGCGCCTTTTCGCGCGACAGCAGAGCCGCCAGGAAGGCGGGTGTTGCGCCCGTCTTCAGATAGGGCGCTTCGACGGCGCGCTCGTCGACATCGGGCTTTTTGGCGGTGAAGACGAGTCCGGCATTTGCGAGCAGCGCCCGGCGCGAGGGGCTGGTCGAGGCAAGCACGATCGCGGGTTTTTCATAGGTAGCGCTCATGTCTCTCCTTCCGGCCTTGTCAGCCGCGCTGGTGTTTCAGGGCGAGGATGGCGGCCGCCGTCTCCTCGATCGAGCGGCGCGTGACATCGATGATCGGCCAGTCGTTTCGGGCGGCCAGCGAGCGGGCATATTTCAGCTCCTCGGCAATGACGGCGCGGTCGGTATAATCGCTCTTGCCGTGATCGCCGCCGGCGCCGAATTCACGATATTCGCGCACCTGCGAAATCCGCCCCGTGGACGCGATCAGGCAGACGATCAGCGGCTTTTCAGCGCTGTAGAGACTGTCCGGCAGGGCAACCCCCGGCACGATCGGGATATTGGCCGCCTTGACGCCGCGATTGGCGAGATAGACGCATGTCGGCGTTTTCGATGTCCGGCTGATCCCCAGTATGACGATATCGGCCTCGTCATAGGTCTCGGGCATCTGGCCGTCATCATGTTCCATGGTGAAATTCAGCGCCTCGATGCGGGCGAAATAATCCTCGTTGAGGCTGTGCTGGGCGCCGACGCGGCGTTGCAGCGTGGTGCCGAGATAGGACTGGAAGACGGCGGCCACCGGCTCCAGCACATTGACGCTCGGCACGCCCATGTCGCGACACATTTCGTGGATCAGGGCGGAAAGCTCCTCGTTGACCACGGTATAAAGCACGATGCCCGGCGCATCATCGATCGCGCGCAGCACGGTGAGCAGCTGCTTGCGGCTTCTGATGAGCGGATAGACATGCTCGATCGGCTCATGACCGCCGAACTGGGCGGATACCGCGCGGCCCGCCGAGATCAGCGTTTCGCCCGTCGAATCGGAGATCAGATGCAGGTGAAAGAAGTTTTTCCGGTTTTCCACGATGTCCTTCGCCTGCTGTTCATAACATTGGAGAAACCGGGACGAAAAATCTCATCCGGTTTTCGCCTGTGGGCAGTGCGCGTGTTTATCCACATATGCTCAAATGACGGAAGCGTGAAATCCAGCCTGTTGAAAACGGGGACAATGCCGACCATCGCACCGCTTTGCCGTGGGTTTTACACAGGGTTTCCGTCTTGCGCCAGAGCCGGGAGGCGTTGAATCCATTGAGGTGAACAGCGAAATCCCCGGTTTGCCGAAATCACGGTTCCAAAAATCATCGATGCGAAACTGGAAACCGGGGAAATGACTCATAACTGCGGCAAAAGCTTTAATCCTTGATCGTCACAGACTCTAAGAAATAAAAGAAACCGAAGATAACAAGATTCATTTAGAGGCGAGGCTGGGGATATGGCGAAAAGAGCACTGGAACGGGTGCTGGATGGCGAAACCGTAAACCCGCCGCCGATCTGGCTGATGCGCCAGGCAGGACGCTATCTGCCGGAGTACCGCGCCGTGCGGGAGAAGGCCGGAGGCTTTCTGAACCTCTGCTATAATCCGGATTTTGCAACGGAAGTGACGCTGCAGCCGATCAGGCGATATGGCTTTGACGCGGCGATCCTGTTTTCCGACATTCTGGTCATTCCCGATGCGCTGAAGCGCAATGTCCGCTTTGAGGCCGGGGAAGGACCGAGACTTGATCCGATCAACGCAGACGGCATCTTGGCTCTTGAAAAGAGCTATGACGCAGGCCGGCTCGATCCGGTCATCGAAGCGGTGAGGCGGATACGCCGGGAGTTACCGGAGGAAACGGCGCTGCTCGGTTTCTGCGGCGCGCCCTTTACCGTGGCGACCTATATGATTGCCGGACGCGGCACCCCCGACCAGGCGCCGGCGCGGCTGTTTGCCTATCGCCACAGACGCGAATTCCTGAAACTGCTCGACTACCTTGCCGATCTCTCGGCCGATTACCTGATCCGCCAGCTTGAGGCCGGCGCCGGCGCGGTGCAGATCTTCGACAGCTGGGCCGGTGTGCTCGGCGAGGAGGATTTTGCCGACTTTGCTGCGGCACCCGTCGCGCGGATCGTTGCGAAAGTGCGGGCGGCGCATCCGGAGGCGAAGATCATCGCCTTCGCCAAGGGCGCGGGCCCCAACCTCGCCTCGTATCGCGCCAAGACTGGCGCGGACGCGATCGGCCTCGACTGGACGGTGCCTCTTGCCATCGCCAGAGACCTGCAGAAGGATGGGCCAGTGCAGGGCAATCTTGACCCGCTTTCCGTGGTCGCCGGCGGCCATGCGATGAAAAGCCGCGCCCTTGCCATTCTCGAAGCGCTTGCGGACGGACCGCTGATCTTCAATCTTGGCCACGGAATCACGCCCGAGGCCGATCCGGAGCATGTGGCAGCGCTTGTCCGGCTCGTGAGAGGCGAAGAATAATTTTTTTCAAGAGGGAGGATGCCTGATGGCAGAGCAGAACAATGCCGGCAGCAAGGCGGCAGGACGGGCCATGACGGCGCTGCTGGCGTTTCTGGCGCTCTGTCTTGGCATCTACATCTTTGACCGCGATAATTTCTATCTCTGGGCCAAGGCAATCCACATCATGGCGGTGATCGCCTGGATGGCCGGCATGTTCTATCTGCCGCGCCTGTTCGTCTACCATGCCGATACAACGCCCGGTTCGGAAAGCTCGGAAACCTTCAAGGTCATGGAATACCGGCTGATGAAGGCAATCATGAACCCGGCCATGATTCTGACATGGATCTTCGGTCTATACCTCGCCTGGGAGGGATACCGGTTTTCCGGCGGTTGGCTGCATGTCAAGATTCTGGCGGTTTTTGTGCTATCCGGGGTGCATGGCTATTTCAGCAGGGCGATGAAGGATTTTGCGGCCGACAAGCGTATAAAGAGCGCGAAACACTGGCGGATCGTGAACGAGGCGCCGACCGTTTTGATGATCATTATCGTCATAATGGTGGTTTTGAAGCCGTTTTAATCATTTGATGAACGGATTAGGCCGGTTTCAGCGATAAAAATGCGGTTTTTGCTCTTGTAACGTCAGCGGCAAATCAGTATCTTCCGGCCACTCATCCAAAAGGCTGTGCGAAAGTATCCCCCTTTGCCAATCCGAATTGGCACTGCTCTACCAGCGCAACCGGCCTTGCTATCATCATGACAACATCACGGTTTTCTTCATGTCTCAAATGAAGCTTCAGGAACTGAAGAGTAAAACGCCTACCGATCTCCTTGCCTTTGCCGAATCTGTCGAAGTCGAGGGCGCGAGCACCTTGCGCAAACAGGAACTCATGTTTGCCATCCTCAAGATGCTTGCGGCCCAGGACGTCGAGATCATCGGCGAGGGCGTTGTCGAGGTCCTTCAGGACGGTTTCGGGTTCCTGCGTTCGGCCAATGCCAACTATCTTCCCGGCCCGGACGATATCTATATTTCGCCTTCCCAGATCCGCCGCTTCGCGCTGAAGACCGGCGACACGGTTGAAGGGCCGATCCGCGGACCGAAGGAAGGCGAGCGGTATTTCGCGCTGCTCAAGGTCAACACCATCAATTCCGACGATCCGGAAAAGATCCGTCACAAGGTCCATTTCGACAATCTGACGCCGCTCTATCCCGATGAGCGCTTCAAGATGGAGCTCGACAACCCGACCTCGAAGGACAACTCCGCCCGCGTCATCGATCTGGTCGCGCCGCTCGGCAAGGGCCAGCGTGGCCTGATTGTCGCCCCGCCGCGCACCGGCAAGACGGTACTCTTGCAGAATATCGCCCATTCGATCACCGCCAATCACCCCGAATGTTTCCTGATTGTGCTCTTGATCGATGAGCGGCCCGAGGAAGTGACCGACATGCAGCGTTCGGTGAAGGGCGAAGTGGTCTCATCCACCTTCGACGAACCGGCCGTACGCCACGTGCAAGTTGCTGAAATGGTTATCGAAAAGGCAAAGCGCCTGGTGGAGCACGGCCGCGATGTCGTGATCCTGCTCGATAGTATCACCCGTCTCGGCCGCGCCTACAACACGGTCGTTCCGTCCTCCGGCAAGGTGCTGACCGGCGGTGTCGACGCCAATGCGCTGCAGCGGCCGAAGCGCTTCTTCGGTGCCGCGCGCAATATCGAGGAGGGCGGTTCGCTGACGATCATCGCAACGGCGCTGATCGATACCGGCAGCCGTATGGACGAGGTGATCTTCGAGGAATTCAAGGGCACCGGCAATTCCGAAATCGTGCTCGACCGCAAGGTGGCCGACAAGCGCATCTTCCCGGCCATGGACATTCTCAAGTCCGGCACCCGCAAGGAAGACCTGCTCGTGCCGCGCCAGGACCTGCAGAAGATCTTCGTCCTCCGCCGCATCCTCGCGCCCATGGGCACCACGGACGGCATCGAATTCCTGATCGACAAGCTGAAGCAGACCAAGAACAACGCCGAATTCTTCGAATCGATGAATACCTGAGCGGGGGCTGTTCCGCAGGGAAGCTTCGTTGCAAGATCGACGTATGATGGCGCTAGGCCCAGACGATTAAGTATGGCGTTGCCGCATAGCCCCCAAATCTTCTCGCCCCGGAGGGGAGAGATGTCGCGAAAGCGACAGTGAGGGGGGAGCCTATCCCCGCGAACGCCCTCACGATTTGAAATGCTGCTTTACCCTCACTGCCCCTTTCGGGGCATCTCTCCCGCCAGCGGGAGAAAATATTAGGAGCAAGCGGTAACGCCTTGCCCATGCGGCAGCGGATTAATGGCGCGTCGCTCCATACTGATAAGATATTGAAATAAAACAGGTTTCTCTAAAATGTCCGCTGCCGGCGACACCATCTACGCGCTATCGAGCGGCGCCTTGCCTTCCGGCGTGGCGGTGGTGCGGGTGTCGGGAAAAGACGCGTTTTCCTGTTGCCGAGCGATTACCGGCGAAGTGCCCGCGCCGCGCAAGGCGCGCCTGATGAGGCTTGTCGACGCGGCAGGTTCGCCCATCGACACGGCTCTGGTTCTGGTTTTTGCGGGGCCGGCCTCCTTCACCGGCGAGGATTGCATCGAGTTCCAGCTTCATGGCGGGCGCGCAGTGGTGCGGGCGCTGCTCGATCGATTGGCCGGTCTGGGGCTGCGGCATGCCGAGGCCGGAGAGTTTACCCGCCGGGCCTTTGAAAACGGCAAGATCGATCTGGTCGAGGCCGAAGGGCTTTCCGACATGATTGGCGCCGAAACCGAGATGCAGCGCCGGCTGGCGCTGGAACAGGCAGGCGGGGGCCTTTCCGAGCTCTATGACGGCTGGGCGCGCGAACTGACCCATGCGCGGGCGATGATCGAAGCCGAACTCGATTTTTCCGATGAGGACGATATTCCCGGTTCGGTTTCTGCCACGATCTGGGGCACAGTCGAGGAAGTCGGTCACCAGATCGAAAGTCACATTGCCGGCAGCAGGGCAGGGGAGATCATTCGCGATGGTTATCGCGTGGTAATCGCCGGTCCTCCCAATGCCGGAAAATCCAGCCTTCTGAACGCGCTGGCGCGGCGCGATGTCGCGATCGTTACCGACGTCGCCGGCACCACGCGCGATATTCTGGAGGTTTATCTCGACCTGGATGGCTACGCCGTTCGGCTGTGCGACACTGCTGGTCTACGCGAAAGCGATGATGTCGTCGAGGCGGAAGGCATGCGCCGGGCAAGGGCCCTGCTCGAGGAGGCGGATTTGATCCTTTCCCTCGGTGACATAGGGGCGGGCCAGCCGGCGGAGCGCTTCGAAGGCGAGTGCCTTCGGATCGGCACCAAGGCGGATATCGGCAACCAAACCGGGGCTGACTTTGACCTGCTGATTTCGTCGCGCACAGGCGCTGGCATGGATCGTCTGGTCGAGATGATAAAGGCGCGGCTTGAGGCCCGGCTTGCGGGCGCATCGTTGTCGCTGCCGGTGCGCGATCGCCAGGTCGGTTATCTCAAGGAAACGCTGCGTCATATTCAGGCAGCATTGGACGCCCGCGACTACTCGCCGGAGATCCCCGCTGAATCCTTGCGGCAGGCCGCTGTCGCGCTTGGCAGAATCACCGGGCGGGTGGATGTCGAGGATTTGCTGGACGTGATCTTCTCCTCGTTCTGCGTCGGCAAGTGACCCGGTTTTTGTTTCACGTGAAACAATCTTGACTCGTGCGCCGACAGTCGGCACAACGTTTTGAAAATGACCAGCCGCGCAAGCGGCGGAGAAAGGCTCCGGGCAGCGTCCCGTCGAGCCATGGAGTCACGAATGTCCTATGATGTCATCGTCATTGGCGGCGGCCATGCCGGTTGCGAGGCCGCGAGCGCCGCGGCCCGCGCCGGCGCGAAGACCGCGTTGATCACCCATCGCCGGGAAACCATCGGCGTGATGTCCTGCAATCCCGCAATCGGCGGGCTTGGCAAGGGCCATCTCGTGCGGGAGATCGATGCGCTTGATGGGCTGATGGGCCGCGTCGCCGATGCCGGCGCGATCCAGTATCGCATGTTGAACCGGCGCAAGGGGCCGGCCGTGCGCGGACCCCGCAGCCAGGCGGATCGCAAGCTCTACCGTCAGGCCATGCAGGCGGCGCTCTCTGAGATCGCAAATCTCGACATTCTCGAAGGCGATGTCTTCGATCTCGAAACCGCCAATGGCCGTGTCTCGGCGGTCATCCTCGGTGATGGTCAACGCTTCGCTTGCGCCGCGGCCGTGCTGACGACGGGCACGTTTCTGCGCGGACTTATCCATATCGGCAATAAAAAGATCCCCGCGGGTCGCGTGGGGGAGGCGGCATCTGTCGGCCTGTCGGGCACGCTATCGCGGCTTGGCCTTTCACTTGGACGGTTGAAGACCGGCACACCGGCGCGGCTCGATGGCCGCACCATCGACTGGGATTCGCTTGAGCGCCAGAGCGCGGATGCCGACCCGACGCCATTTTCATTCATGACGACGGGCGTGCGGAATCCGCAGATCAATTGCGGCATCACCCGGACCACGCAGAAGGTGCACGAGATCATTCGCAAGAATATCGGCCTGTCGGCGATGTATTCCGGCCAGATCGAAGGCGTCGGGCCGCGCTATTGTCCTTCGGTCGAAGACAAGATCATGCGGTTCGGCGATCGGGATGGGCACCAGATTTTTCTTGAGCGGGAGGGTCTCGACGATCCGACGGTCTATCCGAACGGCATTTCGACATCGCTGCCGGAAGAGGTTCAGGACGCCTTCATTCACGCCATCCCGGGTCTGGAGAAGGTGACGATCCTGCAGCCGGGCTATGCCATCGAGTATGATCATGTCGATCCGCGCGAACTGTCGGCCTCGCTTGAATTGAAAAAGCTTGGCGGTCTGTTTCTGGCGGGCCAGATCAACGGGACGACCGGTTATGAAGAGGCGGGCGCTCAGGGACTGGTGGCGGGACTGAATGCCGCGATGCTGGCGTCCGGCTCCGAGCCGGTGACCTTCTCGCGGACGGACTCCTATATCGGCGTGATGATCGATGACCTCACCACGCGGGGTGTCGCCGAACCCTACCGCATGTTCACCTCGCGCGCCGAGTATCGTCTGACGCTGCGGGCCGACAATGCCGACCAGCGGCTGACGCCGATGGCGGTGGCGCTCGGCATTGTCTCGCATGAGCGGCGGGAAAAATTCTCCTCCTATATGGCCGCGATCGATGAGGGCAGGGCGGCGCTGAAGGGCCGGTCCCTGACACCCAACGAGGCGGCGCGCCATGGGTTGAAACTCAATCAGGACGGTCAGCGTCGCAGCGCCTATGACCTGCTTGCCTATCCGGAGCAGGATTTTTCCGGGTTGACGTCGATATGGCCCGAGCTTGGCGATATGCCGGAATCCGTGCAAACCGCGCTGGAAATCGAGGCATCCTATGCTGTCTATCTCGATCGTCAGGCGGCCGATATCGCCGAGGTGCAACGCGACGAGGGGAGGGCGATACCGCTGGAGTTCGATTACGACAGCCTGTCCGGTCTCTCGAATGAGCTCAAGGGCAAGCTCTCGGCGGCGCGGCCGGCGACCATTGCCCAGGCGAGCCGCATTGACGGCATGACGCCGGCGGCGCTGTCGTTGCTGCTCGTGCGCCTGAAGCTGCGGGCGGCCTGAGCGATGAAGCTGAATGGCATCGATGTTTCACGTGAAACAGAGGCGCGGCTGGACCGCTTCGTCAGCCACTTCGAAAAATGGGCGCGCGCCATCAATCTGGTCGCGCCGTCAACGCGCCAGCAGATATGGGATCGGCATATCGCCGACAGCGCGCAGCTGTTTCAGCTGGCGCGGGGGCCCAGGACCTGGATCGATCTCGGCAGCGGTGGCGGCTTTCCGGGGATCGTAACGGCGATCTTTCTGGCCGAGGCCAATGAGGGCTGGGTGCATCTGGTCGAAAGCAACAACAAGAAGGCTTCGTTCCTGCGCACCGCGATCCGCGAGACCGGCGCGCGCGCCAGCGTTCATGCGATCCGTGCCGAGACCGCGCCGGCGGAGATCGAGCACCCGCAGCTGATGTCCGCCCGGGCGCTGGCTGCGCTCGATCAGCTGCTGGATTACGCCGCGCCCTGGTTCTCTGCAGACCCTTCCTTTCGGGCCTTTTTCCACAAGGGGCGGGATTATCAGCGCGAACTCGACAAAGCACGTGACCGATGGTCGTTCGATCTGGTAAAACATGAAAGCAAGGTCGAGCCCGGCTCCGTAATCCTCGAAATCGCGCGCCTTGCACCGGTTCTTTGAAGACAGGCGGGACGATCATGAACCAGAAAACCCGGATCATTACCGTCGCCAACCAGAAGGGCGGCGTCGGCAAGACGACGACGGCGATCAACCTGGCGACCGCGCTCGCCGCCATCGGCGAAAAGGTCCTGATCGTCGATCTCGATCCGCAGGGCAATGCCTCCACCGGGCTTGGCATCGAGCGCAATCAGCGCGAAATTTCGGCCTATGATGTGCTCATCGGCGAGAAGACGGTGGCCGAGGCCGCGGTTCACACCGCCGTGCCCAATCTTGATATCGTTCCCTCGACGCTCGATCTGCTGGGTTTCGAGCTCGAGATCGCCAGCGATCCCCGCCGTGTGTTCAAGCTGCGCGATGCGCTGTCGCACAGCGATATCAGCAATTACCGCTATGTGTTCTGCGATTGTCCGCCTTCGTTCAATCTTCTGACGATGAATGCCATGGGTGCGGCCAATGCCATTCTCGTGCCGCTACAATGCGAATTTTTCGCGTTGGAGGGCCTCAGCCAGCTTCTCGACACCGTCTCGGAGGTGCGCAGCACCATCAATCCTAAACTTGAAATCCAGGGCGTGGTGCTGACCATGTATGACAGCCGCAACAATCTTGCCCAGCAGGTGGTCAGCGATGTGCGCGACTATATGGGCGACAAGGTCTACAAGACGCTGATTCCGCGCAATGTCCGGGTCTCAGAGGCGCCGTCCTTCGGCAAGCCGGTGATCCTTTACGATCTCAAATGTCAGGGCAGCCAGGCCTATATCCAGCTTGCCTCGGAAATCATCCAGCGCGAGCGCGCGCTGGCGGCTGCCTGACGCGACAAACATGGTGAATGCGATGAGTGATGACAGTTCCAAACGGCGTCTTGGCCGCGGCCTGGCCGCCCTGATCGGCGATATCGAAAAGCCTGCCGAGACCGATGCGCCGGTCACGGCCGATCGCCGGATTCCGATCGAGTTCATCACCCGCAACCCGCGCAATCCCCGCCGCCATTTCGAGGAAGCGGATCTGCGTGATCTGGCCGCCTCCGTACGCCAGCACGGCATCGTCCAGCCGGTCGTGGTGCGCACCATCGGCACCCAGCGCTATGAAATCATCGCCGGCGAACGCCGTTGGCGCGCGGCGCAGCTTGCAGGTCTCGCCGATGTACCGGCGCTGATCCGCGATGTCGATGACCGCACGGCGCTGGAAATCGCGATTGTCGAAAACGTCCAGCGCGCCGACCTCAACCCGCTGGAAGAGGCCAATGGTTACGAGCTGCTGATCGCCGAACATGGCTATACCCAGAACGATCTCGGCGACATTATCGGCAAAAGCCGCAGCCATGTCGCTAACAGCCTGCGGCTGCTGAAGCTGCCCGAAGGGGTCCAGACAATGCTGGCCGAAGGCGCTTTGTCGGCCGGTCATGCCCGCGCCCTGATCTCCACGCCCGATCCTGCAAGCCTGGCACGGACCATTGTCGAGCGCGGCCTTTCGGTGCGCGACGCCGAGAAACTGGCGCAAAAGGCGATCGAGGGCGGTGGCCAGAGCAACCGGGCGCCGCGCCAGAAGGATGCCGATACGCTGGCGCTGGAGCAGACGCTTTCCGATCGGCTTGGACTGTCGGTCGTGATCGACCATAAATCCAATGGCGGGCAGATTCGGATCAGCTACAAGACGCTCGACCAGCTCGACGATCTGTGCCGTCGTCTGGATCGCACGCCAAATTGATATGACACAATTTTTCTATTCTGATTCAGGTATTTGAAGAGAGAGCAGACCGACGCTAGGCCCGCGTCGCTGCCCGGTTTGACCGAAGCGAGAGCGAAAGCAGCGTCTGCATCGCGATGCTCTCTTCCAGTTCGGGATATTGCCGGGTCTTCAACACCGTATCGGCGAGCAGCCTGAGCGCGCGTGCCGTCGCGGCGCTGTTCCAGGCGCCAAGAGCGCGTTCGAAGATCGGCTTGCGCTTGAAGAAGATGTGTCGCCCATGGGTCTGCATCACCTGGCTTGCCGGCAGGCGCTTGCTCTCCATCTCGGCGCGCATCTGATCGAGCAGGTGAAACTGCCGGATACAGCCATTGAGGATCAGGAAAATCGGCGTTTTTGACTGGGCGGTCTTGGCCATGGCGTGGCGCAGCGCCGCCATATCGCCGGAAAGCACGGCATCCACCGCATCATCGGCGGAAATCGCGCTGGCATCGCCGATCACGGCGGCGACGTGGTCCTCGGTGATCACATCGAGGCCCCGGCCATAAAGCACAAGCTTGTCGATCTCGTTGCGGGTCGCCAGCCGGTCGCCGCCGATCAGCGACAGCAGCAATTGCCGCGCCGGCGGGGTAATTCTCAGCGAAGCATCTGATAAAGCCTGATCGATCAATGTGTTAAGCGCGCGAGCATCATCGGCATAGCAGGGTATCGCGGCGATGGAGCGGGCGCTTTCCGCGGCCTTGCGCATCGCCGTGCCCTTGCGCAGTTCTCCGGCCTCGATGATCAGCGACGCGCCCTCCGGCGGGCTGTCGGCCAGCATTTTCAGCACGTCCGCGAGTGCCTTGTCATTGCCGCCAGCGCGCGCCCAGACGAGTCGCTCGCCGCCGAACAGGCCGATCGCGCCCATTTCGTCCATGATCCGCCCGGCATCGATATCGCCGCTGTCGAGCTTCATCACCGCGAAGGCGTCATCCAGCGGCACGCCCGTGCCCTTCGCGATCAGCGCGGCGCGCTCGCTGACAAGGCCGCGATCCGGCCCGTAGATCAGAAAAACCCGGTATTTGCGCGCATCCTGCCGGAGGAAGCCGTCAAACTGATGGGATTTTATCTCGGTCATCGGCGCCGTGATCTATTGCGGGGCAGGGGCGGGCGGCAGAACCTCAGGCGGCTCCTTGTTGAGCGCGATGGCGAGATCGGCGTTGATGATCTCGGCCACTTCCTTGGAGGCCCGCTGTTCGGCATCGCGGATGGCGCGCAGGCGCGCGAATTCCTGCGAGGGGAAGTCGACAAGCGCAATCGCCTTGCGACGACCGGAGGCCAAAAGCTTGCTGTCGGAGCGGCGGCGAAGCGAATAATCCGCCGTCACGATGGTACGCCCGGCGCTGGCGGTATCGGAGGAATCGTCGACCAGAACCTCGGATGTAATCGCAAAGGCCGAGACATTGACGTCGTATTTCGGATCGGCGCTCTCGCCGAGCCCGCCGGCGGTCAGGAAGATCAGGTCGTTCAGCACATATTGGGCCACCGGCGTGGTGGGCGTGTTGAAGGCGAGCTGGTGCATCTTGGCGTTCAGCGCCGTGCCCTCCGCGCCGCCATAAAGCGGGCGGACCTGGCAGGCGGAAAGCGCCATCAGCGCGGCAAGGGCCGCTGCCGGCAAAGCGGTGCGGAAGAGACGGTCAGACAACAACATTCACGATCCTTTGCGGCACGACGATCACTTTCTTCGGCGTTTTACCTTCCAGCGCGCGCGCCACCGCTTCCAGTTCCATCACCGCCGCCTTGATGCTGTCCTGATCGGCGTCGCGGGCAACGGTCAGTTCGCCGCGCTTCTTGCCGTTCACCTGCACCGGCAGGGTAATCTCATTGTCGGCCGTCAGCCCGGCATCGAAGGCCGGCCATGCGGCCATGGCGATCATACCCTCACCGCCGAGCACCTTCCAGCATTCTTCGGCGAGATGCGGCATCATCGGTGCGAAACAATGGGTCAGGAACAGGCTTGATTCCTTCAGCGCGGCCAGCATTTGCGCATCCGCCTTGCCCTCGGCCGCCTCCGTCAGCGGCGCTGCCAGCACGTTGACCAGTTCGTAGATCCGGGCGATCGCCTTGTTGAAGGCCAGCGCCTCGATGTCAGCGGCAACGGCTTTCAACGTCTTGTGGGCCGCGCGGGAAACCTCCAGCGCCTTGCCATCGGCCCCGGCTTTCGCCTCGATGCCGGCGAGCGCGGGTGCTGCCTCGGAGATCAGCCGCCAGATGCGCTGCACGAAGCGGAACGTGCCCTGCACGCCGGCCTCGGTCCAGACCACGTCGCGGTCCGGCGGGCTGTCGGACAGCACGAAGAAGCGCGCGGTATCGGCGCCATAGGTGGCGAGAATATCATCCGGATCGATGACGTTCTTCTTCGACTTCGACATCTTCTCGATCGAGCCGATCGTCACTTCCGCGCCGGTTTGCAGCAGATAGGCCTTGCGGGTGCCGTCGGTTTCCTCGATCCGCACATCGGTCGGCGAAACCCAGCTTCCCGACGTGCCGCTGCCGCCGAGGCGATAGGTCTCGTGCACCACCATCCCTTGCGTGAACAGGCCCTTGAACGGCTCGTCGTGGTTCACATGGCCGGTCGCCTTCATCGCGCGGGTGAAGAAACGCGAATAGAGGAGGTGCAGGATCGCATGCTCGATGCCGCCGATATATTGATCGACCGGCAGCCAGCGGTCGGCCACGGCCGGGTCCGTTGGCGCGTCCTCATGCGGCGCGGTGAAGCGGGTGTAATACCAGCTCGAATCCACGAATGTGTCCATCGTGTCGGTCTCGCGCCGCGCTGCCTTGCCGCAGCACGGGCAGGCGACATCGCGCCATGTCGGATGGCGGTCGAGCGGGTTGCCGGGCTTTTCGAAGTCGATGTCATCCGGCAGCTTCACCGGCAGGTCGGCCTTCGGCACGGGCACCACGCCGCAATCCTCGCAATGGATCACCGGGATCGGGCAGCCCCAGTAGCGCTGGCGGGAAATGCCCCAGTCGCGCAGGCGGAAATTGACCTTGCGTTCGCCGCGAGGCGCGCCGCGCACCGTCTCGGCTTCCAGCTTTTGCGCAATCGCTTCAAAGGCTTCCGTGGTGCTCATGCCGTCGAGGAAGCGCGAATTGATCATCACGCCGTCATCGGTATAGGCCTCGTCGCCGATTGTGAAGCTTGCGACATCGCCGTCCTTCGGCATCACGATCGGGGTCACCGGCAGGTCATATTTGCGGGCGAAGTCGAGGTCGCGCTGGTCGCCGGCCGGGCAGCCGAAGATCGCGCCCGTGCCGTAATCCATCAGCACGAAATTGGCGACATAGACCGGCAGTTCCCAGCTTTCGTCGAAGGGATGGCGCACGGTGATGCCGGTGTCGATGCCCTTCTTCTCCGCAGTTTCGAGTGCTGCCAGCGATGTGCCGGCGCGCCGCGTCTCCTCGCAGAAGGCGGCGACCTTGTCGTCGTGCTTCGCGGCTTCCTTCGCCAGCGGATGATCGGCGGAAATAGCGAGGAACGACGCGCCGAAGATCGTGTCGGGGCGCGTGGTGTAGACGGTGATGTCATCCATGCCGCCGGCATCGCCGCTGGCGATGTCCCAGCGCACCATCATGCCCTCGGAGCGGCCGATCCAGTTCTTCTGCATCAGCCGGACCTTTTCCGGCCAGTGATCGAGCGTATCGAGCGCGTCCAGCAGTTCCTGCGCGTAATCGGTGATCTTGAAGAACCACTGCGTCAGCTCGCGCTGTTCCACCAGCGCGCCGGAGCGCCAGCCGCGGCCCTCGATCACCTGTTCATTGGCGAGCACGGTCATGTCGACCGGATCCCAGTTCACCTTGGACTGTTTGCGGTAGACCAGGTCCTTTTCCAGCATGTCCAGGAACAGATGCTGCTGGCGCTGGTAATATTCGACATCGCAGGTCGCGAATTCGCGGGTCCAGTCGAGCGACAGGCCCATGGATTTCAGCTGGCCGCGCATGGTGGCAATGTTTTCGTAGGTCCAGTCCTTGGGGTGGACCTTGTTCTGCATCGCGGCGTTTTCGGCGGGCATGCCGAAGGCGTCCCAGCCCATCGGGTGCAGCACGTTGAAACCGCGCGCCCGTTTGTAGCGGGCCACCACATCGCCCATGGCATAGTTGCGGACATGGCCGATGTGAATGCGTCCCGAGGGATAGGGAAACATTTCGAGCACGTAATAGGTCTCGCGCGGGTCGGCATTGTCGGTGACGAAGACGTGTCCGTCATTCCACCGGCTCTGCCACTCGGGTTCGACTTTACGCGGATTGTAACGTTCGGATGCCATGTCGGATTTGCTCGGTTCTTTTTCTTGGGGATTTTGGCGGTGAGCTTCACCATGAAAGCGGTTCAGCGTCAAGCAAAACGGCCCCGAAAGGGGCCTTCCACCGTTGCCTCGCTGCTGGCCTTTGCAATATGGTGACGCCGCAATGGAAATGTGAGGTGTGACGACATGGGTGTGCGCGAGAATCTGGAAGAGGTGCTTGGCCGGATAAAGGCCGCCGAACACGAGGCTGAGCGCACGGACGTTACCCTCGTCGCCGTCTCCAAGACCCATGATGCCGATGCCATCCGCCTCGCGATCGAGGCCGGCCATCGCGTGTTCGGCGAAAACCGGGTTCAGGAGGCGCAGAAGAAATGGCCTGCGCTGAAGGCGGAAACGCCGGATATCGAGTTGCATCTCATCGGGCCGCTGCAATCCAACAAGGCCGAGGACGCGGTCAAGCTGTTTGACGTGATCGAAAGCGTCGACCGGGAGAAGATCGCCCGCGCTCTGGCCAAGGAAATCGCCAAGCAGGGCAGGGCGCCCAGGCTCTATGTCCAGGTCAACACCGGCAACGAACCGCAAAAGGCCGGCATCGATCCGCGCGAGACCGAAGCCTTCCTCGCGCTCTGCCGCGACGAGCTCGGCCTCACGATCGAAGGCCTGATGTGCATACCGCCGGCTGGCGAGAATCCCGGGCCCCATTTCGCGCTGCTGCACGATCTTGCGACCGAAAACAGCGTGCATAAGCTTTCCATGGGCATGTCCGGCGATTACGAGATTGCGATTGCCTTCGGCGCCACCAGCGTGCGCGTCGGATCGGCGATCTTCGGCGAGCGGGATTATTCGAACTGACGCGTCTTAACCGCGCTTGAGATAGACCCGTCCGCCGCCCTTCTTGCGGCCGGTGTCCTCCACCTCGGGAAATTTTCCCTTGCGCACGGCATTCAGGAACTCGCGACCGATCTTCACCTTGTCGCCGATATAAAGCCGGTTCCAGCCCTCGCCATAGAGTGCGGGAAAGTGAAACTCGCCGGGCTCGAGCCCCAGCAACCGGGTTTTTATGTCTTCTTCGTCAAGCATGGTCTTTTGCGTTTGCGTGCCCGGAAAATCGGCTGGCGGTTTTCCGGGCGGATGCATGAAAGGGCCGGCTTAGACCAGCGCGCCCAATGTTTCACGTGAAAACGTGGAGAGCGTTTCGGTCTCGCCGCCCTCGATCTTCTTGACCCATTCCGGATCGGCAATCAAGGCGCGGCCGACGGCGATCAGGTCGAACTCGTCGCGGTCCATACGGCGAACCAGTCTGTCGAGATCGGGCGTTTTGGCATTGGCCTCCGCGCCGCCGAACCAGCCGAGGAAATCGGGGCCGTTGAGACCGACCGAGCCGACCGAAATCGTCGGAACACCGGTGATCTTCTTCGCCCAGCCCGCGAAATTCAGGCCTTCCTCGCCGTCGATCTCCGGAAACTCCGGTTCCCAGAAACGGCGCTGCGAGCAATGCAGCATATCCGCGCCGGCATCCACCAGCGGCTGCAGCCATTCGGCCATCTCGTCGGGCGTGGTGGCGATGCGGGCATTGTAGTCCTGCTGCTTCCACTGGCTGAGGCGGATGATCACCGGCATGTCATCGGAAACCGCCGCGCGCACGGCCTTGACCACTTCCGCGCCGAAACGGGTACGCTCGGTGATGGTCTTGCCGCCCCAGCGGTCGTCGCGCAGGTTCAGGCCCTGCCAGAAGAACTGGTCAATCAGATAGCCGTGCGCGCCGTGGATCTCGACCACATCGAAGCCGAGCCGCTCGGCGTCCGCCGCGGCGCTGGCATAGGCGGCGATCGTGTCGGCGATGTCTTCCTCGCTCATGGCGTGGCCGCGCTTCTCACCGGGCTTGACGAAGCCGGACGGGCTTTCGGTCTCGTCCGGGTTCGGCGGATAATCGGCGGAGGCGATGGTGTTGGCCACATGCCAGATCTGCGGGCCCATCTTGCCGCCGGCGGCATGCACGGTGTCGATCACGTTTTTCCAGCCGGCGAGCGATTTTTCGCCGTGGAAATCAGGAATGCCGGGAAGGTTCTTGGAGTTCGGCCGGTCGATGACGGTGCCTTCGGAGAGGATCAGGCCGACATCGCCCTCGGCGCGGCGGCGGTAGTAATCAGCAACATTCTGGCCGGGCACGCCGTCCGGCGAAAAGCCGCGCGTCATCGGCGCCATCACGATCCGGTTCTTCAATTCGAGCGATTTGAGCTTGAAAGGCCGGAACAGGGCCTCATGGGCGGAATTTGACATCTCGGGTTTCCTTTGCAGCCTTGGGAGGTGTTCTGGCGGCGTAGGTATAAATTGTGGACTTAGTGTCAATAAGGCATTATGTATTGCCTAGGTATAGATGAGGTGACCTGTGACGCATGATCCGTCCCACTGCCCGAAATTTCAGGTGGATTGCATCAACCGGAAGATACTCGACCAGATTTCCGGCAAATGGTCGATCATGGTTCTGACCATGCTCGGCTACGGCCCGCATCGGTTCAACGCGATCAAGAAGCAGCTCGAGGGCGTCAGCCAGAAGGCGCTGACGGATACGCTGCGCAAACTCGAACGCAATGGTGTCGTCGATCGCAAGGTTCTGCCCACGTCGCCCGTTGGCGTGGAGTATGAGCTGACGGCGCTCGGTCAGTCGCTACGCGCCCATGTCATCGCGCTCTACACCTGGACCGAGGAAAACGGCGACGAAATTACCCGCGCCCAGGCCGCATTTGACGAGCGCGCCGCCTGAACGACCAGTCTCCGACAACCGCCTGACAGCAAAAGGGGGCTCGCGCCCCCTCGATCGTTCCGCAATGATGTGGCCTCGGCCGGAAACGCCTTAGCGGTCGTCGTCGTCGTTCTCGTCGTCATCCTTGACGGAATTGCCGAGTGAGGCGAAGCGGGAGAACACTTCGTCGGCGGACATGCCCTTGTCATTGTCCGTACCGAGGTTTTCGGTGTCCTGAGCCGAAGCGAGCGTCGCATTGTCCATCTCGTCGGCAGAGGGCAGGGGCCGGTCCTTGGCGGACTTGCTGACTTCGAGGTCGAGATCGATCTGGCTGCAAAGGCCGAGCGTCACCGGGTCCATCGGCACGAGATTGGCCGCGTTCCAGTGGGTGCGGTTGCGGATCTGCTCGATCGTCGACTTGGTGGTGCCGACGAGGCGGGAGATCTGCGCGTCCTTCAGTTCCGGATGGTTGCGCACCAGCCACAGGATCGCGTTCGGGCGGTCCTGGCGCTTGGAAACCGGGGTGTAGCGCGGGCCCTTGCGCTTGGATTCCGGCACCCGCACCTTCGGTTCGGAAAGCTTCAGCTTGTGGTTCGGGTTCTTTTCCGCGCGCTCGATCTCGTCGCGGGAAAGCTGGCCGGTGGAGATCGGGTCGAGGCCCTTGATGCCCTGGGCGGATTCGCCGTCGGCGATCGCCTTTACTTCCAGCGGATGCAGAGCGCACAATTCGGCGATCTGGTCGAACGACAAGGCCGTGTTGTCCACGAGCCATACGGCAGTCGCCTTGGGCATGAGCAGCTTTTGCGCCATTGGATATAGTCCTTCTATCGTCCGCGCCGGTGTCGCGGTCCGTGGGTGTTTGCCACTATTTCCGGGAAATCATGGGCGTTCATATAAAGGCAAAATGTCGCAATTGCAATTGATCCGGCGGGAATTGACCAATGTCTTATTGAACTCGTCCAATCAGGCTGTATGAATGGGAATCAATGGAGGAGCCCCGGTTTTTTGAGCCTTTCCGCCTTTCCGTGAAAGGCGAAAACGCTCCATCTATTGATTGTGTCGCAATTCCGCCCGGTTAAGCGGTTCTCGTGGAATTGCCGTTAGGAGGAAACGATGTCGTCAAAAACCTATCCCGTGCCGAAATCGGCAAGCGCGCGCGCAAAGATCGACGCTGCGAAATATGACAAATGGTACAAGGAAAGCGTGGAGGAGCCGGAGATCTTCTGGGACCGTCACGGCCGCCGGATCGACTGGTTCAAGCCCTATACCAAGGTCAAGAACACATCCTTCAAGGGCCGGGTCTCGATCAAGTGGTTCGAGGATGGCCAGACCAACGTCTCCTACAACTGCATCGACCGCCACCTGAAGACCCGCGGCGAGGAGACCGCGATCATCTGGGAAGGCGACAACCCCTATATCGACAAGAAGATCACCTATAACCAGCTGTACGATCAGGTCTGCCGCATGGCGAACGTGATGAAGAAGCACGGCGTCAAGAAGGGCGACCGGGTGACGATCTACATGCCGATGGTGCCGGAAGCAGCCTACGCGATGCTCGCCTGCGCGCGCATCGGCGCGATCCACTCGGTGGTGTTCGCCGGCTTCTCGCCGGAGGCGCTGGCAGGCCGCATCGTCGATTGCGAGAGCACTTTCGTGATCACCTGCGACCAAGGCGTGCGCGGCGGCAAGCCGATCCAGCTCAAGGAAAATGTCGATCTCGCCATCGATATCGCCGCCAAGCAGTATGTCATGGTCAACCATGTGCTCTGCATCCGCCGCACCGGCGGCAAGGTCGGCTGGGCGCGCGGCCGCGACCTCTGGCATCACGAGGAGATCAAGACCGTCAAGGGCGATTGCCCGCCGGTGAAGATGAAGGCGGAGGATCCGCTGTTCATCCTCTATACGTCGGGCTCGACCGGCAAGCCCAAGGGCGTGCTGCACACCACCGGCGGCTATCTCGTCTGGACCTCGATGACGCACGAATATGTGTTCGACTATCGCGAGGGCGAGATTTTCTGGTGCGCGGCCGATGTCGGCTGGGTCACCGGCCATTCCTACATCGTCTACGGCCCGCTCGCCAACGGCGCCACCACGCTGATGTTCGAGGGCGTGCCGACCTTCCCGGATGCCGGCCGGTTCTGGGAAGTGGTCGACAAGCATCAGGTCAACATCCTCTATACCGCGCCGACTGCGATCCGCGCGCTGATGGGCGCCGGCGACGAGCTGGTGACGAAGTCGTCGCGGCAAAGCCTGCGCCTGCTCGGCTCGGTCGGCGAGCCGATCAATCCGGAGGCCTGGGAATGGTATTACCGCGTCGTTGGGGAGGAGCGCTGCCCGATCGTCGATACCTGGTGGCAGACCGAGACCGGGGGCATGATGATCACGCCGTTCCCGGGTGCGACCGCCCTGAAGCCGGGCTCGGCGACGACGCCGTTCTTCGGCGTCCAGCCGCAGCTTGTCGACAATGAGGGCCAGGTGCTGGAAGGTACGGCTGATGGCAATCTCTGCATCACTGACAGCTGGCCGGGGCAGGCGCGCTCGGTCTATGGCGACCATAACCGCTTCATCCAGACCTATTTCTCCACCTACAAGGGCAAGTATTTCACCGGCGACGGCTGCCGGCGCGATGAGGACGGCTATTACTGGATCACCGGCCGCGTCGACGACGTGCTCAACGTTTCCGGCCACCGGCTCGGCACGGCGGAAATCGAAAGCGCGCTGGTCTCGCACCACTTCGTGTCCGAGGCCGCCGTGGTCGGCTATCCGCATCCGGTCAAGGGGCAGGGCATCTACTGCTATGTCAGCCTGATGAGCGACCACGAGGGCGACGAGGCATTGCGTCAGGAGCTGATCAAGTGGGTCCGCTCCGAGATCGGCCCGATCGCCACGCCGGACAAGATCCAGTTCGCCCCCGGCCTGCCAAAGACCCGTTCCGGCAAGATCATGCGCCGTATCCTGCGCAAGATCGCCGAGGACGATTTCGGCGCGCTCGGCGACACCTCGACGCTGGCCGATCCCGGCGTCGTCGACGACCTGATCGAAAACCGCCAGAACAAGTCGAAGGCGGCGTAGGGTAGGTAGGAACGGGGCTGATCCTTTGTGGGTACCCCTGTCCAACCGCATTTGAATTGGGCGTATCAACCCCTAATCTCCCCCCTTGAGGGCAGGGGAATCGCGTATGGCTTTTAAGCTATTGAATATTTGACGCAAATCGATTCATCTTCAGCCTTTCTGTTGTGGAGGGTTGGATGGACGGATTTGCGTCTCTTTTCGGGTCGGTTCCGGACCCTCGGGCGGCCAATGTCCGCTATTCGCTGAACAGCGTTTTGTTCATTGCCTTGGCCGCGGTGCTGTGCGGGGCCGAAACCTGTCAGGACATGGCCGACTTTGGCGTCTCCAAGCACAAGCTTTTGAAGGAGATCGTGCCTCTGCCTTACGGCACTCCCAGTCACGACGTTTTCTCGAATGTTTTCAGACATATCGACCCTGAGGCTTTCGAAACGGTCTTTGCACGCTTCGCGCAGGCTTTCGCAAAATCCATCAGCGGCGTCATCGCCATCGACGGCAAGGCCGTGCGCGGGGCCTACAAACGCGGCGACAAGGCCTCGCCCCTGCATCTGGTCAACATCTGGGCCGCCGACCAGCGCATGGTCATCGGCCAGCAGCTCGCGCCGGGCCGCAGTGAAGTCAAAGGCGTTCTGCAAGCTCTTTCATGCTTGTCGCTGGATGGCTGCATCGTCACGGCTGACGCGCTGCATTGCAGGGCAGACACAGCCTCTGCCATTCTCAAGACCGGCGCCGACTATGCGCTTGCACTCAAGGGCAACCAACCGGGCCTTCTCAACCGGGCGATCGCCCTGCTTGAAAAGGAAAGCAACCCCGACAGAGCCGAAAAGGCCGATGGCAAGGCCCATGACAGAACCGAAACCCGACGCGCCGTCATCGTCAAGGCGGAAGGAATGGATTTTCCCGGCGTCAAGGCGATCGCACGGCTTGAAAGCATCCGGGTGGAGCCCGATGGCCGGCAAACGCGTCACATCCGACATTTCCTGCTGTCCAGGTCAGTCAGCGCTACCGCCTTTCTGGACATCGCCAGAGCGCACTGGACGATCGAGAACCAACTGCACTGGGTGCTCGACGTCGCCTTCTGCGAAGACGCCGCCAGAAACCGAAAGGATCACGGGCCCCGGAACCTCTCGATCCTTCGCAAGCTCGCTCTCAACATCATCCGACACCACCCGGACAAGGCGTCCATCCGGCGCAAAATGAAAAAAGCCGGATGGGACGATACCTTCCTAATCTCAATGATCGCTCATATGCGATAGCCCTGCCTCAAGGGGGGAGATGTCGCGAAAGCGACAGAGAGGGGTAAAGGGCGTAAGCCGCATATTCCATGCTCTCGGAGAGGGTTCACCCCTCTCTGCCCCTGTCGGGGCATCTCTCCCTCAAGGGGAGAGATTGTTTTGGATGGGTTTTTCGACAGGCGCGGGCGGAGACTGTCGGAAGTTCCTGCAGCCCGATTGTGCCCCGGAATTTGAACTCCGCCCCGCATTCCGGTAACCTGCGCACCGAACGTAACCGGAGCGCCCGCCATGCATCCCGATCATCTGCCCGAGGACTGCCGTCCGATCAGTAACCTGCTGTCGCGGATCGGCGACAAGTGGACCATCCTGGTGATGCGCGTTCTGGAGCAGGGCGAGCCGATCCGGTTCAAGGAACTGCACCGCGCCATCGGCGGCATCTCGCAGCGGATGCTGACTGTCACGCTGCGGCATCTGGAGCGCGATGGCCTGGTCATCCGCACCGTCTACCCGACCATTCCGCCGCGCGTCGAATATGAACTGTCGGAGCGTGGGCTCGGGCTGCAGCAGGCGATGGTGCCCCTGTTCGAGTGGACGAAGGACAATGCCAGGGACATCTATCAATCGCAGATCGCCTTCGACCTGGCCAAAGACAAGGCGGTTACCTGAAGGTAAGCGAGGCATGAAAAAGTGCCGTCTTGCGGGCATGGTCGGTTACGTTTAACTCGCTGGTTACTGTTCATAACCAAGGAGTTTCCCGTGACCAGACCCAAGATCGGCATCATCGTCGGCAGCACCCGCGAGGGGCGGTTCGCCGACCATCCGCTCAACTGGTATCTCGACATCGTCAAGGACCGCGACGACGCTGATTTCGAGGTGGTCGACCTGCGCGACTATCCGATGCCGTTCTTCGAGGAAAAGATGTCGCCGGCCTGGGTGCCGCCGGAAAACGACGTCGCCCGCCGCTGGGGCGAGAAGCTCGAAAGCCTTGACGGCTTCGTCTTCACGGTCGCCGAATATAACCACAGCATCACCGGCGTTTTGAAGAATGCGCTCGACTACGCCTATAAGGAATTCAACCGCAAGCCCGCCACCTTCCTCGCCTATGGCGGCACGGGCGGCGCGCGCGCCGTCGAGCAGCTTCGCCTGATCCTGGCGGAGCTTCAGGTCGCCTCGCTCAAATACAATGTCCATATCGGCATGACGGAACTGCTCGGCATCCTGCGTGAAGGCAAGACCATGGCCGATTTCCCCTATCTGATCGATGGCGCCAAGGCGATGACCGATGACCTCGTCTGGTGGACCAATGCGCTGAAGACGGCGCGCGCCGCTTGAAAGGCCCTATAATTCTCCGTCACCCCGGGCTTGATCCGGGGTCCAGGGCGGTGAGACGCCTATCTGTCGCCAATGTATTGCAATGCAGGCCTGGATACCGGCTCAAGGCCGGCATGACGGGACCGGGTGAGAGAACTTCGCAAGAGATTGAGCCGCCGGCGACCCCCGGCGGCTTTCTTTTTTCGCTCCGCCGTTTCCAAACCGGTGCGTAGTTCTTATGGTGCGCGCCAAACAGCAAAGGAGACCGCCATGACGATCGGATTTATCGGAACCGGCGAAATCACCCGGGCCGTGGTCACCGGCCTTTCCACGGTCGAGGGCGAAAAGCCCGCGATCCTCGTTTCGCCGCGCAATGAGGCGATCGCGCGCGACCTTGCAGACAGGTTCGAAAACGTCGCGGTCGCGGGCAGCAATCAGGATGTCATCGACGGGGCGGAGATGGTCTGCCTGGCGCTGCGCCCGCAGGATGCCGTGGGTATTCTCGAAGGCCTGAAATTCGGCCCCGCGCATCATGTCGTCTCGTTCATGGCGACCTATGGCGTGGAGCAGATCGAAAAGCTGACGACGCCGGCGCAGAAGGTCACGCTGGTCACGCCGCTGCCCGCCGTCGCCTTTCATGGCGGCCCGACGCCGATCCATCCGCCGCATCGGGAGGTGGTCGACCTGTTCGAGCCGCTCGGCACGCCGGTCGCGGTCGAAACCGCCGGGGAATACCAGGCGCTCTGCGTCGCCACCGCCACCCTTGCCGGTGCGTTCGCCTATTACGAGACGATCGCCGACTGGCTGGCGGCGAAAAACGTGCCGGCCGACAAGGCCCGGGAATTTTCCGGCGCGGTGTTCTACGCCCTTGCCGCCACCGCGAAAAACGCACCGGAGCACTCCTTTGGCGATCTCACAAAGGAATCCGCCACCCGCGGCGGCACCAATGAACAGGTGCTGGCGCATCTGAAGGAAGATGGGGCTTATCGTGCGCTGTCGAGGGCGCTGGACGGCATCTGGCAGCGGTTCGAGGACGCGAAGTCCTGAAGCGGTGAGGGCGGCGTAGGATTCTATTCCTTTATGCCAGCCTTCCGGTGCGCCGTGCCATGGCGCGTTCGACCATGACCAGCCCGTCATGGATCAGAAGCGCCAGCACGCCGACCACGAGGCCGCCCTGCAGCACGAAGGCGGTGTTGTTGGACAACAGCCCGGCGATGATGACCTCGCCCAGTGTCTTGGCCGCCACCGTCGAGCCGATCGTGGCTGTCGCCAGCGAGATCACCACCGAAAGCCTTATGCCGGCGAGGATGACGGGGAAGGCCAGCGGAAATTCCACCTGGGCCAGCCGCTGCCATCCCGTCATGCCCGCGCCGCGCGCGGCCTCCGAGACATTGCCCGGCAGGTTGGTCAGCCCCGTCAGCGCGTTCTCGAAGATCGGCAGCAACCCGTAGAGAAACAGCGCGATCAGCGTCGGGATCGGTCCGAAGCCGAAGATCGGCACGGCCAGCGCCAGCACGGCGACCGGCGGAAAGGTCTGGCCGATATTGGCGATCGAGCGCGACAGCGGCAGGAATTCGACGCCGAAGGGCCGGGTGACGATGATCGCGAGGCTGACCGAAAACAGCGTTGCGGCGAGCGTCGCCAGCCCCACAAGCGCAAGGTGGCTGAGCGTCAGCGACAATATGCTTGACTGGGTGTAGATCGCAGGCGCGTTGTTCTGCGTGAACGGCTCGAACACCGGCGCGAAGGTCTCGGGCGTGACGATGAAGGCCACGAGCAGCGCCAGAAGCGCCAGCCTTGTGAGCATTGCAAGCTTCATGAAGCCGGACCTTCCGCCCGCTGCAACAGTCTTTCGCGGGTGATGCGGCCGATGATGACGCCGTCGCGCGCCACCGGCACGGCATCGCGTCCGGTCCAGAGGATCTGCGCCAGCGCATCCCTGAGGCTCGCGGTATCGGCGATGGGCGGTCCCTCGGCGGGGCCTTCCTCCACCATTTTCGACGCCGCCGTCAGCGACAGCATGCGGAACGCCTTGTCGCCGGTGCCGAGCAGTTCATTGACGAAGTCGGAGGCCGGATGGGCAATGATTTCGGCGGGCGGCGCATATTGCAGCAGCTTGCCCTCATGCATCACGCCGATCCGGTGGCCGAGCAGGATCGCCTCGTCCATGTCGTGGGTGACCAGCACCACGGTGGTCGAGAACTGCCGCTGGATCTTGAGCAGGTCTTCCTGCGCCTTGGCGCGGATAATCGGGTCGAGCGCGCCGAAGGGCTCGTCCATCAGCAACAGCGCCGGTTCCGCGGCAAGCGCGCGGGCCACGCCAATGCGCTGCTTCTGGCCGCCGGAAAGCTCCTGCGGCATGCGGTCGCGATAAAGTTCGGGCTCGAGGTTGAAGAGGGTCAGCAGCTCGTCGACGCGGTCGTCGCGCTTCTTGCGGTCCCAGCCGAGAAGTTTCGGCACGGTGGCGATGTTTTCGGCGACCGTGCGATGCGGAAACAGGCCGTGGCCCTGGATCGCATAGCCGATGCCGCGCCTGAGCTCATAGGCCGGCAGGTCGCGGTTGTCGCGCCCGTCGATGCGGATCGTGCCGGAGGTGGGCTCCACGAGCCGGTTGATCATCCGCATCAGCGTGGTCTTGCCGGAGCCGGAGGTCCCAACGATGGCCGCGAGTTCGCCGCGCTCCACGGTGAGCGAGACATTGTCCACGGCCCGCGCCTTGCCATAGACCTTGGTGATGCCATCGATCTCGATCATGGGCGACGAACCTTTTTCTTCTGGCTGATTTCAACGAGTGCATCGAGAATGATGGCTGCGGCAAAAGCCATGCCGACGACCGGCAGCGCGCCGAGCAGCACGAGGTCGGTCGCGGTCTGGCCGATGCCCTGGAATACGAAGGTGCCGAATCCGCCGCCGCCGATCAGCCCGGCGATCACGGCGAGCCCGATATTCTGCACCAGCACGATGCGGATGCCGGTGAGGATCACCGGGAAGGCGAGCGGCAGCTCGATCTGGAACAGCAATTGCGGGCCGGTCATGCCCATGCCGCGCGCGGCGTCGCGAGCATCGCGCGGCACGCTGTCGAGGCCGGCGACCGTGTTGGAGACCACCGGCAGCAGCGAATAGGCAAACAGCGCCACGATCGCCGGCGCAAAGCCGATCCCGGCGATCCCGATTTCGGCGGCCCCCGGCACGGTGCGGCCGATCCAGGCCAGCGGCGCGATCAGGAGGCCGAACAGCGCGATCGAGGGAATGGTCTGCAATACATTCAGGGCGTTCAGAATGCTGGCGCGCACGGGCGGCGTTCGAAAGCACAATATGCCGATGGGAATGCCGATAACCGTCGCCGCCGCGAGCGATCCGAAGGCGAGCGCCACGTGAATGCGGCCCTCGCGCCAGAAGGCGTCGGCGCGGTTTTCATATTCCTTGATGATCGAAAGTTCGTTCCATGCCCCCGACCAAAGCAACGCCCCGATCGCGGCAATCGCGGCGAGGAGAAAGATGATTCTGGCAAGCGGCGAAAGCTGTTTGCGCACGATCGCATCGGCCATCGCGATCGAAAACGCGAACAGCATGATCCAGAACCCGCCGCCCGGCGAAACGCGGGCATAGGGATTGTCGTCCGGCATCAGGTAGTAGCCGGCGCGTCCGACCATCAGCGCCAGCACCGCAATCGCGGCCACCGCCGCGGCCAGCCGGAGGTTCACCGGGGTTTTTAGCAGGATGACGGCAACCACGGCCATCAGAAAGGCGATCAGCGCGATCGCCTGCGCCAGCGGCATCGCCGCCCAGAGCATGACGCCCTCGGCGGAAACGATGCGGTTTGCCCGCGACAGCGCGAAAGGCTGGGCGAACAGGCCGATAAGCGCGATCGCGGCCACGATGACGCCAAGCTTGTCGAGCCTTCTGGCAGCGCTCGTCTCTGTCTCGGTGATGGCTGACATGTTCTGCCTTTTGGCTGTCGGTCGTGTTACCCCGAAGCGGGCAATCTTGCTCCAAACAATCTCTCCCCTTGAGGGAGAGATGCCCCGACAGGGGCAGAGAGGGGTGAACCCTCTTTGCGAATTCGGAGCTTGCGGCTTATGCCCTGTACCCCTCTCTGTCGCTTTCGCGACATCTCCCCCTCAAGGGGGGAGATTATTGAGGGGCTTTGCGGTTAGGTTGAAACTCCGACCTTACTTCACGAACCCGTTCAGCGTCAGGAACTCCTTGGCGACGGCATCGGCCGGTTCGCCGCCGACCTGGACGCGGCCGTTGAGGTCCTGCAGGGTCTCAAGGTCGAGCGCCTCGAAGACCGGCTTCAGGATTTCGGCGATCTGCGGATATTCCTCAAGACGCGCCTCGCGGATGATCGGGGTCGGCAGGTAGACCGGCTGCACGCCCTTGTCGTCATCCATTACCTTCAGGCCGGACGGCGCGATGCCGCCATCGGTGCCGTAGACCATGGCGGCATTGGCGCCGGAGGTCTGCTTGGCGGCCGCCGCGATGGTTGCCGCCGTGTCGCCGCCCGAAAGGGTGATCAGCTGGTCGGATTCGAGGTGGAAGCCGTAGGCTTTTTCGAAGGCCGGTAGCGCCGACGGCGAGGTCACGAATTCCGAGGAGGCCGCGAGCTTGATGTCGCCGCCGTCGGCGATATATTTGCCGAGTTCGGAGAGATCGGTCAGATTGTTGTCGTCAGCGATTTCCTTGCGGATCGCGATCGCCCAGGTGTTGTTGGCGTTGGCCGGCGTCAGCCAGACGATCTTCTCGGCGTCGTAATCGAGCTTCTTGGCCTCCTCATAGCCTTCCTGGGCGTTCTTCCACACGGGCAGGTCCGCCTTGTTGTAGAAGAAGGCGGCATTGCCGGTATATTCCGGATAGATGTCGATCTGGCCTTCGGTGATCGCCTGACGGACGATCGGCGTGGCGCCGAGCTGGATCTTGTTTTCAGTCGGGATGTCGTTCGCCTGAAGCGTCTGGAGGATGATGTTGCCGAGCACGCCGCCCTCGGTGTCGATCTTGGAGGAGACGACCACGGGGGCTGCCGCGGCGGTCTGGACGGCGGCGAAGGCTGCGATCGCCAATGCGCCGGTCAGGGTGAGAATGCGTTTCATATCGGTTCCCTCTCTCTAGGAACGGCCCGTCCCGGGCCGGTTGCCGCGCCTTCGGGCGTTACCCCGCAAATGGCGCAGCCGCGAAAATTCGTCCGGCCGCATCTCCGGCGACCGGCAAGGAAGCTGTCGCTTCGCCACCGCCGGACCGCGCCCGGAAGCGATGGTGAAAGGCGACCTCACTTTCAGATAGTGCGCCGCCGTTCCATAACGATAGCATACACAAGATTTATGTGGCCGCGCCCCCGGTTTGCCGGAAATATCCGCCATGCGTTCCCTGCCGCTCGGGTCCAATTCCGCTCCCGCTGCGTCCGCCATTGAAACGGGCTGGGCTTATCCCCAATTTGACTGTAAAAGAGGGCCCATCGATTTGAGTGAAAAGGGCTTTTCCCCTAGGATCGGTGCCTGAAAACGGCAGTGATTCGGCGCCTTTGTTTTGCGCCCACACTCCAACACGTTTGGAAAGACCTGTTTATGAGCGAAACCCCAGAAATTGCCGTCGGCGTTCCCGCCGAATACGGCGCTGATTCGATCAAGGTTCTCAAGGGGCTGGATGCCGTGCGCAAACGGCCGGGCATGTATATCGGCGATACCGATGACGGCTCGGGGCTCCACCACATGGTCTATGAGGTGGTCGACAACGCCATCGACGAGGCGCTTGGCGGCTACGCCGATCTTGTCACCGTGACATTGAACCCCGACGGTTCCGTCTCGGTCACCGACAATGGCCGGGGCATTCCGACCGACATTCACACCGGCGAGGGCATCTCGGCGGCCGAAGTGATCATGACCCAGCTCCATGCCGGCGGCAAGTTCGACCAGAATTCCTACAAGGTCTCAGGTGGTCTCCACGGCGTCGGCGTTTCGGTGGTCAACGCGCTGTCGGTCTGGCTGAAGCTGAAGATCAAGCGCAATGGCAAGCTGCACGAGATTTCGTTCACCCACGGCGTTGCCGACAAGCCTCTGGAAGTGATCGGCGACGCCGGCGACGAAACCGGTACCGAGCTCACCTTCATGCCGAGCCAGGAAACCTTCACCATGGTCGAGTTCGACTATGACACGCTGGAAAAGCGCCTACACGAACTGGCCTTCCTGAATTCCGGCGTGCGCATTCTCCTGACCGACAACCGCCATGCCGAACCGGTGGCGAAGGAAATGCATTATGATGGCGGGCTGGCGGCCTTCGTCGCCTATCTCGACCGCTCGAAGAAGCCGCTGGTCAGCGAACCGATCGCGATATCGACCGAAAAGGACGGCATCACGGTCGAAGTGGCGATGTGGTGGAACGACAGCTACCACGAGAATGTGCTCTGCTTCACCAACAACATTCCCCAGCGCGACGGCGGCACCCATATGGCGGGCTTCCGTGGCGCGTTGACCCGGCAGATGATCTCCTATGCCGATACATCGGGCATCCTGAAGCGCGAAAAGGTGACGCTGACGGGTGAGGACTGCCGCGAGGGTCTGACGGCCGTGCTTTCCGTGAAGGTGCCGGACCCGAAATTCTCGTCGCAGACCAAGGACAAGCTGGTCTCCTCCGAGGTCCGCCCGGTTGTGGAAAGCTGCGTCAACGATGCGCTGAGCCAGTGGCTGGAGGAGCATCCGACCGAGGCAAAGATCCTTGTCACCAAGGTCGCCGAGGCCGCGACCGCCCGCGAGGCGGCCCGGCGCGCGCGCGAACTGACCCGGCGCAAGGGCGCGCTCGATATCGCCTCGCTGCCCGGCAAGCTCGCCGACTGCTCCAATCGCGATCCGGCGAAATCCGAACTGGTGCTGGTGGAGGGCGACTCGGCCGGCGGTTCCGCCAAGCAGGGGCGTTCGCGCGAGACCCAGGCGATCCTGCCGCTTCGGGGCAAGATCCTGAACGTCGAGCGCGCCCGCTTCGACAAGATGCTGTCGAGCCAGGAAATCGGCACGATGATCACCGCGCTTGGCACCGGCATCGGCAAGGACGAATACAATCCGGACAAGCTGCGCTATCACAAGATCATCATCATGACCGATGCTGATGTCGACGGCGCGCATATCCGCACCCTGCTGCTCACCTTCTTCTTCCGGCAGATGCCGGAGCTGATCGAGCGCGGCCATCTCTATATCGCCCAGCCGCCGCTCTACAAGGTCACGCGCGGCAAGTCGGTGCAATATCTCAAGAACGAGCAGGCGCTCGAGGATTACCTGATCGACCAGGGCCTCGAGGATGCCTCGCTGCATCTCGGTTCCGGCGAAGTCCGCGCCGGTCCGGATCTGCGCCAGGTGATCGTCGATGCGGTGCGGATGCGCAATCTGATGGAAGGCATCCATTCGCGCTATGACCGCCACGTGGTCGAGCAGGCGGCGATTGCCGGCGCGCTCAACGCCGAGCGGGTCACCGATCCGGCCGAGGCCGAACGTCTGGCCGCCGATATCGCCGCGCGTCTCGACATGGTCGCCGAGGAGACCGAGCGCGGCTGGGAAGGGATCGTGCGCGAGGATGGCGGTCTGCGCTTCGAGCGCACGGTGCGCGGCGTCAAGGAAGTCGCCAATATCGACATGGGCCTGATCGGCTCGGTCGATGCCCGCTACATGGACCAGCTTCAGAGCCGCCTGTTCGAGGTCTACGAGAAGCCGCCGCTGCTGAAGCGCAAGAATGGCGATCTCACGATCTACGGCCCGCGCGCCATGCTGGAAGCCGTGTTCGAGGCCGGCCGTCGCGGCCTGACCATGCAGCGCTACAAGGGCCTTGGCGAAATGAACGCCGAGCAGCTCTGGGAAACCACGATGGACCCCAATGTCCGCTCGCTGCTGCAGGTCAAGGTCAACGACGCCACCAGCGCCGACGGCCTGTTCTCCCGCCTGATGGGCGACGAGGTGGAGCCCCGCCGCGACTTCATCCAGGATAACGCGCTGTCGGTGGCGAACCTGGATATCTGACGATTGGGCGGCGCATACGCCGTTTCTTGTTTTGACATCATCCCCGGCCGCGCGCCGGGGATATAATTGCGTTTGTCGCGCCCGACAGGCTCCGTGCCCAATAACGCCTTGGCCGGGGCCAAGCGGCAGATCGTAAGGCGATGTGCCGCGAGCGGTTGCCACGAGGCTCATGTCGCGCCGCTTCATGATGTGTCTATAGGCTACAAAGTAGCTCGGTTGAGCAAGTCGTGACCGACATTTTGTGAGCCGGACGCCACTTGGCTTGTTCCGGAAAACATCAGCGCATTTGACCACGTCGATCAGGTGTCAGCGTATCTGACGCTTTCGGCGCGCAGCCTTATCGTCCTTCCATGCCGAAAAATTACCCTTTCGAAACAAGCATATTGCGGCATTCGCCCAAAGTATGAGCATTCGCCCACTTGACAGAGCGCGTCATTATGGTGAGTAATTGCCCACATCGTAAGCTATTGCTCAATTCTGAGGGAGGAACGAGTATGAAACTTCATTCGACGCTGCTCGCCGCTTGCTCGCTGGTCGCCCTGACCGGCGTTGCTTCTGCTGAAACGCTGACCATCGCCACCGTCAACAACGGCGACATGATCCGCATGCAGAAGCTCACCGACGATTTCACCAAGGATCATCCGGATATCGACCTCGAATGGGTCACGCTTGAAGAAAACGTGCTGCGCCAGAAGGTCACCACCGACATCGCCACCAAGGGCGGTCAGTACGACGTCTTGACCATCGGCAACTACGAAGTGCCGATCTGGGCCAAGCAGAACTGGCTTCTGGAACTCTCCGGCATGCCGTCCGACTATGACGAAGCAGACCTTTTGCCCGCCATCGCCGGTGGCCTTTCCGTGGACGGCAAACTCTATGCCGCCCCGTTCTACGGCGAAAGCGCCATGGTAATGTACCGCACGGATCTCGCCGAAAAGGCCGGCGTGACCATTCCGGCCGAGCCGACCTGGGACGAGATCATGGCGGCTGCCAAGGCTATGACCGACAAGGATGCCGGCATTTACGGCATCTGCCTGCGCGGCAAGGCCGGCTGGGGCGAGAACATGGCCTTCCTCGGCGCGATGTCCAACTCCTACGGCGCGCGCTGGTTCGACATGGAATGGAAGCCGCAGTTCGACACCGAAGAGTGGAAGGCGACGCTCACCGACTATCTGGACATGATGAACAATTATGGTCCGCCCGGCGCGTCCTCCAACGGCTTCAACGAGAACCTCGCGCTGTTCCAGCAGGGCAAGTGCGGCATGTGGATCGACGCCACCGTCGCCGCTTCGTTCGTAACCGACCCGAAGGAATCCAAGGTCGCTGACTCTGTCGGCTTCGCGCTGTTCCCGGAAAAGGGCGATCTCGGCAACCGCGGCAATTGGCTGTGGTCGTGGAACCTCGCCATTCCGGCTTCGACGACCAAGGCCGATGCGGCCAAGGCCTTCGTCGCCTGGGCGACCTCCAAGCACTACACCGATCTGGTCGCCGAGCAGGATGGCTGGCGCGCGGCACCTCCCGGCACCCGCACCTCGCTCTATGAGAATGCGGACTACCAGGAGGCAGCGCCCTTTGCCGAAATGACGCTGGAATCGATCAATGCGGTCGACACCAACAAGCCTTCGGTTCAGGAAATCCCCTATACCGGCGCGCAGTTCGTCTCGATCCCCGAATTCCAGGGTATCGGCACCGCCGTCGGCCAGCAGTTCTCGGCAGCCCTTGCCGGCAACGTGACCGCCGACCAGGCCCTCAACAACGCGCAGCAACTCACCCAGCGCGAAATGATGAAGGCCGGCTACATCAAGTAACCTTCCTCCGCGGGGCGGCCGGGCTCAAGGGTCCGGTCGCCTTCGGAGTTCAAGCCGACATGATGATGGCCGCCGCGCATGAAGTGACGGCGGCCAAACCGGTTTTACGCACCAGCCAACGGCGAGATACGACACCGGCCTGACGACCATGGTGCGGAACGAACGGGATTTGGACGCCGGCATGGCCGGGCGTCCTGACGATCCACTTTGCGGGGAAACACCGAAATGGCGACGACCCATACCAAAAATGCGGCGCGGCTGATGATGGCGCCCTCGGTCATTCTGCTCCTGGCGTGGATGATCATACCGCTGTCGATGACGATCTACTTCTCGTTCCTGCGCTACAATCTGCTGATGCCGGGCACGGAAAGCTTCGCCGGCTTCATGAATTATCGGTTCTTCCTGACCGACCCGGCCTTCTTCCAGGCGATCGGCAATACGCTGATGCTGGTGGGCGGCGTGCTGTTCGCCACCGTTGTCGGCGGCATCGCGCTGGCGCTGCTTTTGGATCAGCCGATCTTCGGGCAGGGCATCGTGCGCATTCTGGTGATCGCGCCATTCTTCGTCATGCCGACCGTTTCGGCGCTGGTGTGGAAGAACATGCTGATGAACCCGGTCAACGGTCTGTTCGCCTCGCTGGCGCGGTTTCTGGGCATCCAGCCGATCGATTTCCTGTCATCGATACCGCTGACATCGATCGGCCTGATCGTCACCTGGCAATGGTTGCCCTTCGCCACGCTGATCCTGCTGACGGCGCTGCAGTCGCTGTCCGAGGAGCAGAAGGAAGCCTCCGAGATGGACGGCGCCAACGCCTGGAACCGGCTGATCTACATCATCCTGCCGCATATGGCGCGCGCCATCACCGTGGTCGTGCTGATCGAGACGATCTTCCTGCTTTCGATCTTCGCCGAAATCCTGGTCACCACCAATGGCGGCCCCGGCACGGAAAGCACCAACCTCACCTACCTCGTCTACATGCAGGCATTGCTGCAGTTCGACGTGGGCGGTGCGTCCGCCGGCGGTATCATCGCCGTCATTCTCGCCAACATCGTTGCGATCTTCCTGGTTCGCATGATCGGCAAAAATCTGGAGGACTGACGATGGCACGCCAGGTAACAACGCAGAAGAAAGTCGCCTTCACCGCATTGGCGTGGTTGATCGCGTTCCTGATCTTCTTCCCGATCCTGTGGACGTTTCTGACAAGCTTCAAGACGGAGGGCGAGGCCGTTTCCTCGCCGCCTTCCTTCCTGTTCTTCCAGTGGACGCTGGAAAACTATGTCGAGGTGCAGGCGCGCTCGAACTATTTCCACCATTTCTGGAATTCGGTGGCGATCTCGCTCGGCTCCACGGTGATCGGCCTGCTGATCTCGGTGCCCGCCGCCTGGGCGATGGCGTTCTCGCCGACGCCGCGCACCAAGGACGTGCTGTTGTGGATGCTCTCCACCAAGATGCTTCCGGCCGTCGGCGTTCTGGTGCCGATCTACATCATCTTCCGCGATCTCGGCCTGCTCGACACCCGCACCGGCCTGATCGTGGTGATGATGCTGATCAACCTGCCGATCATGGTGTGGATGCTCTATACCTATTTCAAGGAAATCCCGGGCGAAATTCTCGAAGCCGCCCGTATGGATGGAGCCACGCTCGGCAAGGAGATCGTCTATGTGCTGACGCCGATGGCGATCCCCGGCATTGCCTCCACCCTTCTCCTCAACATCATCCTTGCCTGGAACGAAGCGTTCTGGACGCTGAACCTGACGGCCTCGAAAGCGGCGCCGCTCACAGCTTTCATCGCTTCCTATTCGAGCCCGGAAGGCCTGTTCTACGCCAAGCTTTCCGCGGCATCGACCATGGCGATTGCGCCGATCATCATTCTCGGCTGGTTTTCGCAGAAGCAGCTCGTGCGCGGGCTCACCTTCGGCGCGGTTAAATAAGGACAGGACCAATGGGCAGCATCAGACTTGAAAAAGTTTCCAAGCATTTCGGCGAGCACGCGGTCATCCCTTCGATCGACCTCGAAATCAACGAGGGTGAGTTCGTCGTCTTCGTCGGCCCGTCGGGCTGCGGCAAATCCACGCTTCTCCGGCTGATTGCCGGGCTGGAGGATGTCACCTCCGGCCGCATCCTGATCGATGGCGAGGACGCCACCGACAAGCCGCCGGCAAAGCGCGGCCTTGCCATGGTGTTCCAGTCCTACGCGCTCTATCCGCATATGAGTGTCAGGAACAATATCGGCTTTCCGCTGAAAATGGCGAATGTCGACAAGGCCGAGATCGACCGCAAGGTCGAGGACGCGGCGAAGATCCTGAACCTCACCGACTATCTGGAACGCAAGCCGCGCGCGCTTTCCGGCGGCCAGCGCCAGCGCGTGGCGATCGGCCGCGCGATCGTGCGCAACCCGGAATGCTTCCTGTTCGACGAGCCGCTGTCGAACCTCGATGCAGCACTCCGGGTCAACATGCGCCTTGAAATCACCGAACTGCACCAGCAGCTCGACGCCACCTCGATCTATGTGACCCACGACCAGGTCGAGGCCATGACCATGGCCGACAAGATCGTGGTGCTCCGCGCCGGCAATATCGAGCAGGTCGGCTCGCCGCTGGAGCTTTACCACAAGCCCGCCAACCTGTTCGTCGCCGGCTTCATCGGCTCGCCGAAGATGAACTTCGCCACCGGCAAGGACGCCGAAGGCTACAAGGCCCATACGATCGGCTTCAGGCCGGAACATCTGACCCTGTCGACCGAAAGCGGTACCTGGCAGGGCAAGGTCGTGGTCGCCGAACATCTCGGTTCCGACACCTTCCTGCACATCGATGTCGACGGCATCGGCCAGATCACCGCCCGCGCCAATGGCGACTTTCCGGTTCGCCACGGCGATGTCGTCTATGTCACGCCCGATCCGGAGCGGATCTACCGCTTCGACGACAAGGGCCTGGCGCTTTAGCCGGCGCGGCGCGGAAGCGCGAAACAATGGTGGGCGCCATTGGCGGCGCTCATCCCGGAATGCGAAGATCGGACAGGACAATGACCAAGGCACTTTCTCTCGACACTCTCAAGGACCACGCCGACAAGGCGGCCGTGCCGACCTATGCGCGCGACGATCTTTCGCCGGGCATTGTCCATTTCGGCGTCGGCAATTTTCACCGCGCCCATCAGGCGGTCTATCTGCACGAGCTCTTCAACAAGGGCCGCGATCACGACTGGGCGATCATCGGCGCGGGCGTGATGCCGGGCGACGCGAAGATGCGCGACGTGCTGAAGGGCCAGGATTTCCTGACCACGGTGGTCGACCAGGAGGCCCATGCCAGCAGCGCCACCATTACCGGCGCGATGATCGACATGATCGCGCCGCCGGATTTTGACGCCATGATCGACAGGCTCGCCGATCCGGCGATCCGCATCGTCTCGCTGACGGTCACCGAGGGCGGCTATTTCATCGACCCGGCGACCGGAAAATTCGACCCCAAACATCCGGCAATCGTGGCAGACGGCAACAACCCGGATCAGCCCAAGACCGCTTTCGGCCTGATCATTGCCGGGCTGAAGAAGCGCCGGGCGGCGGGCGTTCCGGCATTTACCGTGATGTGCTGCGACAACATTCCCCATAACGGCGCGGTCACCAAAGCCACTGTGGCCGGCCTTGCCGAACTCTCGGACCCGGATTTCGCCGGCTGGATCCGGCAAAACGTGGCCTTCCCCAACGCCATGGTCGACCGCATTACGCCGGCCACCGGCGAACGCGAGCGCAGGATCGCCGCGGAGGAATACGGCATCGCCGACAACTGGCCGGTGTTCTGCGAGGAATTCAGGCAGTGGGTGCTGGAGGATGATTTCCCGCTCGGCCGTCCCGCGCTGGAAGAGGTCGGCGTCACCTTCGTCGAGGATGTCAGCCCCTACGAGATCATGAAGCTCCGGATCCTCAACGGCGGCCATGCCGCGATTGCCTATCCGGGTGAGCTGCTCGACATTCACTTCGTGCACGAGGCGATGGAGAACGAGCTGATCGCCGCCTTCCTCGAAAAGCTCGAAAAGGACGAGATCATCCCGATCGTGCCGCCGGTGCCCGATACCGATCTCACCGACTATTACGAACTGATCGCGCGGCGTTTCGCCAACCCCAAGATTGGCGACACGATCGAGCGGCTGGCGCTCGACGGCTCCAACCGCCAGCCGAAATTCGTGCTTCCCTCGACCGCCGCTCGGCTGGAGAAGGGCCTCGACGTCACCGGTCTGGCACTGGTTTCGGCGCTGTGGTGCCGCTATTTCGAGGGCACGTCCGACAGCGGCCGCAAGATCAGGTTCAATGACGAGGCGGCCGACCGGCTTCATGCGGCGGCACTTGCCTCGCGGGAAAAGCCGACCCGTTTCCTTGAAGAGCGTGATATCTTCGGCAGCGTTGCCGACAATCCGCAATTCGTGAAGCGGTTCACAGGCGCGCTGGAAAGCCTGCGCGCGCACGGAACCGCTGAAACACTGAAGCGCTATATCGACGGCGACCTGGAGTAACGCCGCAATCAGGAGCCATATGCCCGCAAAGCCGCTCATCATTTTCGATTGCGACGGGGTGCTGGTCGACAGCGAACCGATTTCGCTCGCGGTGTTGAGGGAGGCGCTCGCCACCGAGGGCATCAGCATCTGCGATGAGGATGCGCGCCGGCTTTTCCTCGGCCGCTCGCTCGCAACCATGCTTGCGATCGTCAAGGACGATTACGGCGCGACCCTCGGCGACGGGTTTCTGGAAGGGCTGCGGCGCGATCTCTATGCCCGCTTCCGCGCCGAACTGAAACCGACACACGGCATTGCGGCGGCCTGGGCCGAGCTGGAGGCGGCGGGTTACGCGTTTTGCGTCGCCTCCAGTTCCCAGCCCGAACGCATCCGGCTTTCGCTCGAGATCGCGGGGCTTCTGCCACTGTTCGCGCCGCCGATCTTTTCCGCTTCGATGGTGGAAAATGGCAAGCCCGCGCCCGATCTCTTCCTCTTCGCCGCGGGCCGGATGAACCGGCAGCCGGAGGAATGCCTGGTGATCGAGGACAGCGCGGCGGGCATTTCCGCTGCGAAGGCGGCGGGCATGCGGGTCTTCGCCTATCTCGGCGCCACCCATGCCCGTTCCCCGGGCTATCGCGATCAGATTGCTGCGCTTCACCCCGACCTAATGTTTGACGCCATGGACAATCTCGTCCAACGTGCGGCAAAAGTCTGACGGAAAATCAAGGGTAGGAGCGACCGGGATGCGCGATCATGTGATTGCGGTCGATGTCGGCACGGCGAGTGTCAGGGCGGCCGTGTTCGACGCTGCGGGCGCGATGCTTGCCCGCGCGTCCTCTCCGCTGCGCCTGAAACGCCCGGCGCCCCGACGTGGCGAATATTCCTCCGAAGACATATGGCAGGCCACAGTGGAGGCCGTGAAGGCGGCCCGCGCGGCAGCCGGTATCGCGGCGGAGCGGATTGCCGGCCTTGCCTTCGGCGCCACCTGCTCGCTTGTGCTTCTGGACCGCGACGGGCGGCCGCTGACGCTTTCGGAAGACGAGACCGGCACCTTCGACACCATCGCCTGGTTCGACCACCGCGCCGCCCAGGAAGCGGCCGAACTCAGCGGTTTCGACCATGAGGCCGTGCTCCATTCCGGCGGTTCGGTCTCGCCGGAAATGCAGGTGCCGAAACTCGTATGGCTGAAGCGCAACCGCCCGGAACTCTGGGAACAGGCCGGCGGCATCTTCGATCTCGCCGACTACCTCACCTTCCGCGCCACCGGCAGCGATCGCCGCTCGCTCACCACGCTTTCGGCCAAATGGTTCTATCGCGGCGATCACGTCCTTCCCTGGCCGCTCGGTCTTCTGGAACAGGCCGACCTCACCGATCTGCGTGAAAAGGCGGGAATCCCGGAATTCATTCTGGTGCCGGGCGATGCCGCGGGTCGGCTGACGGCGATCGCGGCCAGCGATCTCGGTCTGGACGGCGAGGTAGTGGTCGCGGCAGGCCTGATCGACGCCTATGCCGGCGCGCTCGGCGCTCTGCCGCCGCCGGACCGCAAGGCCGATGGCGAACTGGCGCTCATCGGCGGGACGTCGAGCTGCATCGTCGGCTATGAAAACCGGCCCGTCTTCGCGCCAAGCCTCTGGGGGCCTTATTTTTCCGCGCTCTACCCGGCCCGATGGTTGTTCGAGGCGGGCCAATCGGCCACCGGCGGCCTGCTCAACCACCTGCTGGAGGTCCACAGCGCCGGCGGTACTGCCACCGAGGAACAGCACGGAAGGGTGATCGCCCGGATCGAGGAAATGCTGCAAAAGCGCGGCCCGGGCTTTGCCGACGGGCTCGATATCCTGCCGGATTTTCACGGCAGCCGCTCACCCTTCGCCGACGCCTCGATGACCGGCATGGTCGCCGGGCTGACGCTCGACGGCAGTTTCGACGGGCTCTGCCGGCTCTATTGGCGCGCCTCGGTGGCGATCGCCCTGTCGCTCCGCCAAATCCTTGCCCTGCTGTCCGAGAACGACATCGCCGCCACAAACCTGCATCTGGCCGGCGGCCACAGGCGCAACCCGCTTCTCACCCGGCTTTACGCCGATGCCACCGGCCTGCCGGTGCTCGTCTCGCCGACCGAGGACGTCGTCCTGCTCGGTTCCGCCATCCACGCCGCAACCGCCGCGGGTCTTGCCCCCGATCTCGGAGCGGCCGCGCGCGCCATGCAGGCGACGCCGCTGGAGATCGCACCCGATCCCGCACTCGCGGATTACTACGCCCGCCAGTATCGCCGGTTGGAAATCCTGCAAGCTTGTCGGGAGGCTTTGAAGCAGGTCTCCGGATAAGCAGATTCCAAAATCCTTCTCGCATTTTGACCCGCTCTTCAAGGTTAATTTTTCCTTGACCTTGCGCCCCCCGGTTGCGACACGTGATTCACAGGCAATGCTCGATATGATCAGGAGTGGGGACTGAAAATGAAGTATACATTCGTGAAACTGACGGGCACGGTTGGGCTTGCCGCAATTGCGGGGTGCAGTGGCGGGGGAGGCGGAGGACCGGTCATCGCCCAGGATCCCGGAATTTCAATTCAGACTCCTCCTCCATCTGTCGATCCGGGTTATTATCAGGACGGTGAACCCCGAAAAGACACCGGGGAACCTTCGAACGCGACTGGATTTGCTGCTGTTTCGGCCTATCCGAAAGATTGGGAAAGTGGCAGTTCCAGAGCGTTAATTCAGACAAAAGACGATGGTTATGTCTCCATAAAGATTGCCGCCGGCCCTCTGGCAGGACAGGAGTTCATCTTGCCGCCTCTTTCGCCCGATGGGACCAGCGATGCTGCATCCGAATATATGCGAGTCCTCAGCGAAGATGGACAGCCACTTGTAGCGGTGATTGATGCGGAAAGGGGCAACTATCCTGACTCTTTTTTATACGCTTATCGATTCACGGAAGGTCTGACCGAAAACATGCCGGTTAGCGGCAAAGCCAAATATCAGGGAACTGCATTTGGTTACAGCGCCGTTTCATTTGGCACCGTTAGCTCCCAGGAAGGGACTTTTTCGGCTGAGGTCGATTTTGCTTCGTCCTCGTTGCAGGGGAATATCTCCACAGGGGGCAGAAATGCCCAGTTCGATGGCGCAATTACAGGCAGTACCTTCAGTTCGGACAGCCTGCCGGCAGGCTCAAAAGTTGAAGGAGCATTCTATGGCGATAACGCCTCGTCGATGGGAGGCACTTATCTCTTCAATGGTGACAACGAAATGATCGGTGGGTTCACGGCAAGTCGCGGACCTATCCAACCGTAAACTCCAGCCACAGAAAGACATAAACAAACCTTTATGTCTTTCTTGCCAGTTTTCGCCAAGGCTGATACGAACGGAACAGATGAACAGGCAAATTGCGGGTGCCGGTCGCGCTCGTCCTGCCGAAATGTTTCCGGAGTTTCAGATGAGCACCACAAACGACTATCTCGTCGCCGATATCGCGCTGGCCGATTATGGCCGCAAGGAAATCGACATCGCCGAAACCGAAATGCCGGGCCTAATGGCCGCGCGCGCGGAATTTGGCGAGAGCCAGCCGCTGAAGGGCGCGCGCATTTCCGGCTCGCTGCACATGACGATCCAGACTGCCGTGCTGATCGAGACGCTGACGGCGCTGGGCGCCGAGGTCCGCTGGGCCTCCTGCAACATCTTCTCCACACAGGACCATGCCGCCGCCGCGATCGCCGCCGCCGGCATTCCGGTCTATGCCGTCAAGGGCGAGACGCTTGCCGAATACTGGACCTATACCGACCAGATCTTCCAGTGGGCCGATGGCGGCCAGTCCAACATGATCCTCGATGATGGCGGCGACGCCACCATGTATATCCTGATCGGCGCGCGCGCCGAAGCCGGCGAGGACGTGCTGTCCAAGCCCGGTTCCGAGGAAGAGGAAGTGCTGTTCGCGCAGATCAAGAAGCGCATGGAAGCCTCTCCCGGCTTCTTCACCAAGCAGCGCGAGGCCCTTCTCGGCGTTACCGAGGAAACCACCACCGGCGTCAACCGGCTCTATCAGCTTGCCAAAAAGGGCCAGCTCCCTTTCCCGGCGATCAACGTCAATGATTCCGTCACCAAGTCGAAATTCGACAATAAATATGGCTGCAAGGAATCGCTGGTCGATGGCATCCGCCGCGCCACCGATGTGATGATGGCCGGCAAGGTCGCCGTCGTCTGCGGCTATGGCGATGTCGGCAAGGGCTCCGCCGCCTCGCTTTCGGGCGCCGGCGCGCGGGTGAAGGTCACGGAAGCCGATCCGATCTGCGCGCTGCAGGCGGCGATGGACGGCTATGAGGTCGTACTGCTGGAAGACGTGGTCGCGACCGCCGATATCTTCGTCACCACCACCGGCAACAAGGACATCATCCGCATCGAGCATATGCGCGAGATGAAGGATATGGCGATCGTCGGCAATATCGGCCATTTCGACAACGAGATCCAGATTTCCTCGCTGCGCAACTACACCTGGACCAATGTGAAGCCGCAGGTCGACATGATTTCCTTCCCCGACGGCAAGCGCATCCTGCTGCTTTCGGAAGGCCGTCTTCTGAACCTCGGTAATGCCACCGGCCACCCCTCCTTCGTGATGTCGGCCTCGTTCACCAACCAGGTGCTGGCCCAGATGGAAATCTTCCAGAACCACGCCAAATACGAGAACACGGTTCACGTTCTGCCGAAGCATCTCGACGAAAAGGTCGCGCGCCTCCACCTCGACAAGCTCGGCGCCAAGCTGACGGTGCTTTCGGAAGAACAGGCCGCCTATATCGGCGTGACGCCGGAAGGCCCGTTCAAGCCGGAACACTATCGTTACTGACGTCACCATATGCATTGGCCGCCTGCGATCAGGCGGCCTCAACCAAAGAAAAAGGCGGCCCCTCTCGGGAGCCGCCTTTTTCGATCAGTTTACGGCTTTCGCTCACCCCTCGAGCACGACCACCTTGGTGCGCTTGTCGGGGTCGACGCGGGCGTAGAGGTCGATGATGTCCTGGTTGATCATGCGGATGCAGCCGGAGGACACGGCCTGGCCGATCGAGGTCCAGTCCGGATTGCCGTGGATGCGGAACAGCGTGTCATTGCCGTTCTTGTAGAGATAGAGCGCGCGGGCGCCGAGCGGGTTCATGATGCCGGCATCCATGCCGCCGGCATATTCCTTCAGCTCGGGCTGGCGCTTGATCATCGCCTGCGGCGGATACCATGTCGGCCATTCGGCGCGGCGACCGATATAGGCCTCGCCCGACCAGCGGAAGCCGTCGCGGCCGACGCCGATGCCATAGCGCACGGCCTTGCCGTCTTCCAGCACCAGATAAAGCAGCCGCTGCTTGGTATCGACGATGATGGTGCCAGGGGCTTCATCCGTCTCGTAATTGATGATCTGGCGGCGATACTTGTCGTCGACCTGCGTAATCGGCACGCGCGGCAGGTCCACGCCATTGTCATTCGTGGCCGCATAGGCGGAGATCGGCGCCATCGTCGTCGACGAACTGTTCGTGGTGGTGCAGCCGGCGGCTGCGAGCAGGCTCGTCAGCGAGAGTGCCAGAAAAAGGGATCGAATGTGCATGGACGGTCTCACGGCGTGGAACAAAAGGTGATAATGGTCAATTGATAAAAGCTTATGGTTAAGAATTGGTTGCAACACAAGCTCTGGGTGATCGTTGGAGGAGCAAAGGCGCTCCGGGAAAGCAGCGCTGTTGTGAAAATGCATCGTATGAAAGGAAGTTCCATGGCGATTGTCGATCTGCATGGAAAAAACCCGACGGCGGACGGCCGCCAGTCGGATCGCGCCATCATGGTCCGTCGCGGCGTCCAGCATCTGCTGAAGCATATGCGCGTTTCCGCGATCGCCGAGATGACGCTTCGAAGCGGACGGCGGGCGGACCTGATCTGCCTTTCGGAAAAGGGCGAGATCTGGATCATCGAGATCAAGACCTCGATCGAGGATTTCCGCGTCGACCGGAAATGGCCGGAATATCGCGATTTTTGCGACCGGCTGTTCTTCGCCACCCATGCCGATGTGCCGCTCGAAATCTTCCCCGAGGATTGCGGCCTGCTACTGGCGGACCGTTACGGCGCCGAGATGATCCGCCCCGCCCCCGAACACAGGCTGGCGCCCGCCCGCCGCAAGGTGTTGACCCTCGCCTTCGCCCGTACCGCCGCCGATCGGCTGACCTATGCCGAGCTGGCGCTGGAAAAGCTGGAAGCGGAGGGCGTGGACGTCCGAATCTGAGAGGGTTTAAAGCGGCGGCGTGCCGTTGTCGGCGAGCGCATTGCCGGCGAAATAGAGCGAACCGCCGATCAGGATGCGCGGCGGCGGCTGATCGGCGCGCGCGCGCATGCAGATCGCGGCCAGCGCCTCGCCGATCGAGGAGACCGGCTCTGCGGAAAGCCCGGCATCCGCCGCCGAGGAGGCCAGCGCGACCGGATCGATGAAGGCCTCCGTGCCCCTGATCGGCGCGCAATAGACATAGGTCGCAAGCCCCGCGAAATGCTCGAAGAAACCGAACGGGTCCTTGGTGTTGATCATGCCGATCACCAGATAGAGCGGGCGCGGATCGCGCTCCTCGAACCCCGCCAGCGCCTCGGCGATCACCTCGCCGGCGCCGGGATTATGGCCGCCGTCGAGCCAGATTTCCGAACCCGCGGGCGCCGCTGTCACCAGGTCGCCCGTCGTCAGCCGCTGCAGACGCGCCGGCCAGAACACCGAGCCCATGGCGGTTTCGACGGCCTTTTCCTCCAGCGCGAAGCCGGCGGCCTTGACCGCCGAGATCGCGGCGGCGGCATTGGCATATTGATGCCGGCCCGGAAGCGCCGGCAGCGGCAGGTCCATCAGCCCGTCGCCATCCTGATAGACCAGCCGGCCATGTTCCTCATGGGCGGAGAAATCCTGGCCATAGACATGCAGCGGACAGCCGAGCCTGTCGGCGCTGGCGATCAGCACCTCTTCCGCCGCCTCATATTCCTGCTGGCCGATCACCACCGGCACGCCCGGCTTCATGATCCCCGCCTTCTCGGCCGCGATCAGCTCAACCCGGTCGCCGAGATAGGCCTGATGATCGAGCGAGATCGGCATCACCACGGAAACGGCTGGTTTGTCGATGATATTGGTGGCGTCGTAGCGTCCGCCCAACCCAACCTCCAGGATCACCACATCGGCCGGAATTTCGGCAAACAGAACGAAGGCCGCCGCCGTTAGCATTTCGAACACGGTGGCTTTCGCGCCCTCATTCGCCGCCTCGACCCGCCGCAGCGTCTCGGCCAGAAGCTGATCATCGACATAGCCGCTCGCCCCGCCCGGCCCGCCGATGCGGAACCGCTCGTGCCAGCGCACCAGATGCGGCGAGGAATGGACATGGACGGAAAGGCCCGAAGCCTCCAGCAGCGCCCGGCAGAAAGCGGTGGTCGAGCCCTTGCCATTGGTGCCGGCGATATGGATCACCGGCGGCAGGGAGAGATGCGGATTGCCGAGCTTTTCGAGAAGCACCCGGATGCGATCCAGCGACAGATCGAAGCCCTTGGGATGCAGCTGCATCAGGTGCTCGATCACGCGCTCGGCGGCGCCGAATGAGGGGTTATCCATGATTGATCCGATTCTGCGGGCCTATCCCGCCCGTGGCGTTCGCGCGCCCTTATCGTCCGCCGGAGGTGGCCGACCGGGAAGACCGCCGCCGCCTTGGGCCGCACGGGGTCTTCTCTGTCTTTCTCAGGCCTGCTGCGCCGGGGCTTCATCCGCGGCAAGCGCCGGTTCGGCTTCCGCCTGCGACGCATGCGGGCCTTCCAGAAGCCCGTGCGGGGGCGTTGCCGGCGCGCCGGTCATGATCTTCAAAAGCCGCGCCAGCGTTTCCGGCAGGTCATGGCGCTTGACCACCATGTCGACCATGCCGTGCTCCAGCAGATATTCCGCGGTCTGGAACCCGTCCGGAAGCTGTTCGCGGATGGTCTGCTCGATCACGCGGCGGCCGGCAAAGCCGATCTCGGCGCCGGGTTCGGCGATATGCAGGTCGCCGAGCATGGCGTAGGAGGCCGAAACGCCGCCGGTGGTCGGGTTGGTCAGCACCACCACATAGGGCAGGCCGGCATCGCGCATCATCTCGATCATCACCGTCACGCGCGGCATCTGCATCAGCGAGAGAATACCCTCCTGCATGCGCGCGCCGCCCGACGCCGGGAAGATCACCAGCGGGCATTTCTCATCGAGCGCGCGCTGGAAAGCCTGGATGATCGCCTCGCCGGCAGCCATGCCGAGCGAGCCGCCCATGAACTTGAACTCCTGCACCACGGCAACGAGCTTCAGCCCCTCAAGCGTGCCGAGACCGGCGAGGATCGTGTCTTCCTGATCGGTCTTCGCCCGGTTTTCCTTCAGCCGGTCGAGATATTTCTTGGAATCGCGAAACTTCAGCGGGTCCTGCGCCACTTTCGGCTGCGGCAGGTCCTCATAGGTTCCGTTATCGAACAGATCGGCGAGGCGCGCGCGCGCGGGCATCTTCATGTGATAGCCGGAAGACGGGATCACCCACTTGTTCTCTTCCAGATCGGTATGAAACACCATGGCGCCGGTTTCGGGGCACTTGATCCACAGATTCTCGGGCACCTCGCGGCGGCCGAACATGGAATTGATCCGCGGCCGCACGTAATTGGTAATCCAGTTCACCACATGAACCTCCTGAATTTCTTTGCCTGCCGTGTGCCAGATTTACTCGGCGGCTGCAAGGCGCGCGTCCCGCACCCCGCTTGAAAGGCCCTTCACGAAGGTCGAAACCGCGTCGACCGTGTCTTTGCCCGCCTTGCCATCGGCGGTCAGACTGCCGGCAATCTGGTTGACCAGCGCCGTGCCGACGACGACGCCATCAGCCGCTGCCCCGATCAGGCGCGCATGTTCGGCGGTCTTGACGCCGAAGCCGACGCAGACCGGCAGATCGGTATGCGCCTTGATGCGCGAAACGGCCTCGCCGACCTTCGAAGGGTCAGGCAGCGCCGAGCCGGTGATCCCGTTCATTGAGACATAGTAGACGAAGCCGGAGGTGTTTTTCAAAACCGCCGGCAGACGCTTGCCGTCCGTGGTCGGCGTCGCCAACCGGATAAAGTTCAGCCCGGCGGCGAGTGCCGGAATGCAGAGCTCATTATCCATTTCCGGGGGCAGGTCGACGATGATCAGCCCGTCAATGCCGGAAGCCAGCGCATCGGCGATGAATTTGTCGACGCCATAGATATAGATCGGGTTGTAATAGCCCATCATCACGATCGGCGTATCGGCATCGCTCTTGCGGAATTCTCTTGCCAGTTCCAGGGTCTTGGCCAGCGTCTGGCCGCCCTTCAGCGCCCGCAAGCCCGCCATCTGGATCGACGGGCCATCGGCCATCGGATCGGAAAACGGCATGCCGAGCTCGATCACGTCCGCGCCCGCCTTCGGCAGCGCCTTCATGATTTGAAGCGAGGTATCGAAATCCGGATCGCCGCCCATGAAATAGGTGATCAGCGCCGGCCGACCCTCGGCTTTCAGCGCGGCAAAGCGTTTTTCCATGCGTTCGGTCATACTCTACTCCGTGGCATCGTCGATGCGAAATAATCGGCGAGCGGTGCGCCGGCCATGGCGGTTGCCATGAATGCGCGCCGTTCGAAATCAATCACGCCCAGTTCCCATACGCAGGCCATCGGGCCGGGCGGGACGGGCGAAAAGTCGGGCGGCGTCATGCCGAGATCGGCGCGCCAGAGCCCGTGAGAGAGGATGCCGCCTGGAAGCCACCAGTGCATAAGCAGCCACCAGGCCTCCTCGCCGCGATGCAGCACCGCAAAACCGGCGCCAAAATTCGGCTTCGGCGCTACCGCCTGTCGCAGCACGGAAATAGCGGCTTCCAGCACATCCTCGCCGAATTCCGGGGCGCCCTCGGCCGCAATTCCGCTGAGCTTGATTGTGCCGTCATCCGTCTCGACCGATGTCAGATAACCGGCCTCTCGCGGGCGATAAAGCTCCGCTTCCGCCAGTGTTTCCGTCATGATCTTCCGTCCTATTCCGTTTCCTCATCCGACCACGCCGAAATCGCGGTGACCAGCGACTTGTGAACGGACTTCATGTTCAGCACGAGGCTGTCGATTTCGGCGGATGCATTGCCGCCGGAGGCGAGCGCGTTCAGCGCCGAGACCAGTTCGATGTTGAACAGGTTCTGATGCGCCAGCGCCTTGATCACCGCGGCGCGCACCTCGTTGTCGCCACTGTTCTCCTCCTCGATGATCTCGAACAGCGCTTCCGCCAGTTCCGACATCTCCTCGATCACATCCCCCCGGCTCATGCTCTACATCTCCATGCCGAGAATCTTGCCCACCGTATGCACGTCCTTGTCGCCGCGGCCGGAAAGATTGGCGAGGATGATCTCGTCCTTGCCCATTTTCGGCGCGCGCTTCATGATTTCGGCGATCGCGTGGCTCGCCTCCAGCGCGGGAATAATGCCTTCGAGCCGGGTCATGAGCTGGAATGCCTCCAGCGCCTCGTCATCCATGATCGGCACGTAGCTCACCCGGCCGATATCGTTGAGCCAGGAATGCTCCGGCCCGATGCCGGGATAATCGAGCCCGGCCGAGATCGAATGGCCTTCCTTGATCTGGCCATCGCCATCCTGCAGCAGATAGGTGCGGTTGCCGTGGAGCACGCCCGGCGCGCCGGCGGTGATCGAGGCGCAGTGCTCCTCGCCCGAAAGCCCCTTGCCGCCGGCCTCGACGCCGACGATTTTCACATCGGCGTCATCGAGGAACGGATGAAAGATACCAATCGCGTTCGAGCCGCCGCCGACGGCGGCGATGACGAGATCCGGGAGCCGGCCTTCAGCCTCCATCATCTGTTCACGCGCTTCCGTGCCGATCACGGCCTGGAAGTCACGCACCATTTCCGGATAGGGATGCGGGCCAGCGGCCGTGCCGATCAGGTAATAGGTATCCTCGACATTGGTGACCCAGTCGCGCAGCGCCTCGTTCATCGCATCCTTCAGCGTGCCGTGGCCGGCCGTCACCGGCTTCACCTCCGCGCCCAGAAGCTTCATGCGGAACACGTTCGGCGCCTGACGCTCGACATCGGTCGCGCCCATATAGACCACGCAGGGCAGGCCGAAACGGGCGGCGACGGTGGCAGACGCCACGCCGTGCTGGCCGGCGCCGGTCTCGGCGATGATCCGCGTCTTGCCCATGCGCTTGGCGAGCAGGATCTGGCCGATGCAGTTGTTGATCTTGTGCGAGCCGGTGTGGTTCAGCTCCTCGCGCTTGAAATAGATCTTCGCGCCGCCGAGATGTTCGGTCAGGCGCTCGGCGTAATAGATCGGGCTCGGCCGGCCGATATAATGCTTGCCGAGCGATTTAAGCTCCGCCTGGAAGGCCGGATCGGTCTTCGCCTTTTCCCACTCGCCCTCAAGGTCGAGGATCAACGGCATCAGCGTCTCGGCGACGAAACGGCCGCCGAAAATGCCGAACAGACCGGTCTCGTCGGGTCCGGATTTGAAGGAATTCAGCTTCGGGGTCTCGTTCACGGTCATTCTCCATCAGGCCGTTGCATAGGCAGCGTCAACGGCATCAAAAAAGGCATCGATCCGGGCGGCATCCTTCACGCCGGGCGCGCTTTCGACGCCCGAGGAAACATCGAGCCCGTGCGCCCCGGTTTCATGAAGCGCGGCGGCGACATTTTCCGCCGAAAGACCGCCCGACAGGAAATAGGGAATAGTCGGGCGCCAGCCGGCAAGCAAGCGCCAATCGAAGGTCACGCCATTTCCACCCGGAAGCGTCGCGTTTGCAGGCGGCTTTGCGTCAAAAAGCAGATGATCCGCGACACCGTCATAGTCATCAACCCGCGCGAGGTCTTCCGGCGCGCGCAGCGAAAACGCCTTGATCACCGGCAGGCCGAACAGCGCCTTGATGGTCATCACCCGGTCGGGCGTCTCATGGCCGTGAAGCTGCAGCATGTCGGGACGGGCGGCGTAGACGATCTCTTCCAGAAGCTCGTTGTCGGCATCCACCGAAACGGCAACCGTCTTCGCCCGGCCGCGCACATGGGCGATCAGGCCGGCGGCGACATCGGGCTCGACATGGCGCGGGCTCTTCTCAAAGAAGATGAAGCCGACATGGCTCGCCCCGCGACGGATGACGTGATCGATCGTGTCTTCGCTGCTGAGCCCGCAGATCTTGATGGCCGGACGTTTCATGGTCTGTCCTTAACATATCGCGAAAAACTTCGCGAGTTCTATACGGTTGGCGCGTCGAAGCGGATTGCATGGAGGAACGATCCTTCGGCCTTCAGCCAGCGGCGCGCCTCCGGGGTTCTCGGGCACAGCTTTTCGCACAGCGCCCAGAAACGCGGCCCGTGGTTCATTTCGCTGAGATGGGCCACTTCATGGGCGGCCAGATAATCCACGACAAACAGCGGCGCCATCGCGATCCGCCAGGAGAAATTGAGATTGCCGGCCGACGAACACGAACCCCAGCGCGATTTGGTGTCCTTGAAGCTGATCGCCGAAAAGCGCTTGCCGCTCGCCTCCGCGTGGTATCGCACGCGTTCCGTGATCTCGCGCTTGGCCTCCTTCTTCAGATAATCACTGGCGCGCCGGCCGATACTGGCGGCGGGACCGGAGACCAGAAGAATGGGCGCGCCGTTCTCGACACGGGCCTCGGTCAATCCGCGCAGATTGCCGCTGTGGCGGATAGTGTGGGCGACGCCGAACACCGGCAGCGACGCGCCGTCGCCAATGGCTGTTTCGCGGCCCTCGAACCGTCCGATCCGGTCGATCAGCCAGTCATGATGACGGCGCAGAAACCCTTCAACCTGATGGCGCGCAAGCCCCGGCGGCACGGTCAGGCTCACCGCATGCCCGCCCGGCTCGATCTTCAACGTCATCCGCCGCGCGCGCGCATTGGTCCTGACGTTGAGCGGCAGCACCCTTCCGCCGATGTCGATTGTCCTGGCGTTCATTCCGTGTCTCTTCGGCCCCGATGGCCTTCCTATACCGGGTTCCGGCCCCGACAGGCCACAAAAAAAGGCACCGCCCGGGGGATATGGGCGATGCCGAACGGGTGGCTGCCGCGCCTCACGGCGCGGCGCATTGCGTCAGTCCTGCGATGTTCCGCCGGAATTGCCGTTGTTGCGCTCGCGCATGAAACGGTCGAATTCCTCGCGGTCGCGGGCCTTTCTCAGCTCGTCGGTGTAGCGATCGAATTCGGCGCGCATCTCGTCGAGCTTGCGGCGCTCTGCCTCGATCCGCTCCATTTCGCTGCGGCGCCATTCATCGAAGGCGGCATTGCCGGTGGAGGCCATCGGCTCGGCGGCCTGGCGCATGTTGCGCTTGCAGGAGCCGAAGGCGCGTTCGGCGGAACGCTTCCACTCGCCGCGCGACATGTTCAGACGATCGCCCCAGATAATATAGGCAAGCATCACCAGTCCAAGCGGCCAGAACACGACAAAACCGATCACCATCAGGGCGATCGTAAGTGGCGTCCACGCCGGACGCAGTAACGCAGTCTCGTTCATCTCGGTTCTTCCTCGTTTCGTCTCGGCGATCGACCGCCGATATTTCCGATATGGAAATGGCGGCATGCCGCTTCAAGATATATTCGACAGGAATCGAACGATTTTGCGGAAAACGGTACGGCTTCTGGAAGGTTTAGCCAGATACCGGAAGCGGGCCCGAGAGCCGATCCGATCGCCCGTCAGCGCGGCGCGCGTTTGGCGAGGATGCGCTGCAGGGTGCGGCGGTGCATGTTGAGGCGGCGGGCGGTTTCGGAGACATTGCGGTCGCACATCTCGTAGACCCGCTGGATATGCTCCCAGCGCACCCGGTCCGCCGACATCGGGTTTTCGGGCAGGTCGGTCTTTTCGCCGGGCTGCTGGGTCAGCGCATGGACGATATCGTCGGCATCGGCGGGTTTGGCGAGGTAATCGAGCGCGCCGAGCTTCACGGCGGTGACGGCGGTGGCGAGATTGCCGTAGCCGGTCAGCATCACGATCCGGGTATCGGCCCGCGCCTCCCGGATGGCGGCGACCACGTCGAGCCCGCTGCCGTCCTCGAGCCTCAGATCGACGACGGCGAAGGCCGGCGGCCGCGCCTTGGTAAGCGCGATCCCTTCGGCAACCGAGCCTGCGGTTTCGATATCGAAGCCGCGCGTTTCCATGGCGCGCGCCAGCCGGCGCAGGAACGGTGCGTCGTCATCGACAAGCAGAAGGCTGCGGTCGTCGCCGAGGCCGGCGAGTTCGTCATTCGTATCGGGGGTCTGCAATGCGTTCATTTCATTGGGCCTGAAAGTAATGCCTGACCCCTTATGCCTCCGGGGGCGACGGGGGTAAACCCCTTGCGCGTCACAAAACCGTCACCACAACGCCAGCAGGTCAGACCCGCGCCCTCGAAACGGCTTGCGCGCTTCCAATCCGGCACGAACCATTCTAGAGCCGTTCAGGCTTAAATGGAATCCGTTCTGTTTGCCCAAACCGGTCATTCCACGCGAAGAAGTCCGCGCGGCATAGCCATAGCTATGTCGAAGGGCTTCGACAAAGTGGATGGCCGGTTTCGGCAAACCCGCAAGGGCGGCATTCCATGATCTTCTGATCATGGAATGAACACGCCCGCGATTGAGTCGGTTCAGCGCGTCAAGCGCGCTGAACTGGGCGGCATGAATTTGTGCCATTACCGGCGGTGTTCGGCTTGGACATAGCGACGGCTATGCCCTGCGCCAAAGCCCTTGGTCCTGGCGCAAATTCCTTGCCGCAGAACGCTTCCATTTAAGCCTGAACGGCTCTAGACCATGCCCTCATACTTGCGGAGCGGGACCAGAATGAACAATCATGACATCGAAAAGCCGGGCGCGATCCCCGACGCCATCATCGTTATGGGCGTCAGCGGCTCGGGCAAATCCTCGGTCGCGCGGCGTCTGGCCGAGCGCGCGGGCCATGACTTCATCGAGGGCGACGAACTTCACCCCGCCGCCAATGTCGAAAAGATGTCGCGCGGCATTCCGCTTCAGGATGAGGACCGCTGGCCCTGGCTGGCGCTTATCGGCGCGGAGATCGCGAACCACCGGCAGGTGGGTGTCGTGGTCACCTGCTCGGCGCTGAAGAAAACCTATCGCGACCGGCTGCGCCAGACCGCCGGCGGGTCGCTGGCCTTCGTGTTTCTGGACGGCAGCGAGGCCTTGCTGAGCGCGCGCATGGGCCATCGCACCGGCCATTTCATGCCGGTTTCGCTGCTCCAGAGCCAGCTTACGACGCTGGAGCGGCCCGACGGCGAGCCCGGCGTGGTTGTCGTCGACATCGATCAATCGCTGGAGGCGATCGTCGAGGCGGCGCTTGCAGGCCTTGTGACCGCATTCGACTGAGGTGAGCGTTTTCCACCTTGCCTTTCCGGCATGCATCGGCGAACGTCGCTCAGGTGTAAGCGTGGAGAAACGGGATGACGGTGACGGCCAGCGAGCGCAGACGCGCTCTCTTTCTGGGGAGCATGGGCGGCGGGCTCGAATTCTATGACTTCGTGATCTATGCCTCCTTCGCCTCGCAGATCGGCAAGACCTTCTTTCCGGACGAGGCGCCGGCCGCGCGGTTGCTGGCAGCCTTCGCGATCTTCGCCGTCGGCTATCTCGTGCGCCCGCTCGGCGGCATCCTGTTTTCCCATTTTGGCGACAGGCACGGCCGCAAGGCCATGCTCAGGGTCTCGATCGCCGGCATGGCGGGCGCGACATTCCTGATCGCCTTCATGCCCGGCTATGCCAGCTGGGGCATTTCTGCCACCGTGCTGCTCGTGGTGCTGCGCATGGTGCAGGGCCTCTGCCTTGGCGGCGAAATCCCCGGCGCGATGACGCTGATCACCGAAACCATGCCGAAGCGGCGCGGGCTCGCCTGCGGCTTCCTGTTCATGATCATCAATGTCGGCATGCTGGCCGCCCAGGCCGTGCAGTGGGCGATCACCCACCTGATGTCGGAGACCGCCGTGCTCTCCTATGGCTGGCGGATCGGCTTCTTCGTCGGCGGGCTGGTGGCGATCGCGGGCTTCTTCCTGCGCGCGCGGCTTTCCGAAAGCCCGGCCTTCGCGGAGATGGAAGCCCATGCCCACAAGGTGCCGCTCGCCGCGCTGTTCCGCGACAATGGCCGCGCCGTCTGGCTCGGCCTGTTCATCACCGGGCTCGGGGCGGCGACCGTGCCGCTGCTCTATCTCTACATGAACTCCTATCTCACCGATTTCCTCAAATACGATCCCGATCAGGTGGCGACCGCCGTTCTCGTCGGCATCGTGCTGTTTTCGCTGCCGATGCCGGTGGCCGGCCTGATCTCGGATTTCGTCGGCATCAAGGTTCCAGCCTTCATCGCCTCGTTGATCCTGGCGGTGGCGGCGATCCCGGCCTATGTCTGGATGCATCAGGGCGTTTCGGAACTGCTGCCGGCGATGATCGTGATCTCGCTGATCGCGGCCTTCGCCTGGGGCGTCGGGCCGGTGCTGCTGACGGCGATCTTCCCGACGGATGTGCGCTATACCGGCGTTGCCTTCGTCTATAATATCGGCTTTGCGATCGTCGGCGGGCTGACGCCGCTGACGGCGACCTTCATCATCCAGCAGACCGGGTTCATGCTGGCGCCCGGCTTCCTGCTGGCGCTGTTCGCGGGGCTTGCGACGGTGGCGATCTTCCTGTCCAACGTTCTGCCTTCCGGCAAAACCGGCCGCGACTGAACGGGCTCCGGGCAACCGCCAGGGACGGGTAGCAAGGGAAGCTGTAAGATCGTCAATTCCGCTTGCACGGAATGCACGGTCGGGTTTGCGCTCGTGCCGGAGTTTGGGTATGAATTCAGTATCGCGATTTTCCCGCAGATGTCCCCTGGAGGCCCTCCCTTGCCGATCTCAAAAATTCTTGTCGCCAATCGTTCCGAAATCGCCATTCGCGTTTTTCGCGCTGCAAACGAACTGGATATCAAGACAGTTGCAATCTGGGCGGAAGAAGACAAGCTGGCGCTTCACCGCTTCAAGGCGGATGAGAGCTATCAGGTCGGCCGCGGGCCGCATCTCGACCACGACATGGGTCCGATCGAAAGCTATCTGTCGATCGAGGAGGTGATCCGCGTTGCCAAGCTTTCCGGCGCCGACGCGATCCATCCGGGCTACGGCCTGCTCTCCGAAAGCCCCGAATTCGTCGATGCCTGCGAGGCCGCGGGCCTGACCTTCATCGGCCCCAAGGCCGAGACCATGCGCCGGCTCGGCAACAAGGTCGCCGCGCGCAATCTCGCCATCGAAGTCGGCGTGCCGGTCGTGCCGGCCACCGCGCCGCTGCCCGACGACATGGAAGAAGTGGCGCGGATGGCCGAGGAAGTCGGTTATCCGGTGATGCTCAAGGCCTCCTGGGGCGGCGGCGGACGCGGCATGCGCGTGATCCGCGCCAAGGAAGACCTTGCCCGCGAGGTGACGGAGGCCAAGCGCGAGGCCAAGGCCGCCTTCGGCAAGGACGAGGTCTATCTCGAAAAGCTGGTGGAGCGCGCCCGCCACGTCGAAAGCCAGATCCTCGGCGATACCCATGGCAACGTCGTGCATCTGTTCGAGCGCGACTGCTCGATCCAGCGCCGCAACCAGAAGGTCGTCGAGCGCGCGCCGGCGCCCTATCTCTCCGAAGAACAGCGCAAGGAGCTCGCAGAATATTCGCTGAAGATCGGCCGGGCGACCAATTACATCGGCGCCGGCACGATCGAATATCTGATGGATGCCGATACCGGCAAGTTCTACTTCATCGAGGTCAATCCGCGCATCCAGGTCGAGCACACCGTGACCGAGGTCGTCACCGGCATCGACATCGTCAAGGCGCAGATCCACATCCTCGACGGCCATCCGATCGGCGACGAGGCCGCCTCCGGTGTTCCGCCGCAGGAGGAGATCAAGCTGCGCGGCCACGCGCTGCAGTGCCGGATCACCACCGAGGACCCGGAGCATAATTTCATTCCCGATTACGGCCGCATCACCGCCTATCGCGGCGCGACCGGTTTCGGCATCCGGCTCGATGGCGGCACGGCCTATTCCGGCGCTGTGATCACCCGCTATTACGATCCGCTTCTGGAAAAGGTCACCGCCTGGGCGCCGACGCCGCAGGAGGCCGCGCGCCGCATGGACCGGGCGCTCAGGGAATTCCGCATCCGCGGGGTTGCCACCAACCTCACCTTCCTCGAAGCGATCATCACCCATCCGCAATTTATGGATTACAGCTACACCACGCGTTTCATCGACGAGACGCCGGAGCTGTTCGACCAGGTCAAGCGTGCCGACCGCGCCACCAAGCTTCTGACCTATCTCGCCGACGTCACCGTCAACGGCCATCCGGAAGCCAAGGGCCGGCCGAAGCCCGCCGATGACATCGCCAAGCCGGTGGTGCCCTATATCGAGGGCGATCCGATGCCGGGCACCAAGCAGCTTCTCGACGAGATGGGGCCGGAGAAATTCGCCAAGTGGATGCGCCACGAAAAGCGCGTCCTGATGACCGACACCACCATGCGCGACGGCCACCAGTCGCTGCTCGCCACCCGCATGCGCACCCACGATATTGCGTCGATCGCCGGGACCTATGCCCGTGCTTTGCCGGAACTGCTGTCGCTGGAATGCTGGGGCGGTGCGACCTTCGACGTGTCGATGCGGTTCCTGACCGAAGACCCGTGGGAGCGGCTGGCGCTGGTGCGCGAGGCAGCACCAAATCTGCTGTTGCAGATGCTGCTGAGGGGCGCCAATGGCGTCGGCTACACCAATTATCCCGACAATGTGGTGAAATATTTCGTCCGCCAGGCGGCTAAGGGCGGCATAGACCTGTTCCGCGTGTTCGACTGCCTGAACTGGGTGGAAAACATGCGCGTGTCGATGGATGCGGTGGCCGAGGAAGGCAAGCTCTGCGAGGCGGCGATCTGCTACACCGGCGACATCATGAACGCCAGGCGGCCGCAATATGACCTGAAATACTACACCAATCTGGCGAAGGAACTGGAAGCGGCCGGCGCCCATATCATCGCGGTCAAGGACATGGCCGGGCTTCTGAAGCCGGCGGCGGCGAAGTTGCTGTTCACGGCGCTGCGCGACGCCACCGAACTGCCGATCCACTTCCACACCCACGACACCTCCGGCATTTCGGCGGCCACCGTGCTTTCAGCCATCGATGCCGGCGTCGATGCGGTCGATGCCGCGATGGACGCGTTTTCCGGCAATACCTCGCAGCCCTGCCTTGGCTCGATCGTCGAGGCGCTGAAGGGTCATGAGCGCGATCCGGGGCTCGACACCGGCCATATCCGCCGCATCTCGTTCTACTGGGAGGCGGTGCGTCACCAGTACGCCGCGTTTGAAAGCGACCTCAAGGGGCCGGCCTCGGAAGTTTATCTGCACGAGATGCCGGGCGGCCAGTTCACCAACCTCAAGGAGCAGGCGCGCTCGCTCGGTCTTGAGGCCCGCTGGCACGAGGTGGCCCAGGCCTATGCCGACGCCAACCAGATGTTCGGCGATATCGTCAAGGTGACGCCGTCCTCCAAGGTGGTCGGCGATATGGCGCTGATGATGGTGAGCCAGGATCTCACAGTTCCCGATGTCGAGGACCCGAAGAAGGACATCTCCTTCCCGGAATCGGTTATCTCCATGCTGAAGGGCGATCTCGGTCAGCCGCCGGCCGGCTGGCCGGAAGGCCTGCAGAAGAAGGCTCTAAAGAACGAAAAGCCCTATACCGTGCGGCCGGGCTCGCTGCTGGAGGACGCCGATCTCGAGGCGCTGCGCAAGGAGGCAGAAGAAAAGGTCGGCCGCGAGATCGACGATTTCGAGCTTGCCTCCTACCTGATGTATCCCAAGGTGTTCGTCGATTACGCCATGGCGAGCGAAACCTATGGCCCGGTCTCGGTTCTGCCGACGCCCGCCTATTTCTACGGTCTCGAAGAAGGGGACGAGCTGTTCGCCGATCTGGAGCGCGGCAAGACGCTGGTGATCCAGAACCAGGCGATCACCAGCGCCGACGAAAAGGGCATGGTCACCGTGTTCTTCGAACTGAACGGCGCGCCGCGTTCGATCAAGGTGCCGGACCGCGCTCATGGCGCGGGCGCGGGCGTCAACCAGAAGGTCGATCCGACCAATGCCAACCAGGTCGGCGCGCCGATGCCGGGCGTCATCTCCACCGTCGGCGTCTCCGCCGGCCAGCAGGTCTCCGTCGGCGACGTTCTGGTCTCGATCGAGGCCATGAAAATGGAAACCGCGCTCCACGCCGACCGCGACGGCGTGATCAAGGAAGTCCACGTCAAGGCCGGCGACCAGATCGACGCCAAGGATTTGCTGGTGGTCTACGAGGGGTGATAAAACCGTCTTCAGGTTGACTGGCGCGGGATTCCGTTCATCTGCCTGGAACCTCGGCGTGTTGGCAAATCCGCCTTTCTTTCCTGTGTCATCCTCGGGCTTGACCCGAGGATCCAGGCCGGACCGCACGGTCTCGAAAATAACCATTCTGATCAATGGCTTGTGCGGCATGGACGCTCGGGTCAAGCCCGAGCATGACCCCTCTGGGCGGAAGCATCCGATCAGAACCTCTGAAATTCGCGGCTTGGTCAGCAGCCCGAGATCCCGGTCACTCGGCCGGGATTTTTTTGCTTGCGGGTGCTGCGGTGCGGCTGGTGGAACGGCCGATCCAGAGGCTGGCAAGGACCAGAACGGCGCCGGCGACCTGTAACGGCGACAGCGCCTGTCCGAGGAATATCCAGCCGAGCAGAACGGCGCTGAGCGGGCTCAGGAAGCCGAGCAGCGCCGCCGGTCCCGGTCCGATCCTGGCGATTCCCCGAAACCAGAAGAAATAGGTCAGCGCCGCGCCGATCAGGCCCAGCCAGACGAGGCCCGCCACGGCCCTGGCGTCCGGCATCGGAAAGCCCGGCTCGATGGCAAGCGCCAGCGGCAGCAGCACAAGACCGCCCGTGGTCAATTGCCAGGCGGTCAGCGTCAGCGGCGCGACAGGGAACTGCCACCGACGGGTAAGCACGGTGCCGAGCGCCATCGACAGCGCGCCGCCGAATGCGGCGGCAATGCCGATCGGATCGAGCGTGATCGTCGATGACAGAAGCAGCATGGCCACGCCGACAAGCCCGCCGAGCGCGGCGACAACGGCCAGCGGTCGGATCGGCGCGCCGATGAGACCCCGCGCCAGGAACAGCACGATCAGCGGCTGCGTCGCGCCGAGCGTCGCGGCCACCCCGCCCGGCAGGCGGTAGGCGGCCACGAACAGCAGGCCCCAGAACAGGGTGAAATTCAAAAACCCGAGGATGAAGAGCTTCGGCAGCCATTCGGGCTTCGGCCATTGCCGGACAAGCAAGAGCAGGATGAGACCCGCCGGCAGGGCGCGCAGCAGGCTGACGGTAAGCGGATATCCGTCCGGCAGCAACTGGGTGGTGACGATATAGGTCGTGCCCCAGATGGCCGGCGCCAGCGCGGTCAGCAGGAAATCGGATGGTTTGGGCATACACGCCTCCATTTATCTCGACGTCAAACTATCTGGAATTAACTTGACGTCAAGATATTTTTCCGACAGGCTTTGGCCATGGATCATGTCGACAGTATTCTGGCCGAGTGGCAGGCCGAGCGCCCGGACCTCGACGCCATGCCCATGGGCGTCATGGGCCGGCTGAAGCGGCTGCAGGTGCATCTCGCGCGCAACCTGGAAACGGTTTTCGCCCACTACGGGCTGAATGCCGCCAGCTTCGACGTGCTGGCAACGCTCAGGCGTTCCGGCCCACCCTATGCCCTTTCGCCCTCGGCATTGATGGACCGGACGATGGTGACCTCGGGCACCATGACCAACCGCCTCGACCGGCTGGAAGCCGCCGGCTTCATCGCCCGCCGCCGCAACCCGGAAGACGGGCGCGGCTTCTCCGTGGCGCTCACCGACAAGGGCTTCTCGCTGATCGACGAGGCCGTGACCGCCCATGTCGAAAACCAGCAGAAGCTGATTGCCGCGCTCGACCCGGCCGAGCGCGCGGCGCTCGACACCCTCCTGGCCCGGTGGCTGGCGGCATTCGAGTAGGGCTCTTTGATTTCGGGGAAAATCGCACTCTCTTCGTTTCTCCTTGCGCGCACGTTTAATCCATATTATGCACGTTTCTGCACGATTTGGATTGACCCATGAACGATTATCTCATTCGCGAGCGGCAGGATATCATCCTCGGACGCCTCAAGGCATCGGGGCGGGTGCTGGCCGCCGATCTGGCGGCTGAATTCAAGGTTTCGGAAGACACGATCCGGCGCGATCTGCGCGATCTCGCCGCCCGTGGCCTGTGCGAGCGGGTCTATGGCGGGGCCCTTCCTGTGGCACCGGCCCGCGGAACGCTTGGCCACCGCAAGAGCCGCGATGCCGGCGAGAAGGAGATGCTTGGGCGGATGCTGGCCGCCCAGATCGAAGACGGCATGACGGTGTTTTTCGACGCCTCCAGCACCAATATCGCCGCCGCCCGCGCGCTCCCCGAGGATCGCGTGGTAACGGTCGTCACCAATGCGCCGGCGATCGCGACCGTCTTCGATGGGCGCGAAAGCCAGACGGTGATCATGATCGGCGGCATGATCCACCCCGAGGTCGGTGGCGCGATCGGAGCCAAGGCAATCGCCGAGCTTGAGCGCTTCCACTTCGATCTCTGCCTGATCGGCGCCTGCGGCCTCGATATCGAGGCGGGGCTGACCTGCTTTCACTATGACGACGCGCTGTTCAAGCGCGAGATCGCGCTCCATGCGCGCCGGGTGATCACCGCGGTGACCGCCGACAAGCTTGAAACCCGCGCGCCCTGCAGCGTGATCGCGCTGGAAGCGCTGGATGGCCTTGTCACAAGCCCGGGCCTGAAGCCCGAAAGCCGCGCCGCGCTGCTGCAGGCCGGCGTGAACCTGATTGAAACGACACACGGAACAGCCGCCAGATGACCATGTCCACCATCGCGCCGCGCCCGCGCTACATGTCGAAGCCGCGGCTTGCGACCTCGCTGCTGTTCCTGATGAACGGCTTCGTGATGGGTTCCTGGGCGCCGAAAATTCCGGTCTTTGCCGACCGTCTCGGCCTGTCCGAAAGCGAACTCGGTCTGATGATCCTGACCTTCGGCATCGGCTCGATCCTGGCGATGCCGTTCACCGGGGTGCTGATCGCGAAACTCGGTTCCGCCCAGACCGTCAAGATCGCGGCGGTGATCTTCACGCCGACTTTGCTGCTGCTGACGTTGGTCGGCACCATCCCGCTATCCGTGCTTGCGCTGTTCATCTTCGGTGGGCTGATGGCGGCGATGGATGTGGCGATGAACGGCAACGCCGTGGCGGTGGAAAAGGCCGAGGGCCGGGCGATCATGTCGTCCTGCCATGCGTTTTGGAGCCTGGGCGGGTTGCTGGGCGCAGGCCTTGGCGGTCTGTTGCTCTCGGTCATCGGCCCGCTCGGCCACGCGCTGGCCGTCACCGTCATCGCGATCCTCCTGCTTGCGATCGCCTTTCCGAAGATTCTGGGCGACGCCCCGGAGGAGAGCGTCAGGCGGCAGAAGGTTCGCCTGCCGCGGTCGCCGCTGCCCTGGCTGATCGGCATCATGGCGCTGTTTTCGATGATCCCGGAAGGCGCGGTGCTGGACTGGAGCGCAGTCTATCTGCGCGACGAACTCGGCATCACCCTGTTCGCCTCCGGTTTCGGCTATGCCGCGTTCCAGCTCACCATGACGATCATGCGCTTTGCCGGCGACCATGTGCGCGATCGCTTCGGCGCGGTCAACACGGTGCGCTTCTGTTCCGCCGCCTCGGTTGCCGGCCTGCTCTGCGCGGGGCTTGCGCCCAACATGGCGGTGGTCATCATCGGTTTTGCGATCACGGGGGCGGGGATTTCCAACCTTGTGCCGGTGGCGTTTTCGGCGGCGGGCAATTTGCCGGGGCTGCAGCCCGGCATCGGCCTTTCGGTCACCACAATGCTCGGCTATTCCGGCATTCTGGCAGCGCCGTCGCTGATCGGCTTCATCGCCGAGCATATCGGCTTCGCGCCGATCTTCACCGGCCTGTCATTGCTGCATGTCATCGTGTTCTTCATGGCGCCCTTGGCGCGCTATGCCGAGCGCGAGCGCGAGAGTTGACAAGCGCGCGGCATTGTACCACCTGAAGGGCAATGGAATATCCGGAGAAGACCATGTCGCTCGCCCGTCCGAATTACGACCCGCTGCCGCGCCGCGCTTCCGTGGCCGTCGATGTCGGCGGCGTGATCGTCGGCGGCGGCGCGCCGGTGGTGGTCCAGTCGATGACCAATACCGACACCGCCGATATCGACGCGACGGTGGCCCAGGTCGCCGCCCTCTCCAAGGCCGGGTCCGAACTGGTGCGCATCACCGTTGACCGTGACGAGGCGGCGGCCGCCGTGCCGAAGATCCGCGACCGGCTGGAACATCTCGGCCTCGACGTGCCGCTCGTCGGCGATTTTCACTATATCGGCCACAAGCTGCTGGCCGATCACCCGGCCTGCGCCGAGGCGCTGGCCAAATACCGCATCAATCCCGGCAATGTCGGCTTCAAGGACAAGCGCGACAAGCAGTTCGCCGATATCATCGAGATGGCGATCCGCTACGACAAGCCGGTCCGGATCGGCGTTAACTGGGGCTCGCTCGACCAGGAACTGCTGACCCGGCTGATGGACGAGAATGCCGACGCCGGCTCGCCGCTTTCGGCGCGCGACGTCACCCGCGAGGCGATCGTCCAGTCGGCGCTGCTGTCCGCCGAGCTTGCCGAGGAGATCGGCCTGCCGAGGAACCGCATCATCCTCTCGGCCAAGGTCAGCCAGGTGCAGGACCTGATCGCGGTTTATTCGATGATTGCCGAACGCTCGGACCACGCCCTTCATCTCGGCCTCACCGAGGCCGGCATGGGCACCAAGGGCATCGTCGCGTCTTCCGCCTCCATGGGCTATGTGCTGCAGCACGGCATCGGCGACACCATCCGCGTGTCGCTGACGCCGGAGCCCGGCGGTGACCGCACCCGCGAGGTGCAGGTAGCGCAGGAACTGCTGCAGGTCATGGGCTTCCGCCAGTTCGTGCCGGTGGTCGCCGCCTGTCCCGGCTGCGGCCGCACCACCTCGACCGTATTCCAGGAACTCGCCTCCAAGATCCAGTCGGATCTGCGCAAGAACATGCCGGTCTGGCGCGAGAAATATCCAGGTGTCGAGGCGCTCAACGTCGCGGTGATGGGCTGCATCGTCAACGGTCCGGGCGAAAGCAAGCATGCCGATATCGGCATCTCGCTGCCGGGCACCGGCGAGACCCCCGCCGCCCCCGTCTTCGTGGACGGCAAGAAGGCGAAGACGCTGCGCGGCCCCAACATCGCCGCCGATTTCGAGGCGATGGTCGCCGATTATATCGAGCAGCGCTTCGGCGCGGGCAAGCAGGCGGCTGAATAGCGAGGTTATCTGCGGGCCTTAAAATACGCGTCTTGGCCTGGCCGCACAGCCCGCAAACCTTCTCGCCCCAGAGGGGAGAGATGTCGCGACAGCGACAGTGAGGGGGGAGTCTGTCACCGCGAACGCCCTCACGACATGAAATGCTGCGCCACCCTCACTGCCCCTTTCGGGGCATCTCTCCCGCCAGCGGGAGAGAGTATTGGGTGCAAGCCCCAAGGCCATTGATTTCTCTCAAGGGCAGATGGTGGGCGGCGAGGTTCTGTCTACGGAATCACCTTCCTCCCACTCGTCTCCCGCACCATCAGCGTCACCGGCGACAGATGCCGTTCCGGCGGGCGCTCGCCGGTTTCCAGCCAGGCGAGCATGGTGGCAGCCGCATCGCGGCCGAAGGCGCCGATATCACAATGGACGGAGGAGAGTTTGGGAAAGGCGAGGGCGCATTCCTCGATGTCGTCGAAGCCGATCAGCGCGATATCGCGGCCGACGGCGATGCCGGCTTCGGCAAAGCCCGCCATCATGCCGAGCGCCACCAGATCGTTGAAGCAGAGCACGGCATCGATGCCCTGACGGTCGGCGGAAAGCCTCAGCGCGGCCTCGCGGCCGAAGGCGCGGGTCGGGCGGCCAAGGAGGGTTATGGGCTGGCGATCGCCGAGAACGGCGCGGTAGCCCGCCATGCGCTCCTGCGTTACCGCCCGGTCCGGCAGGCCGCCGACGAAGGCGATCTTCTGCGCGCCGCTCTCGACGAGATGGCGCGCCGCCTCGAGGCTTCCGGCCTCGTAATCGAGCGAGGCGAAGGGAAAGCGGGCGGTATCGGCAGATGCCATGCGCAGCACCTGCAGCGCCGGCAGTCCGGCGCGGCCGATCCGCTCGAACACCGCGCCCTCATCGCCATAGGCCGGCGAAATGATCAGCGCGGACACGCCGTGTTCCACCATGGAGGCGATCACCTGCGCCTGGATGTCGATATCCTCGTCGGTATTGGCGATCACGGTGGCGAAGCCATGCTCGGCGAAGGTCATCTGGGCGCTCGCCGCGAACTCGGCGAAGAACGGGTTGCGCAGGTCGTTGATGACGAGGCCGATCAGCCCGGCCTCCGCCCCGCGCAGGTTGGCGGCGGTGCGGTTATAGACATAGTTCAGCGCCTGCATCGATTCCTCGACGCGGGTCCGGGTTGCCTTCTTCACCAGCGGCGAATTCTGCAGCACGAGCGATACCGTCGATTTGGACACACCCGCATGATGGGCCACATCGATGATCGTCGGTCGTTTCGCCACTTCCTGTTCCCTTTGTCGCAATCGGCTTCCGTCCCGCCACAAGTAATCTCTCCCCTTGAGGGAGAGATGCCCCGACAGGGGCAGAGAGGGGTGAACCCTCTCCGAGAGCACAGCGCTTGCTGCTTATGCCCTTTACCCCTCTCTGTCGCTTTCGCGACATCTCCCCCTCAAGGGGGGAGATTGGTGGCGGCAAGGCTTCCCGAAAGGAAAGGCCATGAAAGACGGTAGCCATTGACTGGCTTTAGCCCGTCATGACGCCTTTCCGTATTCTCCGCAAGCCCTCACAACCCATGCTCGCGCGCAATCATGTCGGCGGCCTTTTCGCCGATCATGATGGCGGCGGCGTTGGTGTTGGAGGAAATCAGAGTCGGCATGATCGAGGCATCGGCGACGCGCAGGCCGTTGATGCCGTTGAATTTCAGCTCGGGATCGACCACGGCGCGCTCGTCCGCGCCCATGCGGCAGGTGCCGGCGGGGTGGTGGTCGGTCTTGGCGTGGCGGCAGGCATAGGCGAAATAATCGTCATCCGTCTTCACCGCCGGCCCCGGCAGCATCTCGCGCTTGATGAACGGTTTCAGCGCGTCCTGATGCATGATCTCCTGCGCCAGCTTCAGCCCGCGGATCGACATGTCCCGGTCATGGGGATCGGCCCAGTAATTCGGGTCGATCAGCGGCGCATCGGCGGGATTGGCCGATTTCAGCCGCACCGAACCGCGCGAGCGGGGGCGGAGATAGGCGGAATTCAGCGTGACGCCGGGATTGATCATCTTCTCCACGCCCGCCTCGATGCCGGAGCCGAGGCCCAGATGGAACTGGATATCCGGCGAGCGCGCATCCTGTTCCGCATACCAGAAGCCGCCGGTTTCGAACAGGCTGGAGGCGACAGGGCCCTTGCGGGTCAGCACATATTGCAGGCCGGCCACCGCCGACCAGAAGGGGCGGGCATATTTATCGTAGGTGAAATCGCCGGCGCATTCGAGAATGGTGAAGAGATCAAGATGATCCTGCAGGTTCTCGCCAACCTCCGGATGGTTGAAGACCGTCTCGATGCCGGCCGCGCGCAGATGAGCGGCCGGACCGATGCCGGAGAGCATCAGCAGACGCGGCGAGCCGATCGCGCCCGATGACAGCAGCACCTCGCGGCCCGCCGTCAGCACCTCGCCGGCGGCGGTTTCCACGCCGGTCGCCCGGCCGTTCTCGATCCGGATGCGGCGGGTCTCGACGCCGGTGCGGATGGTGAGGTTTGCGCGATGGCGCGCCGGGCCGAGATAGGCCTTGGAGGCGGAGGAGCGTCGCGCATGCTTCTGGGTCAACTGATAATAGCCGACGCCGTCCTGCTTCTCGCCGGTCATGTCCGGGTTGAAGGGTATGCCGAGTTCGCCGGCCGCGCGGAAATAGGCTTCGCAGATCGGCAGCGGCGCCGAAGGCTTCGAAACGCCAAGGGGCCCGCCCTTGCCGTGATAGTCGTTGTCGTAGGTGTCGTTGTCCTCGGCCTTCTTGAAGAACGGCAGCACATCGTCATAGCCCCAGCCTGTGCAGCCCATTTGCCGCCATTCGTCGTAATCGAGCCGGTTGCCGCGGGTATAGATCTGGGCGTTGATGGTCGAGCCGCCGCCGATCACCTTGGCCTGGGTGAAGCGGATCGACATGTCGTTCATATGCCGCTGCGGCACGGTGTGCCAGCCCCAGCTGCCGATGCCCTTGGTCATCTTGGCGAATCCGGCCGGCAGCGTATAAAACGGATGCCGGTCCCCGCCGCCCGCTTCCAGCAGCAGAACCTTAACCTCCGGGTTCTCGGAAAGCCTTGCTGCGAGCACGCACCCGGCCGAACCGCCGCCAACAATGATGAAATCATAGACCATGCAATGATCCTCCCGAGGGCGATCTAGCACATGTTTAGGAACGTTCCAAATAAATTCCGCGCGCAGGCGGGGATGATCGATGGCTCTCGAACTGCCGTGAATAACGCACCTGCGCACCCAACTGGACGGCTCTTGCAAAATCACATTAAAAGATAACATATTATCTTCACAATGATTGATTATGAGAGATCGCGATGTTAGTCACCGCTCATGAGATGCGAGGGGCCGTCCGTTGAAGCTTGATGACCGCCGTCGGGATATTGTTGATCTGCTGGTCGAGGAAGGCACGGTTTCGCTTGACGATCTGGCGGCGCGCTTCGCCGTTTCGAAGATGACGATCCACCGCGATCTGGACGATCTCGAAGCCGAGGGCCTGCTGCGCAAGGTGCGCGGCGGGGCGACGATCGAGGCGAGCGGCCAGTTCGAAAGCGATTATCGCTACCGCGCGAAGATGGCGCCGGCGCTGAAAAGCGCGATCGCGCGGCGCGCCGCCGATTTCATCGAGCCGGGCATGAGCGTGATGGTCGATGACGGCTCGACGTCGGAAGCGGTGATCCCGTTCCTGATCGAGAAACGACCGTTGACGGTGATCACCAACAATCTTTCGATCATCAATGGGCTTTCGGGGCAGGGCGGCATTAGCCTGATCGCGCTTGGCGGCGATTTTTCAAAGAAATTCAACGGCTTCTTCGGCGTGATCACAACCGCCACGCTTGCCGACCTGCGCGCCGATATCGCGCTGATCACCAGTTCCTCGATCCACGGCCGCATCGCCTGCCACCAGGATCAGGAGGTGCTGCAGGTCAAGCGCGCGATGATGGCAGTCGCGCAGAAATCCTATCTGATGGCCGACCACAACAAGTTCGGCCGCACCGCCCTGCACCGGCTGGCGGACCTCGATGCTTTCGCCGGCGTGGTGACCAGCCGCGCCCTGCCGCAAGAACAGGCCGCGGAGCTCACAAGCCAGGGCATAGAATTGTATTTCGCAGAGGAAGAGTGAGCGATGGCACGGTTTGACCGGTTCTTTGTCGGAACCAGCTGGAAGATGAACAAGACACTGTCCGAGGCCGTCGCCTATGCCGATGCGCTCGCCGTCGCCAAGGCCGACGACCGCATCCAGCGCTTCGTCATTCCGCCCTTCACCGCCATCCGCGAGGTCAAGGCGCGGCTTTCGGATGCCGATGTTCTGGTCGGCGCGCAGAACATGCACTGGAACGATCACGGCGCGTGGACCGGCGAGATCTCCCCGGTGATGCTTGCCGATTGCGGCATGGATATCGTCGAGCTCGGCCATTCGGAACGGCGCGCCAATTTCGGCGAGACCGACGAGACTGTCGGGCTGAAGACCGAGGCGGCCGTGCGCCACGGCATGATCCCGCTGATCTGCATCGGCGAGACCGAGGCGGAAAAGGATGCCGGCCGGGCCGATGATGTGCTGCATGCCCAGGTCGAAGCCGCGCTTTCGCGGCTTGACGATCAGCAGAAACAGGCCGAGATCATCTTCGCCTATGAGCCGGTCTGGGCGATCGGTGAGCGCGGACATCCGGCCACGCCCGATTATGCCGAAGCGCGGCAGGCCAAGATCATCGACACCACGCGGCTTGTGACCGGCCGCGAACTGCCGTGCCTTTACGGCGGCAGCGTCAACCCCGGAAACTGCGCCGAAATGATCGCCTGCGACCATGTCGACGGGCTGTTCATCGGCCGTTCTGCCTGGCATGTCGAGGGCTATCTCGACATTCTGGAGCGGGTCGCGAAGGTCATCTGAACCAATATTCTCTCGAAAGGAAAATACCATGAAAATTGCAGTCGCAGGAGACAGCGCAGGCGCGCCGCTCGCCAAGGTCATCGCCGAGCATCTGGCCGGCCGCGAAGGGTTCACCGTTTCCGAACTCAGCACCCCGCCCGACAATGGCAACGAATATTACGCCAACCTGTCCGACCGGGTCACCGCCGGCATTCTGGACGGCACCTATGACCGGGCGATCCTCTGCTGCGGCACGGGTATCGGCGTCGCGATCTCGGCCAACAAGGTCCCCGGCATCCGCGCCGCCCAGACCCACGACACCTATTCGGCGGAACGTGCAGCACTCTCCAACAACGCCCAGGTCATCACCATGGGCGCGCGCGTGATCGGAACCGAACTCGCCAAGTCGATCGCCGACGCCTATCTGGCCTGCGAGTTCGACCCCAACGGCCGCTCCGCCGGCAATGTCCAAGCGATCAACGATCTGGACGCGAAGTATAACGCGAAGGGCTGATCTCCAGCGGGCGACGCGCCCCTGACGGCGCAGCGATTCGCACAGTCCTTGCGGCGTGCTCCCAATATTCTCTCCCGCTTGCGGGAGAGATACCCCCGAAAGGGGGAGTGAGCGACTGTCTTTCTGGTCAAGCGTTTTGTTCGCGCCATGGATGATTGTCCCGGAGGATTGCGTTGAGGATGGTGATGAGTTTTCGTGCGACTGCGATGATGGCCACGAGTTTAGGTTTTCCATGAGCGACCAGACGATCCCTGAACGCCCTGAGGCTTGGATTGTGATGCGCTGCAACGAGGGCTCCCATGTAGAGCGCCGTTCTGACGCCGGCGCGTCCTCCGCCGATGAAGCTCCTTCCGCGCCATTGGCCGGACTGACGCGTCCATGGAGCCAGACCGACGAGAGCGGCGATCTGACGTCGGTCGAGCGTACCGAGTTCCGGCAGTTCGGCGATCAGGGTGCGGGCGATCTGGTCACCGATACCGGGGACAGACTTCATGAGCTCGACCTTGGCCCGCCAATGGGGCGATCGGCGAATGCTGTCGTCAATGTCCTGATCGATGTCGGTGAGTTCCTTCTGCAGCGCCTTGAGGAGCCGGTTGATGCTCTTGGCCGTGCGCTGAGACGATCGCTTCAGGCGTTGGTTTTCCGCGCCGATCATGGCGATGATCTGCCGCCGGCGAGCGACGAGATCACCCAGGGCCTGGGTTTCGGCGTCCGGCAGCGGCCGCAGGGCGGGCCTTGTGGCCTCGGCGAAACGGGCGATCACGGCTGCATCGATCGGATCGGTCTTGGCCCTCTTGCCGAGCGCCTGGGCAAAGGCCCGCACCTGCGCCGGATTGACGATGACAACCGGCAGTCCGGCCGAAGCCAGCGCCGCCGCGACCACGGTTTCGAAGCCGCCGGTGGCCTCAATGGCGATCCGTGCGGCCCCGAGCGGCTTCAGCCGCGCGATCAGGTCCTCCAGCCCGTCATGATCGCGCGGGACATGAAAAGGGGCCATCGAAGACGTGTTGGCGGCGACATCCAGACGATCCCTGGAGACGTCGATACCGATGTTAAGAGCGTCCATCCGATCCCATCCTTGCTTAAGCGGGCTTCGCTTCGAGCGGCCCAAGCGACTGTTCGGGTTCGATGGAACGGCGGACGAGGACCCTTGCTCACTCACGGGCTTGGTGTCCCTCAGGGTGACCGGTCTCCCGTCCGCCACCGCAACCTGCTCTATACCACAAGCAGCGGATTCGAAGTTACAAGGGTGAAGCAGCTTTTCAGTCCGCGAGGGCGATCGCGAGGATGGTCTCCCCCCTCACTGTCGCTTTCGCGACATCTTGTAACTTGAATTCGGCTGCGTGTGATATTGTTTCACCCGCGGTGGCGGATGGAAAGCCGAACGGCATCCGGGACACCAAGCCCGTGGGAGAGCGAGGGGTTCCATCCGCCGTTCCATCGAACCCGAACAGTCGCCAGGGCCGCTTGCGCAAGCAAAGTCCGTTTAAGCAAGGATGGGTGAAGATGGATATCGTCGTTGGGATCGATGTTTCGAAAGATCGTCTGGATGTGGCCGTGGCGCCGTCCGGCCTGGCGTTTGCGGTTGTCAATACACAAGCCGGGATCGATGAGCTGGTAGCACGCCTGCAGTCGGTCAAGGCCGACGTCGTCGCGCTGGAAGCGACGGGCGGTTTCGAGACGCCTGCCGTGGCGGGGCTGTCCTCGGCGGGATTGTCCGTCATCGTGGTCAATGCGGCCCAGGTTCGCGCCTATGCCCACGCGATCGGCCGCAAAGCCAAGACGGACCCGATTGACGCGGCCTTGATCGCCGCCTTCGTGATGGCCACCAGGCCCACGCTTCGGCCGCTCAAGGATGCGGAGACCCAAGCGCTGTCGGCTCTGGTGGCGCGTCGCCGGCAGATCGTGCAAATGATCGTGGCCGAGGAAAACCGGGCACGCATGGCGTTGGCCAAGGAGACGCAGAAGAGTATCAGGCGCCTGCTGAGTGCGCTGCGGCACGAGCTGGAAAGCCTGGACGCCGATCTCGACGATCACATCCGCAAGTCGCCGCTGTGGCGGGTGCGCGAAAGCCTGCTGACCTCGGTGCCGGGGGTGGGGGCGGCAACAGCCCGTACGCTCCTGGCCGAGATGCCCGAACTCGGTCGTCTCGACCGGCGGCAGATCGCCTCGCTTGCCGGCCTTGCGCCCTGGACACGACAATCGGGTTCTTGGAAAGGCAAGAGCTTCACCGGCGGCGGCAGGGGCAAGGTGCGCTCGGCCCTCTTCATGGCAGCGCTCGTGGCCAGCCGTCACAACCCCGTTCTCAAGGCCTTCCGTGAACGCCTCGTCGCCGCCGGAAAGCCCAAGATCGTCGCCATCGTGGCAACCATGCGAAAACTGCTCACCATCCTGAACGCCATAATCCGGGATCAAAAACCATGGAAAAGCGCTTGACGGCCAAGACAGTCGCTCTCCCCTCCGGGGCGAGAGGATTGGGGGGCTATGCGACAGCCCTTGTCATGGACTGCCATCTTTGGCTGCGCCGTCTTCGGGTTGCCAAAGCGCGACTACAGCCGCACCCGGTTTACCGTGTGCAGATGCTCTTCCACCGCCGCGATTTCGGCCGCGCGGGTTTCCGCGCTCCAGCCGAGCACATCTCCGGTCACTTCCGCAATCCGCTCGATATCGCTCTTGTGCAGCCGTCCGGTGATGGCGAGCGTGGTGCGGCGCATCACGATATCGGCGAGGTGGGTGACGAATTCGTTGCGGGTGATCCAGTCGATTTCCGCCACCGAATATTCGCTGGCCTGCGGCAGGCGCTCCTGATTGCCGAAGCTCGCCTCATAGGCGGCGATTGCGCGCGCCGTGGTGCCGTAGCGGGTCAGTAGTTCGTCGATCCGGGCTTCGGCAAGGCCGGTTGTTTGCGCCGCGTCGGCAATCCATGCCCGCCGCGCCGCCGCGTCGGTCGGGAAATCCCTGCCGCCGCCGATCGGGCTTTTCTCGGTGGAGATGCGCCGGTCGCGGCCGAGCCGTTGGAGAATTGTATCGGCGACCTCTTCGGCAAAGCCCCGGAACGTCGTCCATTTTCCGCCGATCAGGGGGATGATCGCGAAACGCCGCGCCTCGTCGGCCTCCAGAACCGGGGCGGAATGGTCGCGACTGATCAGGCCCGGAATATCGGCATCGGAGGCCGGCAGCGGGCGGATGCCGCTATAGGCGTAGACGATCTGCTCCTCGCCGATTTCGAGGCCGGGCAGCAGCGCCTTGAGGCTGTTGATGAAATAGGCGATCTCGTCATCCTCGCAGCGCACGTCGTCGGGGTTGTCGGCGGGAATATCGGTGGAGCCGGCCAGGGCGAGGCCGAGATATTCGTAGACCAGACAGATGCGGCCGTCATCGGCCTCGAAATAGATCATCCGGCCTGCAAGCCGCTTCACCAGTTCATCATTGCGCAGCAGCACATGGGAGCCCTTGGTGCCGCCGATCAGCTTGGTCTGAAAGCCGAGCATGGCGTTGACGTGATCGATCCAGGGGCCGGCGGCGTTGACCACCAGGCCGGGTTTGACGGAGAGGGTTTCGCCAGCCTCGGTTTCGAAGACGATCCGGTCGGCATCGGCCGCGCGAATGGTCGTGGCGTTGAGCGCCGACGAGCTCGGATTGGCGGCGAGCCCGTCGCGGATCATTTCCATGACGAGGCGTTCGGGCTGGGTGATGCGGGCATCATAATAGGTGCCGGCGGCGACGATCGTATCCGTCAGCCCCGGCATGTCGGACAGCGCCCGGCGTCTGCCGACGAGCTTGTGGCGCGGCATCACCCGGTGGCGCGCGCCGTAGAAATCGTAGAGCCAGAGCCCGATCTTCACCAGGATTGCCCCACGGCTGCGCGGCGCGCTGGTGGAGCCGAACAGCGTGCGAAGTGCGGCCCAGATACCCTTGGTCCAGGAAAAGATCGGGATCATGGTCGGCAGCGGCTCGACGCAATGGGGCGCATTGCGCAACAGCAGATTGCGCTCCAGCGTCGACTGGGCGACGAGGCCGAACTCGCCGGTCTCAAGATATTTCAGCCCGCCATGGATCAGCCGCGAGGGGGCGGCGCTGGTGCCGGCGCCGAAATCGGCCTTCTCGGTGATCAGGCAGTTGACGCCCTGCAGCGAGAGGTCGCGGAACAGGCCGGCGCCGTTGACGCCTGCGCCGATGATCACCACGTCGAAAGCGGCAGGCGTATCTTCACTACTCATCGGGATGAACCCTTCACGATCTGGAGATTGACCCCTGCCGCGCTAAGCCGCGCGGCTTCAGCCGGATCGAGGCTGTCGGTCACGATCACGGTATCGAAATCGGTGAGATCGCCGAATACGTTGAGGGCGACTTTGCCGAACTTGGTGTGGTCGGCAAGCAGGATGGATTTGCTGGCGGAGGCGACCATGGTCTGCTTGACGCGCGCGACCTGCTGATCCTGAATGAAGGCGGTCGTGCCCTCGATCGCGGAGGCCGAACAGATCAGCAGATCGGCCCGCAAGGCCTCGATCGCGCGCAGGCAGATGTGATCGATATAAGCGTTATAGGTGCGGTGATACTGGCCGCCAAGGCAGATGAAATCGACGACATCGGCATCGACAAGCGCGTTGGCGACCGCCACGCTGTTCGAGATCACGGTCAGCGGATCGATCTCGTTCAGAAACGGCGCGATCGCGCCGACGGTGGTGGAATCATCCAGAAAGATCACCTGGCCGGGCTCGATATGGGCGAGCGCGGCTTTCGCCAGCGCCTGTTTCTCAGTGGTGGCGACGGTGGCGCGGTAGCGGTGGAGGCTTTCATAGATGCCGGAGGGCTGGGCGGTCACCGCGCCGTGCAGCTTGCGCAGCACGCCCTTGGCGGCAAGCTGGTCGATATGGCGGTGGATCGTCATGCGCGACACGCCGAAATGCTCGACCAGCTTGTCGATACGCACCTGGCCGTGGGCGATGACGTAGTCCGCGATTTCCTCGCGTCGGCTGTCTGCCGTGGTCATTGTCCGTTCTCCCTGTCGCCAAGCGCTTCGAGCTTCGCCCAGTGTGGCTTGAGCGCTTCCGATATATCCCGGTAGACGGCGAAGCGGCGGTCATAGGCCGCAGCCCTTTCGGCATCCGGCCGGAATGTCCGGCTGATGGCATCGAGATCGCGGGGGTCGTCGGTCGGGCTGTTGTAAAGGCCGACGGCCGCACCCGCGCAAAGGGCGGCCCCCCATGCGGCGGCCTCCTCGGTCGCGGTCACGGTGACCGGGTGGTTGAGAATATCGGCGAACATCTGCGCAAAGGCGGGATTGCGCGAAATGCCGCCGGTGAGCCGCACCTGCTCATACGGAAACCCGTCTTCCAGCGCGTCGACATGTTCGCGATGGTTGAAGGCAATGCCTTCCAGCACCGCCTTCAGCATGTCGCCGCTATTGTGCCAGCCGTGCAGGCCTACGAAGGAGCCGCTGCTTGCGCCCCCGTGCGGCGAGCCGAACAGATAGGGGTGGAACAGCACGCTGGAGGGGCGCGCGATCGCGGCCTCGATGTCGCCGGCAAGCGCCTCATGGATCGGCGGTCCGCCGGCAGCGGCCTTGTCGTGCTCGCCCTGGCAGAGCGTGTCGAGGAACCAGTCGTAATTGGCGGCCGAGGCCGGCGAAATCGACATCGCGTTCCACTGGCCGGGTTCGATGGCGTTGCGGCAGAACCAGCGCGGATCGGTGAGCGGCCTGTCCGAGACGATTTCGTTGATCGAATAGGTCCCGGCGACGACGCCCATGACGCCGCTTTTATGCGCGCCGATGCCGAGCGCGGAGGCCGTTACGTCATGCAGGCCGGCGGCCACCGGCGTTCCGGCGACAAGGCCGGTCGCGCGGGCGGCATCATCGTCGACATGGCCGATGATTGCGGCGGAATGTGCGCTCGGCGCAAGCCTGTCGAAAATCCGCTCCAGCCCGTAGAGTTCGGCCGCAGCGGGCGAATAGTCCTGGGTGTTCACGTCGGTGAAGGAGGTGCTGGCCTCGGTGCGGTCGGTGCCGACATGGCCGGTCAGGCAGAAGGTCAGCCAGTCCTTGCAGCCGAGCACCGCGCCGATCCGGGCATAGCGTTCCGGCTGATGGCGCCTGATCCAGGCGAGCAGCGCCGATGGGGCGGAGAGATGTGGCCTCTGTCCGGCCAGCGCCAGCGCCTTGTCGGCAGTACCGTCCTTCTTCCAGTCAGCGATGATGTCGCCGGCGCGGCTGTCGAGCGAGAGAATGCCGGGGCCGAGCGGCTGGTTGTCCTCGCCGAGCAGATAAAGCCCGTCGCCATGGGCGGTTGCGGCAATGGCGGCGATATCGGAAGCAGGGCGGCCGCTCCTGGAGATTGCCTCGGCAATCGCCTCGGCGGTGGCGCGCCAGAGCCCGTCCATGTCGCGCTCGACAAAGCGCGGCGCGGGAATCGATTGCGGCACGCGGCGTCTTGCGACGGACAACACCGTGCCGTCCATGTCGAATAGCACCGCCTTGGTGACCGTCAGACCGTTATCAATTCCTAGAAGGCTCGGCATGTCGCGCTCCGATGACCGTATCGGTCAAAATTAACGGAATAATTTGATAAGTTAATATCAAAGAGCGTTACATCGAGTCAATTATATCATTTCATGTGTTTGTCGTGCTTGCGTGGCGCGACGACCACGTTGATGCCCTTGGCGTGCATCCGTTTGATATGGGCCGGCGGCGTTGCGTCATCGACGATGACGACGTCGAAATCCGTCAGCGCGGCAAGGCTGTGGAGGGCGCGGCGCTCGAACTTGGTGTGATCGGCCAGAAGAATGCGCTTCGAGGCGGCGTCCAGCATGGCGCGCTTGGCGTCGATCATCTCGGAGGACTGGTGAAACACCATGTCGTCGGTGATCGCCGCCATCGACAGAAACACGGTATCGGCGCGCAGATTGGCGATTTCATTAGTGGTCATGCGACCGAGAAACGCGTTGCACCAGTTGCGGAACTCGCCGCCAAGCGCCAGCAGCGTGATGTCGCGCAGGCCGCGCAATTCGTTCATCATGGTCAGCGAGTTGGTGATCACCGTCAGCGGCGCATGGTCCTGCAGATGCGGCACCATGTGGAGAACGGTGGTGGAATCATCCACGAAGATCGCCTGGCCGGGCTCGATGAAGCCTGCGGCGGCGGCGGCGATCGCGGCCTTTTCCGGCGACTGGCGGCTGGAGCGGTAGACGTCGCTCGCCTCGATCAGGCTTGTCGGCGCTGCCGACACCGTGCCGCGGGTCTTGCGCAACAGGCCCCGGCTCACCAGATCGTCGAGGTCGCGATGGGCCGTCATCAGGCTGATGCCGAAACGCTCGGTCAGGTCCTCGATCCGCATCGGCCCTTCCAGCATCACGGTTTCGGTGATCAGCTGGCGGCGGGCGAGTTGGCGGGCCTGTCTGGAATCGGAGGGCATCTCCTCCGACATCAGATGGTCCATGGCGTCGTTGCTCTGACTCGTCATTCCCGTTCCTGTGGGCGGCATTGGTCTCGCGGCTGAAGGATGTTGTTATAGGCGGCCCGGTCGCTGAGGTGAATGCTGTTTTACAGGGCGGCCTGTTCGAACCGCTTTCATGCTGGGCCGCTTTTGCGTGAGGAAGGGGCGCGGGCGTTGCTGGACAGACCCTCCACCCTCTCATGAGTCATGCTCGGGCTTGACCCGAGCATCCAGGCCACACGGAGTGCGCTGCCTGGACCCTCGGGTCAAGCCCGAGGGTGACGCCTGGAGGGGTGGAGGGCTTTCAACACGCTTGACGCGCCGCTCTCGCCCCTTCCCTTTTTCAGGACTTACTGTGCCAGCACAAACGGGCCGGTATAATCGTCGACATTGTCCTTGGTGATCAGCAGGCAATCGAAGAGCTGCTTTTCGGCGTCGACGCCGGTGCTGCCGGTCTTGATGAAGGAGTCCGCCTGCTTGACGGCTTCCTTGGAGAAGATCGCGACCGGCTGGAGAACGGTGTATTCCAGCTCGCCGGCCTTGATCGCGTCAACGGCATCCGGAGAACCGTCGAACCCGCCGACCTTGATGTCTTCCAGACGGCCGGCTTCCTTCAGGGCCGCGATCGCGCCAAGCGCCATCTCGTCATTGCCGCTGATCACGCCGATGATGTCGGGATGGGCCTGAAGCAGGCTCTGCATCTTGTTGTAGCCCTGGGTGCGGTCCCAGTTGGCGACATCCTGGCCGACCTTGACCAGATCCGGATACTGGCTCAGCACGGTTTCATAACCGTTGGAGCGGGTCTGGGCGTTGTTGTCGGAAGGTGCGCCGAACAGTTCGACATAATTGCCGCTGTCGCCGACATCTTCCACCCACTGCATGGCGCCGAGCGCCGCGCCCTGGGCGTTGTTGGAGACGAGCTGCGACTTGGCGAGGCCTTCCTGGTTGATTTCGGCGTTCACGAGGAACACCGGAATGCCGGCATTGACGGCCTTGCGCACCGCGCCGACCGAGCCGTCGGCATTGGCCGGATCGAGGATGATCGCGACGGCCTTGTTGGTGATGGCGGTGTCGATCAGGTTGCTTTCGGTGTTGGTGTCGCCCTTGTGGGCGGCAACCGTCGCCGAATAGCCGAGGCTCTCGGCTTCCGCCTTGGCCACTTCGCCTTCCGTGTACCAGTAGGGGTTCGACGGATCGTTGACGATGATCGAGATCAGGCCGTCGGCCATCGCCGCGCCCGCGCTAAGCGGAACCGCAATGATGGCAGCCGCCATGGACATCAGAAACTGTCTCTTTTTGAACATGGTATTCTCTCTCCCTTGGTTGAATAGCTCAATGCTTCTCATAGGCCGTTATCCGGCCGGGTTTTCCGCGCTCTATCAAGCCGTTTTGGTCTTGGCCCCCGCGGCGGAAGGGGTATTGGTCGAGGCGTCGCCAGCGGCCGGCTTTGCGGCCCGGCGGCGGCCGTACTGGATGCTGTTCAGTAGCACCGCGAGAATGATGACCGCGCCGGTGAACACGGTCTGCCAGTAGGACGACACGCCGATGATCACGAGACCGTCGGACAAAAAGCCGATGACGAAGGCGCCCAGCAGCGTGCCGCGGACATTGCCGCGCCCGCCGGTCAGCGCCGCGCCGCCGATCACCACGGCGGCGATCGCGGTCAGCTCATAGGTGGTGCCGGCGGTCGGTCCGGCCGAGGTCAGCTGCGATGACAGAACGAGGCCGGCGATCGCGGCGCAGATGCCGGAAAGCACATAGACCGACACCGTCACCCGCTTGACCGGTACGCCCGAAAGCTCGGCCGCGCGCGCATTGCCGCCGGTGGAATAGACCCAGCGGCCGAAAGCCGTGCGCGTCAGAAGAATGCTGCAGATGATGGCGACGACCGCCAGCACCAGCACGCCGATCGGCACGTTGAACAGGCGGTTGAAGCCGAGCCAGTCGAAACCGGTATTGCCGAGTTCCGGCTTGCCGCCGAGATTGTTGTAGGTCAGGCCGTTGGTCATCAGCAGCGCCGCGCCGCGCGCGACATAGAGCAGGCCAAGCGTCGCCACGAAGGCCGGCACCTTGAAGAAGGAGATCAGCACGCCGTTGATGGTTCCGATCAGAGCGCCGACCAGGCAGGTCAGGATCACCACCACCCAGACCGGCGGAAACAGCACCACGCCGAACATGTCCAGCTGAACGCCCTGCATCAGGAAGCCGGCGATGCAGCCCGCAAGCCCGAGCGTCGAGCCGACCGAAAGGTCGATGCCGCCCGTCAGGATCACCAGCAGCATGCCGATTGCCAGCAGGCCGAAAATCGCCACATGCGAGGACATGATCAGGAAGTTGTTGGTGGAGAGGTAAACCGGCGACAGCAGCGAGAACACGACGATGATCGCGATCAGCGCGAAGAACGCCCGGCCTTCCAGCAGAATGCGCCCGAGGCTGAAGCCGCCGCGCCGGCCGGAGCTTGTGGATTTTTGAACTTGACGTGTGTCGGTCATTATTATGCTCCGAAATTTAACGCTGAAATCACGCGGCCACGGCTTCGCCGGATGCGGCCATGATTTCCTCTTTTGATACCGACGGATCGAACTCGGCGACGATCTGCCCGCGCGCCATGACGATGATGCGGTGGGCGACGCTGAAGCATTCGCCGACTTCCGAGGTGGAATAGATCACCGCAAGCCCGCGCCCGGCGCGTTCGCCGAGGAGCTTGAACACCTCCGCCTTGGCACCGATATCGATGCCGCGCGAGGGCTCGTCCAGCAGCATGACGCCCGGATGGGTGGCGAGCATCTTGCCGATCACGACCTTCTGCTGGTTGCCGCCCGAAAGCGAGCCGATCGCCGCGCCGCCGCCATCGGTCTTGATATGCACGTCGTCGATCGCGCCCTCGACGATGCCGCGCTCGGCCTTGCGGGAGGTGAAGATGCGGCGGGTAAAGGTCGGGATCGAGGCGAGCGAGAGATTGCGGCCGACCGTCATGGTCTGCACCAGCCCGTCGCGCTGCCGGTCTTCCGGCACCAGCACCAGCCCGGCCTCGATCCGCTGGGCAATGCTGAGATGCGACACGTCCTCGCCGTTGAGCAGGATCTGGCCGCCGACGCTGCGGCTGCGCCCGGCAATGCATTCCAGCATTTCGGTGCGCCCGGCGCCCATCAGGCCGTAGATGCAGACAATCTCGCCGGCCCGCACGTCGAGCGACAGATGATCGACGGCCAGCCGGCCGGTGCCCGAGGCGTCCTCGACGCAGAGATCGCGCAGCGACAGTTTGATGTCGCCGAACTCATAGCCCGTCGGCGGGGAGCCGAGGTCGAAATTGTCGCCGACCATGTTGCGCACGATCCATTCGAGATCGATATCCTTGCGCTCGCCAAAGGCGGTCATGGTGCCGTCGCGCAGAACCACCGCATGGTCGGTGATTTGCAGCGCTTCTTCCAGATGATGCGAAATGTAGACGATCGAGACGCCGCGACTTTTGAGGTCCGCGATCACCTTGAACAGCACCTCGACTTCCGAGGCGCTGAGCGCCGAGGTCGGCTCGTCCATGATCAGGATGCGGGAATTGACGGAGAGCGCGCGGGCGATCTCGACGATCTGCTGCTGGCCGAGGCGCAGATCCTCGACGGGGGTCAGCGGATCGATGTCCTCTTCCAGTTCCTCCATCAGAATGCGGGTCTGGCGCTCCTCCTCGGCGAAATCGACGCCTTTCGCGGTGCGGATCTCGCGGCCCATGAAGATATTGTCGCGCACATTCATATTGGGTGCGAGGCTGAGTTCCTGATGGATGATCGAGATGCCCTGTGACGTCGCATCAGCGGCCGAGCTGAAGGTCACCGGCGCGCCGTCGAGAATGATCTCGCCTGAGGTGGGGCGCACGATGCCGGAAAGCACCTTCATCAACGTTGACTTGCCGGCGCCGTTTTCGCCGAAAAGCGTGGTGACGCTGCCATAATGGACGTCGAAATTGACGCCCTTCAGCGCGTGGATATTGCCATAGGACTTGGCGATGTTGCGGGCGGCGAGGACGATTTCGTCCCTGCTGCGCTGGCTGTCTGGGGTTCTGGTCATTTCACGCTCATCTCCACCGGAGTGACCAGCCAGTTCTTCGGATTGATCAGCTTGAAGACGCCGGTGACGGAGACCGTCTTGCCGGAAAGGTTTGCGGTGTCGATATCGGCGAGCACTTCCTTCTTCATCTCGTTGTTCAGCGCGGAACCGGCATCCTGATATTCGATCTGGTTCTTGAACTGGCCAAACGCGATCGTGCCGGTGGCATCGCGCAGATCGGTGCCGTTGATCGCCGGTCCGGTCTGGACGCGGATGGTGATTTCTTCCGGCACGCCGTCCACGGCAACGGGGTAGATGCCGCCCTTGGCCTCGCCGGCAACGCCGGTAAAGCTGACCGCCATGACAGCGCCGATCCCGGCCTTGACGCCGTATTTCTCGATCGCCGCGTCCTTGTCGGCAGCGATGTCGCTCGCAAGCGTTGCCGCATCCACGGCTCGGTCCTCGACACTTTTCTGCACGACGGGGAAGTTTTCGACGCCGAAGGCCTCCGGCGAGAAACCGTCTTCCGTCACATGCTCGGCGGTACCGATGCGCACGACCTTGGTATCGAGGGCCATCGCGGCAACGACGACCACGACCGCCAGCGTGCCAATGATCATCGGCAGTTTCGAGCCGCGCGGCCGGGCGGAAGGACTGGAAGAAGGGTTTGTGGTTTGTGCACTCATCAGGAGGTGACCTTCAGACGCTGGAATTTTGAACATGAAAGCGCGCCGCCGGCCCCGCGGGCTGCTGGCGACGCCAGAAGGCGGACACGGTAGATTGATGGCAGTGTTGGCATCCGGTCGCTCCTCCCTTGCGGCCTCCTTGATGGCGCGCCTCCGCAACGTCCTCTCGCTGCTTCGGCACGGCCGGCTGAACCGGCGGCCACGGATAACAGTTCGTGTTATCGCTATGTTATCTATTCAGCAAACTATGTTATAATTAAACTTGGCTGTCAATCACCGGCATCAAAATCCGGTCGTCGGGTATTTGATCACCGCCGGACTCCGGCCTCTCCTGATACCCTATGCTCTATGACGTTGGCGATTAGGGGCCGTTTATCCGGCGTGCCGCCTCATGCGTGACCATGTTGGCTTCATTGACAGAATACGGTTCTGATGAAATAAATTGCCATAAATATAAAAAATTACAAAAAGGGAGAGAGCATGGCGCGAGCGGGTCGACGGCGCGATTTTGACGAGAGCATGGCGCTGCGCGCCGCGTGGCTTCATTACGGCGGCGGGCTGACGCAGGCCGAAGTTGCCGCGCGTCTGGATATCTCCACCGTCAAGGCCCACCGGTTGATCGCCTGGGCCAATCAGAGCGGTGCCGTGAAGGTGTCGATCGATGGCGATGTCGCCGAATGCGTCGCGCTCGAAACCCGGCTTGCCGAAGAATTCGGCCTCACCCATTGCGAGGTCGTGCCCGATCTCGGCGAACGCGGCATGCCGCTGCGAGCCCTCGGCATTGCCGGCGCGCGCTTCATCCGCCAGGAAATCGAATCCGAGCGCTCGGACGTGATCGGCGTCGGCCATGGCCGGACGCTGGCGAGCGCGGTTGACGCGCTGCCGCGAATCGCGGCTAACGGCGTGCGCTTCGTGTCGCTGATGGGCGGGCTGACCCGCAATTACGCCGCCAATCCGCATGACGTTATCCACCGGCTTGCCGAAAAGACCGGCGCCTCGGCCTATGTCATGCCGATCCCGTTCTTCGCCAACACGGCTGCCGACCGCGAGGTGTTTCTCGCCCAGCGCGGCGTGTCGCAGGTGATCGACCTCGCCGCCCGTTCCGATCTGATGCTGGTTGGCATCGGCACCGCCAATCCGGGCGCGCAGCTTGTCGCCTCCCACATGATCGATGTCGCCGAGATCGGCGAGGTGCAGGAGCGCGGCGGCGCGGGCGAGGTGCTCGGCCACTTCTTCGACCGTGACGGTCAGCTTGTCGAGACCTCGCTTTCGGCCCGCACCGTGTCGCTCGACATCAGGGCGCTGGGCAAGCGCCGGATCGTCGCGATCGCGGGCGGCGAGGAGAAGCTCAATGCCATGGCCGCGGTGCTGCGCAGCGGCACGATCAGCGGTCTGATCACCGACGAGGCGACCGCCGCCGCGCTTGCGGACGGCAGGATCGGATAGGGAGGCGGCGTTATGGCCAGTCACAATGGACGCGGCGATATTCTGATCGGCATCGATGCCGGCACCTCGGTCATCAAGGCCGTCGCCTTCGACCTTGGCGGCAGGCAGGTCGCCGAGGCGGCGGTGAAAAACCGCTACCGGACCGGCGACGATGGCTCGGCGACCCAGTCGATGGCGGAAACCTGGGAGGACTGCGCGGAAGCGCTCCGGCATCTGGGCGAAAAACTCGAGGGGCTTGCCGCCCGCACGGCGGCGATTGCCGTCACCGGACAGGGCGACGGCACCTGGCTTGCCGACGGCGACCACAGGCCGGTCGGCGATGCCTGGCTGTGGCTCGATGCCCGCGCAGCACCCACCGTCGACCGCCTGGAGAAGGAAGCCGGCGCGCGTGCCCGGTTCGAGGCGACCGGCACCGGGCTAAATACCTGCCAGCAGGGCGCGCAGATGGCGCATATCGCGGCGACGCGGCCGGAGCTTTTGGCCAATGCCGCCGTGGCGCTGCACTGCAAGGACTGGCTCTATCTCAACCTCACCGGCGCGCGGGCGACTGACCCTTCCGAGGCGAGCTTCACCTTCGGCAATTTCCGCAACCGCGCCTATGACGATGCCGTCATCGAGACGCTCGGCCTTCGTGATTTCCGGCATCTTCTGCCGGAGATCGTCGATGGCACCAAGACCACGCATCCGCTGAGCCCGGAAGCGGCGAAGCAGACCGGGCTCCTTGCCGGAACGCCTGTCAGCCTCGGCTTTGTCGACATGGTCATGACCGCGCTTGGCGCCGGCGTCTATACCGGCGATGCGGGCACGGCCTGTTCCACCATCGGTTCGACCGGGGTGCATATGCGCGCCGTTCACGCCTCGCAGGTGCGGCTCAATGACGACAATACCGGCTACGTCATCGCGCTGCCGGTTCCGGGCATGGTCACCCAGGTCCAGACCAATATGGCGGCGACGCTGAACATTGACTGGGTGCTGGAGGTGGGCCGCGGCCTGCTGGCCGATATGGGCGTCGAGGTCTCCCACCGCGATCTGGTTGCGAAGATCGACGACTGGCTTTCGCGCGCAAGGCCGGGCGCGCTCCTCTACCACCCCTATATTTCTGAGGCCGGCGAGCGCGGCCCGTTCATCAATGCCGATGCAAGGGCAGGGTTCATCGGCCTTTCCGCCGGACATCGCTATCCCGATCTTGTCAGAGCAGTGGTCGAGGGCCTCGCGATGGCGGCGCGCGATTGTTACGCGGAAATGGGCGAGATGCCCGGCGAGTTGCGCCTGACCGGCGGGGCCGCGCGGTCTCGCGGTCTGCGCGGCGTGTTGTCGGCAACGATCGGCGCGCCGGTCAGGGTTTCGGCGCGCGAGGAGGCAGGGGCCGCCGGGGCCGCGATGATGGCGGCGGTCGCGATCGGCGTCTATCCGGATATGGAGCGCTGCATCGGTGAATGGGTCACGCCGCTTCTGGGCGAGGCCGAGCGCCCTGATCCGGCGATGGCCGCACTCTATCAACGGCGCTATCCGACTTATGCCGCCGCGCGCCACGCGCTGGAACCGATCTGGAATGCAATGGCGAAGGATCGCCGCGCCGAACGTGATGGCGCGGCCGAGGCCGCCGCCGATGGAAGGACTACGAAATGAGCGAAGCCGGAATGATCGATCTGTTTGTGATTGGTGGCGGGATCAATGGCGCGGGTATCGCGCGCGATGCCGCAGGCCGGGGCCTTTCCGTGGTGCTCTGCGAAAAGGACGATCTCGCCGAGGGCACCTCTTCGCGTTCCGGCAAGCTGGTCCATGGCGGGTTGCGCTATCTCGAATATTACGAGTTCCGGCTGGTGCGCGAGGCGCTGATCGAGCGCGAGGTGCTGATGAACAACGCGCCGCACATCATCTGGCCGCTGCGCTTCGTGCTGCCCCACTCGCCGGATGACCGGCCGGCCTGGCTGGTTCGCCTTGGCCTGTTTCTCTACGACCATCTCGGCGGCCGCAAGAAGCTGCCCGGCACCCGCGTTCTCGATCTGAAGCGCGATCCGGTCGGCGCGCCGCTGCTCGACAAATATACCCGCGGTTTCGAGTACTCCGACTGTTGGGTGGATGATGCCCGCCTCGTGGTGCTGAATGCGGTTGATGCCGCCCGCAAGGGCGCCACCGTGCTAACGCGAACGCCTTGCGTTTCCGCGAGGCGCGAGGATGGCTGCTGGACCATCGAGACGAAGGATAGGATGACCGGCGAGGCGAAGACCTTCCGGGCGAAAATCCTCGTCAATGCGGCCGGCCCCTGGGTGAATGACGTGGTGCGCCGTGTCGCCGGCTCTAATTCCAGCCGCAATGTCCGGCTCGTCAAGGGCAGCCATATCATCACCGAAAAGTTCTGGGAGGGGCCGCATAGCTACCTCGTCCAGAACCACGACAAGCGGGTGATCTTCATCAACGCCTATGAGGGTAACAAGGCGCTGATCGGCACCACCGACATCGCCTATGAGGGCCGCGCCGAGGATGTTCAGGCCGATGAGAGCGAGGTCCAGTACCTGCTCGACGTCGTCAACCGCTACTTCAAGCAGAAGCTCCGGCGCGACGATGTCGAGGAAACCTTCTCCGGCGTCCGCCCGCTGTTCGATGATGGCAAGGGCAATCCGTCGGCCGTAACCCGCGATTATGTCTTCGATCTCGACGAGACCGGCGGCGCGCCGATGCTCAATGTCTTCGGCGGCAAGATTACTACGTTTCGCGAGCTTGCCGAGCGCGGCATGCACAAATTGCAGAAGTTCTTCCCCGGCATGGGCGGGGACTGGACCGACAGCGCGCCGCTGCCCGGCGGCGACATGGAAAACGCCGATTATGAGACCTTCCGCGACCGGATGAAGACCGACTATCCATGGATGCCGGCCGCACTGCGCCGCCATTATGGCCGGCTCTATGGCACGGCGATTGCCGATATCGTTGGTTCGGCCGACGGGATCGAGGGTCTGGGCCGTCATTTCGGCGGCGATCTCTACGAGGCCGAGGCGCGTTACCTTGTCGAACACGAATGGGCCCGCACCGCCGAGGATGTGCTGTGGCGGCGGACAAAGCATCGCCTGCATCTGAGCGATGCCGAGCAGGCCGCCTTTACCGTCTGGTTCGATGCCGAGCTGAAGTAATTTTCAAACGAAAGGCCGGAGCGATGCCACTGACGCTTTCCCTGAACACCAATCCGCTCGTCAATCGCTTCGCCGACCCGGTGGACCTGATCGAGACCGCGGCGCGCGACCTGAAGCTGCGCGACCTTCAGCTTACCCATGAATTCATCAACCCGTCCTGGCCGGCCCCCGTCATCCGCAGGCTGACGCGGGCGATGGATGGCGCGCTCCAGCGCACCGGGGTCAGGGTGACGTCGGGCATGACGGGGCCTTATGGCCGGCTCAACCATTTCGGCCATCCCGACCGCGACGTCCGGCGCTATTATGTCGACTGGTTCAAGACCTTCGCCGACATTATCGGCGATCTCGGCGGCACTTCGATCGGCACCCAGTTCGCGATCCTCACTTTTGCCGATTACGACGATCCGAAGCGTCGCGAGGAACTGATCACGATTGCTATAGACTGCTGGGCCGAAGTGGCCGAGCATGCGAAGGCCGCAGGGCTTTCCTATGTGTTCTGGGAACCGATGTCGGTCGGCCGCGAATTCGGCCACACGATCGCGGAATGCATGGCGCTGCAGGATCGCCTCACCGCCGCCAATATGGCGGTGCCGATGTGGATGATGGCCGATATCGACCATGGCGACGTCACCTCCGACAATCCGGACGATTACGATCCCTATGCCTGGGCGCGGGCGGTGCCGAAGGTTTCGCCGATCATCCACATCAAGCAGAGCCTGATGGACAAGGGCGGCCATCGCCCGTTCACCGCCGCGTTCAACGCCAAGGGCCGGATCCAGCCGGAACCGCTGCTCGCAGCCTTTGCCGAGGGCGGCGCGCGCGACAACGAAATCTGCCTCGAGCTGAGCTTCAAGGAGCGCGAGCCCAATGACCGCGAGGTGATCCCGCAGATCGCCGAAAGCATCGCCTTCTGGGCGCCCCATATCGATACCGGGGCCGGTGATCTGAAGATCTGAGGATCGCGGTTTCGGCAGGCCCCTGGCATTCCGGCGCCTGGCGGAGCGTTGCGCCAGTTTGTCGCAGTCGAGGGCATGCCGGTTTGGCCGAGGGCCCCTTTGATATTCTACGCCAATTCCGGCGGCGTTCTGATGAACGTCAAAATCCCCGTGAACCCGCGACGGCGAGATTAATAATTCAAATTTAAAATATATGCGAGGCATTCTTGTAATTTCGTGGCGTCGATTATATCGTTTCTCCATCGAGCATTAAAAGGCAGATTGTAAACTGTTCCTGCCTTTGCCAATGCCGCCGTCCGGCGGGAAAATTTTAAATTTGGAGGAAACTATGAGCGCTAAAGTCGTACCCGTCGTCACCCGCAGCAGCGAGCTTGGCGAACAGACCCTGCAATCGGGCGAATGCGTCCGCAAGTCCGGCGTCAGCCCGCAGCACACGCCGGCCACCAAGATCTGGTTCGGCCGGGTCAGCAACGAGCCGGGCCACCGTTCGCCGCCGCATCATCACGAGGAAGCCGAGACCGGCGGCTATGTGCTCTCCGGCCACGGCCGCATCTATTTCGGCGAGGACTACAAGGAATATACCGACATGTATCCGGGCGATTTCGTGTTCGTTCCGCCGTTCATGCCGCATGTCGAGGTCAATATGAGCACCACGGAAGAGCTGGTCTGGCTCACCTGCCGCACCCCGGATAATCTGGTCACCAACCTGCCGGATGTTCCCGACGAGCAGCTTGAAGGCTATCGTCGCGCCTGAACAAACTGGAGCAGAGCATGAAACTGGTACGATATGGTGAAAAGGGCGGCGAAAAGCCCGGCGTCCTCGATGCGAACGGCGCGATCCGCGATCTTTCGGGCGTGATCGGGGATATCTCCTCGGAAACGCTGTCGCCGGAGCTGCTTGCCCGGCTTTCCGGCCTCGATCCCGAAACCCTGCCGCTTGTCGACGGCAGCCCGCGCTATGGCGCACCGGTCGGAAAAATCGGCAAGTTCATCTGCGTCGGCCTCAACTATGCCGATCATGCCGCCGAAACCGGCAAGGCGCCGCCGCCCGAGCCGGTGCTGTTCGCCAAGGCGACGACGGCGGTCTGCGGCCCGAACGACGATGTCGAAATTCCGCGCGGTTCCGACCGCACCGACTGGGAGGTCGAGCTTGGCATCGTCATCGGCAGCCGTGCGAAATATGTCTCCGAGGACGATGCGCTTTCCCATGTCGCCGGCTATGTTCTCGTCAACGATGTCTCCGAGCGGGAATTCCAGTCGGAGCGCGCCGGTCAGTGGATCAAGGGCAAGAGCCACGACACGTTCGGTCCCACCGGCCCGTGGCTGGTGACGCCCGAGGAATTCGAGGATATCCAGAATATCGACCTCTGGCTCGATGTCGACGGCGAGCGCCGCCAGACCGGCAACACCCGCACCATGATCTTTTCGGTCAAGCACCTCGTCAGCTACATCTCGCAGTTCATGACGCTGGAACCAGGCGATGTCATCTCCACCGGCACACCCCCCGGCGTCGGCCTCGGCATGAAGCCGCCGACATTCCTCAAGGAAGGCCAGATCGTTACGCTTGGCGCTGCCGGGCTCGGCGAACAGCGCCAGAAAATGGTGCAGGCATGAGCATGGCAAAGGCAAAGGCGGCGCTGAACGATCTCTCCGGCAAGACCGCGATCGTCACCGGCGCGGGCCGCGGGCAGGGGGCCGTCGAAGCGGCTCTTCTCGCCGAGGCCGGCGCGCGGGTGATGCTGTGCGACGTGCTGGTCGAGGAAGGCGAGGCCGAGGCCGAAAAACTGCGTGCGGCGGGCCATGACGCGCGCTTCCTGAAGCTCGACGTCACTGCCGAGGCGGACTGGCAGGCGGTGGTCGACGCCGTGCGGGAATGGACCGGCAGCCTCGACATCCTCGTCAACAATGCCGGCATCATCAATCGCAAGACGATCGCCGACATGAGCGTCGCCGAATGGCGCAAGGTGCTGGACGTCAACGCCACCGGCGCATTTGCTGGCCTCAAGGCGGCGCTGCCGCTGATGGCGGAAACCGGCGGCGGCTCGGTCATCAATATCTCGTCCAATAGCGGCTTTTCCGGCCATTACGACCCGGCCTATACCGCCAGCAAATGGGCGCTGCGCGGCCTGACCCGCACGGCGGCGATGGAATATGCCGAAAAGGGCGTGCGCGTGAACGCGATCTGCCCCGGCCTGATCGTCACCGATCTCAACCGCAATTCGCCGCATCTGAAGCCGATGATCGAGATGACGCCGATGGGCCGCAGCGGCGAGGCCGAGGAAGTGGCCCAACTCGTGCTGTTCCTCGCCTCCGACGCCTCCGCCTTCATCACCGGCGAGGACTTCGTCATCGACGGCGGCTTCACCGGCGGCGCGGCCTATCGCCGCGTGGCGCGGGAGACGGGGATTTACTGAGAGGCTGTGTCGCGGGGAGGGGCTGTTGCCCTCATCCGGCGCATTCGCGCCACCCTCTCCCCTGCGGGGAGAGGGGAACCATGCTGCGTTCTCGGAGCAAGCGGCAAGGCAGAGCCGCGCCGTCTTCCCCTTCTCCCCTTGGGGAGAAGGTGGCCGAAGGCCGGATGAGGGAAGCAGCCTATCCACGCATGGAAGAGCTAAGTGATTGCGAGCGAGGCCCGTCCGTCGCTCAACTATGCGGCTTGTGGCGGATATCCATCATGATCGAGATTGCCCGGGCGATGTCCGGTTCGGCGATTTCGGCGAAGATCTCGTCGATCCAGCCGCGGTGGACGGCGGTGGCCTCGTCCATCAGCGCCTTGCCCTTGTCGGTGATGCGCACCAGGAAGGCGCGGCGGTCGGTTTCCTGGTTCTCGCGCTCGACCAGGCCGTCGGCGACCAGCTTTTCGATCACGCCGGTGACATTGCCGTTGGAGACCACGAGCTGTTTGGAAAGCTCGCTCATGCGCATGCCCTCGGGCGCCGCGTGTAGCGCCGCCATCACGTCGAAACGCGGCAGCGTCATCGCGTAATTCTCGCGCAGCCGCTCCCGCAGATTGCCCTCCACATGGCGCACCGCCTTGAGCATCTGCAGCCAGAGGCGCACGCGCTGGGTGGCAAGGGCCGGGTCTTTGACTTCATGGGCGGTCATGGCGGATTCTCTCTGCTTCCGTAACCGCTCTAGCCGCATTTGCTTCAAACCTCAACCAGATTACGGCACGACTTACCCGGCGGGGATCACCGCAGTCGCCTCGATCTCCACCTTGGCGGCGTCTTCCATCAGGGCGACGACCTGAACCACGGCCATGGCAGGGAAATGGCGGCCCATGACCTTGCGGTAGACCAAACCAAGTTCCTTGAGGTTGTCGAGATATTCGCGCTTGTCGGTGACGTACCAGGTCAGCCGCACCACGTGTTCCGGCCGGGCGCCGGCTTCGGCAAGCACGGCGGCGATATTCCTGAGCGTCTGTTCGAACTGGCCGACGAGATCGTCATGCTCGAATTCTTGCCGGGCATTCCAGCCGACCAGACCGCCGGTGACGACCATCCGGCCCGTGGCGGCCATGCCATTGGCATAGCCGCGGGCGGGGACCCAGCCTTCGGGTTCGAGAAACTGATGCGGCGATTGCGAGAAGGATGTCATGCCTGAACTTTCAAATACAATCTTGATGGGCGGCTTTTCCGCGGTGTGTGGATGGGCGGCGGGCGTGTTCATACCTCGCCCCCCGAAATCGAAATCGCCTGTCCGGTGACCATGGCGGCCCGGTCGGAGGCAAGCCACAGCACGGCCTCGGCCACGTCTTCCGGCGGCACCAGCCGTTTCATCGGATTGGTGGCCTCAAGGGCTGCGCGCGCTTCTTCCGCGCAGCGGCCCGTGGTCTCGACGATGCGGGCGATCGAGCGCTCGGTCATCTCGGTGTCGAGAAAGCCGGGGCAGATGGCGTTCACCGTGATCCCCTTGCGGGCATATTCGAGCGCTGCCGATCTGACCAGCCCGACGACGCCGTGTTTCGCCGCCGCATAGGGTGCGACATAGGCGTAGCCCTTGAGCCCGGCGGTCGACGCGATCGCGATCAGCCGGCCCTTGCGGCCCGCCATCGCCTTCGCGCCTTCGCGCAGCGTCAGGAAGGTGCCGGTCAGGTTGACGGCGATCATCGCGTTGAAGCTTTCAAGCGTGGTCGCGGCGAACGGCGCGCTTTCAGATGCGCCGGCATTGGCGACCACGATATCGAGCGGTCCGGCGGCGGCAAACAGAGCGGTCACCTGCGCCTCGTCGGTGATGTCGCAGGTCATGGCCGAGATCGCCTTGTGGCTTTCGGCAACGGTCTCCAGGGCCTCGCGCCTGCGCCCGCAGATGATCACCTCGGCGCCGGCATCGGCGAGCGCCCGGGCAATCACCGCGCCAACGCCCGAGCCGCCGCCGGTGACCAGCGCCTTTTTGCCGGAAAGGCTCATGACATCGCCTTCGCGCGTTCGGCAAGCGTATTGGCCTGCCGGCGGCCGCCCTCATAGGGGGCCGGCCATGCCTGTTCGGTGTCGCCGAGTTCGACGGCGGCATGCAGCGTCCAGTAGGGGTCGGCCAGATGCGGGCGGGCGAGCAGCACCAGATCGGCGCGGCCGGCCATCAGGATCGAGTTGACGTGATCGGCCTCGTAGATATTACCGGCGACCATGGTCGGCAGGTGGATATCGTTGCGCACCCGGTCGGAGAACGGCACCTGGAACATGCGGCCATAGACCGGCTGCTCGTCCTTGGTGGTCTGGCCCGAGGAAACGTTGATGGCGTCGGCGCCGGCCTGCTTGAAGGCTTCGGCGATCCTCAGCGCCTCGTCCGGCTCGACGCCGGCCTCGCCCACCCAGTCATGGGCGGAGATGCGCACCGTCATCGGCTTTTCGGCCGGCCAGGCCGCGCGCATGGCGGCGAAGACTTCGAGCGGGAAGCGCATCCGGTTTTCCAGGCTGCCGCCATATTCATCCTCGCGCCGATTGGTAACCGGCGAGATGAAGGAGGCGAGCAGATAGCCGTGGGCGGCGTGCATTTCCACCATGTCGAAACCGGCGCGATCGGCGGCCTTCACGGAGGCGACGAACTGGTCGCGCACCATGTCCATGTCGGCCCGGTCCATCGCCTTCGGCGTCTGGCTTTCGGGCGTATAGGGAATGGCCGACGCCGAGATCAGCGGCCAGTTGCCGTCGATAAGCGGCTTGTCCATGCCTTCCCAGGCGACCCGGGTCGAGCCCTTGCGCCCGGCATGGCCGATCTGGGCGCAGATCTTGGCGTCGGTCTCTGCATGGACGAAGTCGGTCAGCCGGGTCCAGGCCGGCACCTGTTCGTCGGTGATGCAGGGGCAGCCGGAGGTGATCCGGCCTTCCGGCGAAACGCAGAGCATCTCGGTGAAGACCAGGCCGGCGCCGCCCTTGGCGCGTTCGGCATAATGGACGAAATGCCAGTCAGTCGGCATGCTGTCTCTGGCCTTGTACTGCGCCATCGGCGAGACCACGACGCGGTTCTTGAGCTCCATGTCGCGCAGCTTGAACGGGGCGAACATCGGTCGCCGCGTCGACTGGCTGCCGGCCTTTTTCTGGAACCAGGCTTCCGCCGTCGCCAGCCATTCGGGATCGCGCAGGCGCAGGTTTTCGTGGCCGATGCGCTGCGAGCGGGTCAGCAGCGAATAGTTGAACTGCATCATGTCGAGATCGAGATAGCGCTCCACCTCCTCGAACCATTCGGTCGAGTTGCGGGCCGCCGAGGTGACGCGCAGCACCTGCAGCTTGCGTTCCGCCTCGTAGTCGTCGAGCGCCTTCTCCAGCGGCTTGCCGGAATTGAGTTCGTCGGCAAGGGCGGCCGCACTTTCCATGCCGAGCTTGCTGCCGGAACCGATCGAGAAATGGGCGGTCGCCGAGGCATCGCCGAGCAGCACGACATTGTCGAAATGCCAGTTTTCGCAGACCACCCGCGGGAACCGGATCCAGGCCGAACCACGAATGTGATTGGCATTGGTCATCAGCGCGTGACCGCCGAGATGACGAGCGAAGATCTTCTCGCAGGTGGCGATGCTTTCCTGCTGGCTCATTTCGCCGAAGCCATAGGCCTCGAACACCTCAGGCCCGCATTCAACGATGAAGGTCGCTGTGTCGTCGTCGAACTGGTAGGCATGGGCCCAGATCCAGCCCTTGTCGGTCTTCTCGAAGATGAAGGTGAAGGCGTCGTCGAATTTCTGTCTGGTGCCGAGCCAGACGAAATGATTGCGGCGCATGTCGATCGACGGCTGGAAATGCTCTTCATAGAGCTTGCGGGTGCGCGAGTTCAGGCCGTCGGCGGCGATCACAAGGTCGTTTTCGGCGCGCAGTCTTTCAATGGCGGCGTCATCGATCTCGGCCTCGAATTCCAGATTGACGCCGAGTTCGCGGGCGCGTTCCTGCAGCAGGACCAGAAGCCGCATCCGCCCGATGCCGCAAAAGCCGTGGCCGCCGGAGGTCATGCTCTCCCCGCCGCGCACCACCTTGACATCGTCCCAATAGGCGAAATTGTCGCGGATCGACTGGACCACGACCGGATCGTTGCCCTTGAAATTCTCGAGCGTCTCGTCGGAGAATACCACGCCCCAGCCGAATGTGTCGTCATGGCGATTGCGCTCATAGACGGTGATGTCGTGGCCGCTATCGCGCAGCTTCATCGAGATGGCGAAGTAAAGGCCCGAGGGCCCGCCTCCCAGAACGGCGATTTTCATATCCGGCTTCCCCTGTCGCTGCGTGTGATTGCCTGCGCAAAATTAATTTGAATTTAAAATAAATTGGGTTTGGGGGTAGTGTCAAGCGCGGGTTTGGCCGGCAAGGACGACCGGTGCCTTCTTTCTGATCGTTGGAAGACGTGCGGCGGCCCGACCTCCCTCACCGGCGTCATCCTCGGGCTTGACCCGAGGATCCAAGCACATTGCACTACGAGCGGAGCGAACGGCTTGGCATGGTCGCGGCGCCAACTCGGAAAAAACCGCCAACGCATCTCGCGGCATAAGTGGTTGGATCCTCGGGTCAAGCCCGAGGATGACGCAGAGCGTTGGGATAGGCTGGGTCAACAATGCTACGTCGATTATTTCAATATTGAACTAATAATCCGTCTCCTCTATGTTTTCCCCATAACCGCAAAACGCGGCCGATATCAGCCACAATACCAAGGGAGCCCGCCATTGCCGTTTGAAACTTCCCAGCCCTTACGTTTCGGCGACTGCGACCTGACCGGGATCGCCTATCATCCGGCCTATTTCTCCATGCTGGTCGAAGTCAACCGCGCCATGTTCGCCTCCTTCGGGGTGTCGTGGGAGGAGATGATGCTGGAGCGCAATCTCGGCATGCCGGTGCTGAAGATGGATATCGGGTTTGAAAAGCCCGCACGGTTCGGCGATGTGCTGGATTTTTCCATGCATGTGCGCCGCATCGGCAATTCCTCGCTCGATCTCGAAACCTTCGCGCGGGTCAAGGGGGAGGTGATCTGGTCGGTGCGCCAGCGCATCGTGCTCACCTCCACCGAGGATCACCGGTCGCGGCCATGGCCGGACGATGTCCGCGCCGGGCTGGAGACCTACATGGACCCGCCGGCCTGACAGACATGAAGCAGGCAGCGTTCACTCATAAAAACAACGGGAACAGACCATGCCTCAGCATCTCCGGCCTTCGGGCCACACCGACAGTTTCGCCCGCGACAACCTGCCGCCTTTCGAGACGTGGCCCGATCTTCTGCTTGAAGGCTTCGATTATCCCGACCGGCTCAATGCGGCCGTCGAGCTGACCGATGCCATGGTCGCCAAGGGCTTCGGCGACCGGGTTGCGCTGATCGGCAATGGCAGGCGGCGCACCTACAAGGAAATGGCGGACTGGACCAACCGGCTGGCCCATGTGCTGGTCGATGATCTCGGCGTCAAGCCCGGCAACCGGGTGCTGATCCGCTCGGCCAACAATCCCGCCATGGTCGCCTGCTGGCTGGCCGCCACCAAGGCGGGCGCGGTGGTGGTCAACACCATGCCGATGTTGAGGGCCGGGGAACTCTCCAAATATGTCGACAAGGCCGAGATCGAATTCGCGCTCTGCGACACCCGGCTGATGGAGGAGCTGGTTATCTGCGCCAAGGAAAGCCGGTTCCTGAAAAAGGTGATCGGCTTCGATGGCACCGCCAATCACGATGCCGAGCTTGATCGTCTGGCGCTGGAAAAACCGGTGCAGTTCGATGCCGTCGACACTGCTTCGGACGATGTCGCGCTTCTGGGCTTCACCTCCGGCTCGACCGGTGATCCCAAGGCGACGATGCATTTCCACCGCGACCTGCTGATCATCGCCGATGGCTACGCCAGGGAAGTGCTGAATGTGACGCCGGAGGATGTGTTCATCGGCTCGCCGCCGCTCGCCTTCACCTTCGGGCTTGGCGGGCTGGCGGTGTTTCCGCTGCGCTTCGGGGCGGCGGCGACGCTGCTTGAGGTCGCCTCGCCGGCGAACATGATCGAGATCATCGAGAAATACCGCGCCACCGTCTGCTTCACCGCGCCGACGGCCTATCGCGTCATGCTGCAGGCGATGGAGGAGGGGGCCGATCTTTCGAGCCTCAGGGCCGCGGTCTCCGCCGGTGAAACCCTGCCGGCGCCGGTCTACGAGGCCTGGATGGAAAAGACCGGCAAGCCGATGCTCGACGGCATCGGCTCCACCGAGATGCTGCATATCTTCATCACCAACCGGTTTGACGATCATCGGCCCGCCTGCACCGGCCGGCCGGTCGGGGGTTATGAGGCGAAGGTGCTGGCCGAGGATGGCTCGGAAGCGCCGCGCGGCACGATGGGCCGGCTTGCGGTGCGCGGGCCGGCCGGCTGCCGCTATCTCGGCGGTGAGCGTCAGGACGAATATGTACAGGATGGCTGGAACATCACCGGCGACACCTTCGTGCATGACGAGGACGGCTATTTCCACTTTGCCGCCCGCAATGACGACATCATCGTCTCGGCCGGCTACAACATCGCCGGCCCGGAGGTGGAGGCGGCGCTGCTGCGCCATGAAGCGGTCTCGGAATGCGGCGTCATCGGCGCGCCGAACGAGGACCGCGGCCAGATCGTCGAGGCCCATATCGTGCTTGCCGATGGATATGCCCCGAGCGATTTGCTGGTGAAAGAGCTTCAGGACTATGTCAAGGCGACGATCGCGCCGTATAAATACCCGCGCAGCATCAAATTCGTGGAGGCGCTGCCGAAGACCTCCACGGGCAAGATCCAGCGGTTCCGCTTGCAGTCCTGAAAGGCCGTCGCATGACCTTTGAAATGAAGCAGAAAGTCCTGTTCAAACATTGCGATCCGGCGGGGATCGTGTTCTTCCCCCGCTATTTCGAGATGATGAATGATTGCGTCGAGACCTTCTTCTCGGAGGTGCTGGAATGGCCGTTCGAGGAATTCATCGGACGCGAGGGCGTGCCGACGGCGGCGATCGAGACCCGTTTCACGGCGCCCAGCCTGCATGGCGATCATCTGGTGATCGCGCTCGATGTCGAACATGTCGGCCGCACCTCTTTCACCTATCGGATGACGGCATGGTGCGGCGATGAAAAGCGGTTCGAGACCAAGGCGCGGCTGGTGTTCGTCAACGACAGCGGTCGCCCGCAGCCCTGGCCGGAGGCGATCCGGGCCAAACTTGAGGCGGCCCTGGAGCCGGCGGCATGACCGGCGACCGCAACGCCTACCGCCGATATGATCCAGCCGCGCTGAATGCGCAATATATCGCCCGCGACGCAGTGCCCGCCTTCGGCGCTTATGCGAAGCGCTGGCAGAAACAGAGCGCGAAGGCAGCGGAAGACCTGCCCTGCCAGCTCGATATCGCCTATGGTGAAAGCGCTGCCGAGAAGCTCGATATCTTCCCCGCGCTCGACGGCGGGCCGGCGCCGGTGCTGGTGTTCTACCATGGCGGCTACTGGCGCTCGACCGACAAGTCCTGGTATCGGTTTCTCGCCCGCCCCTTCGTCGAACGCGGCGTCACGGTGGTGTTTCCCGATTACGGGCTATGCCCCGCCGTCACCATGGATGTGATCGCCGAGCAGTGCCGCCGCTCGTTCGAATGGATCTGGCGCAATGCCACCTCCTTCGGCGGCGACGAGGCGCGGGTGTTCGTCTCCGGGCATTCCGCCGGCGGCCAGATCGCCGGCATGCTGCTGGCCGCCGACTGGTCCGGGCTCGGCTCGGTCTCCGGCTTCCCGATCAAGGGGGTGACGGCAGTGAGCGGGTTGTTCGATCTAGCGCCGCTCCGGCTGACGAGCCTCAATGAGGATCTCGGCATGGATGAAGCCGCAGCCCGCTGTAACAGTCCCATCGACCACCCGCTGCCGGCGAAAATTCCGCCGGTCATCGCCGCCGTCGGCGCGCTCGAAAGCGATGAATTCCACCGGCAGAGCAGCCTCTACGCAGACCATGTCGAAGCGGCGGGCGGCAATTGCGTACTGCTCGACATCGCCGGCCACCACCACTATTCGATCCTCGACGCCCTGGCCAATCCGCGCCATCCGTTCGGGAAAATGGTGCTGGAGCAGATCGGCGTTGCGTGAGTCAAGTTGGTAATAAGTTTAATTTTAAAATAGTTTCGTAGTCTTTTTACTTTGAGCGACGCAGGAGAGACGGACACGCTCGCCTCCTTCTCGGCGTCATCCTCGGGCTTGACCCGAGGATCCAATCCCGGCCGCCGCGAGAAGCGTTGGCGGGTTTGGCGACGGCTTTGCCTTTGCCGCCGCCACCGCTCGTGCAGGAATGTGCTTAGATCCTCGGGTCAAGCCCGAGGATGACGCAGAGAGTGGGGGAGAGGGCGTGCCCCACCGATAGAGCCGCGGGACTAACCGGTTCGCCTATGAGAAACCACCCGACAAACCCCAGTCCGGAAACAGCGCGGTTGGGTAAGGCCAGAAATAGTCGGCGAAAACTATTTTAAATTTGATGTAATAATTGAATTATGTCAGGTTAAGCTTCAACGGCTTATCATGGCGACATGCTTCGACTAGACTGCCCGCATGGGCACGAGCCTAAGGCCGAGACGAATTCCGAAGGAATCGCAAACAACAGATAGGGGACATCTATGAAACTCAGCACTTTCCTGAAAGGCGGCGTCATGGCGCTCGCGATCGGCGCTGCCGGCATGGCGCAGGCCGAGCCGGTCAAGGTCGGCGTCATCACCACGCTTTCGGGCGGCGGCGCGTCGCTTGGCGTCGACAGCCGCGACGGCTTCATGCTGGCGCTGAAGCAGGCGGGGGATGCCGCTTCCGACGTTGAAGTCGTGGTCGAGGACGACCAGCAGAAGCCGGATGTCGCCGTCCAGATCGCCGACAAGATGATCCAGTCCGACAAGGTCGACGTGCTGACCGGCATCGTCTGGTCGAACCTCGCCATGGCCGTGGTGCCGTCGGCGGTGGCGCAGGGCAAGTTCTATCTCTCGACCAACGCCGCGCCCTCGCAGCTCGCGGGCGCCGGCTGCAATCCGAAATATTTCGCGGTCAGCTACCAGAACGACAATCTTCACGAGGCCGCCGGCGCCTATGCCAGCCAGGAAGGCATAGGGAAGATCTTCATCATGGCCCCCAACTATCCGGCGGGCAAGGATTCGCTCACCGGCTTCAAGCGCTTCTATGACGGCGACGTGGTCAAGGAAGTCTACACCCAGCTCGGCGCCACCGACTACGCGTCCGAGATCGCCCAGATCCGCGACAGCGACGCCGATGCGGTGTTCTTCTTCCTGCCGGGCGGCATGGGCATTTCGTTCATGAAGCAATATGCCGAATCCGGCGTCGACAAGCCGTTGATCGGCCCGGCCTTCAGCTTCAGCCAGGATATCCTTCCAGCCATGGGCGAGGCCGCGATCGGCGTGAAAAACACGTCCGACTGGTCGCCGGACCTCGACAATGAAGCCAACAAGAAGTTCGTTGAAGGCTTCGAGGCCGAATATGGCCGCCTGCCCTCGCTCTACGCGGCGCAGAGCTATGACACCGCCAACCTGCTGCTGTCGGCGATCGCGGCTGCCGATGTCTCGGACGCCGATGCCTTCCAGCAAGCGCTTGCCGCCGCCGATTTCGACAGCGTGCGCGGCAATTTCAAGTTCGGCCCGAACCAGCATCCGATCCAGGATTTCGTGATCCGCGAAGTGGTCGACGACAATGGCGTGCTGACCAACAAGCTGGTCGGCACCGTGATGACCGATCACGCCGACGCCTACGCGGCCGAGTGCAAGATGTAAGGTCTGATCGGGACCTCATGCCGGGCCGGCGCTGAAGCGTCGGTCCGTATCCTGTCCTTTCGCGAAGGAGGAGCGTGTGTCGCTCTTTGTCGAGCAGGCCCTGAACGGCCTGCAATACGGCATGATGCTGTTTTTGATGGCGGCCGGCCTGACGCTGGTGTTCGGCGTCATGGGGCTGATCAACCTCGCCCATGGTTCGCTGTTCATGATCGGCGCCTTCGCCTGCGCCTTTGTCGCCGCGGCAACCGGCCATTACTGGCTCGGCCTTGCCGCAAGCCTGCTGGTCTCCGCCGGCGTCGGCGCGTTGATCGAGGTGGGCGTGATCCGCAAGCTCTATGCCCGCGACTATCTCGATCAGGTGCTGGCGACCTTCGCGCTGATCCTGGTGTTCTCTGAAGGCACGCGGTGGGTGTTCGGCTCGTTTCCGCTCTATCTCAACCTGCCGGAGCTGCTGTCAGGCGCGGTCACGCTGCCGGGCGGGCTGCAATATCCGGTGTTCCGGCTGGTGATCATCCTCTTCGGCGCGGCGGTCGCCATCGGCCTCTGGCTGTTGATCGGTCGCACGCGTCTCGGCATCCGCATCCGCGCCGGCGAGGCCGATCGCGAGATGATTGCAGCCCTCGGCGTTGATATCGCGAGGCTCTACACCATCGTGTTCGCGCTGGGTGCTGCGCTCGCCGGCTTTGCCGGTGCCTTGGTCGGCTCCATCCAGTCGGTGCAGGTCGGCATGGGCGAGCCGGTGCTGATCCTGGCTTTCGTCGTCGTCGTCATCGGCGGCATCGGCTCGATCAAGGGCGCGCTGATCGGAGCGCTTCTGGTGGGCATGACCGATACGCTCGGCAAGGCGCTGCTGCCTGGCCTGTTTGCAGCACTTGGCGGCGGTTCGGGCGCCAATGCCATGGCCGCCACCGTCGCCTCGATGCTGATCTATATCCTGATGGCCGTGGTTCTGGTGATCCGCCCGCAGGGCCTGTTCGGGGCAAAGGCATGACCCGGGAAACCATCATCAATCTTGCCATCTTTGCCGCCCTGATTGCCTTTGCCATCGGCGCGCATCTGATGGGCAACGGCTTTGCGGTGACGCTCGCCACCAAGGCCGCGATCTTCGCTCTCGCCGGCGTCGGCCTCAACCTCGCGCTCGGTTATGGCGGGCTGGTCTCGCTTGGCCATGCCGCCTTCTTCGGCATTGGCGGCTATGTCACCGGTATTCTGGCAAGTCATGCGATGTCGGGTACGCCGGTGCTGACCTTTCCGTTCACGCTCGCGGGCAGCAACGACATGCTCGGCATCTGGCCGATGGCGATGGTTGCGGGCGGGTTGCTGGCGCTTGCGATCGGCGCGTTGTCGCTTCGCACCACCGGCGTCTATTTCATCATGGTGACGCTCGCCTTCGCGCAGATGGTCTATTACTTCGCGGTGAGCTGGCCGCGCTATGGCGGCGAGGATGGCTTAAGCTTTTATGTCCGCAACAATTTTCCGGGCATGAACACGTTCGATCCGATCCAGTATTTCGCGATCTGCGCAGCACTTCTGGCGATCGCGCTGGTCTTCACCGCCGTTGTCACCCAATCGCGCTATGGGCTTGCATTGCAGGCGGCAAGGCAGAACCGCCAGCGCACCATGGCCGTCGGCATCCGGCCCTATGGCGTGCTGCTGGTCGCCTTCGTGCTGTCGGGCATGATCGTGGCGCTTGCCGGCTCGCTCTATGCCGATCTCAACCGTTTCGTCAGCCCGGCTATGCTGTCCTGGCACATGTCGGGCGAGATCATGGTGTTCGTCATTCTCGGCGGCGTCGGCAGGCTGTGCGGGCCGGTGGCGGGGGCGGCGATCTATATCCTGCTCGAGCATCTGCTCGGCGATGTCAGCGAATACTGGCAGGCGCTGCTCGGCCTGCTGCTGTTGGTGATCGTGATCTATTCGCCCGGCGGCCTGATCGGCCTGATTACCGGCCGTCTGCCAGACAGGAAGCTCCGCAATGCATGAGCCGATCCTGGAAATCACCGGACTTCGCAAAGCCTACGGCGCGCTGACCGTCACCGACGATGTCAGCCTCACCCTGATGCCCGGCGAGATCCATGCCCTGATCGGGCCGAACGGCGCCGGCAAGTCCACGCTGATCAAGCAGATCGTCGGCGAGGTCCGGCCCGATCACGGCACGATGCGGTTCGAGGGCCAGATGATCGACGATCTCGATGCCGCCGCCCGCGCCAGGTTGGGTCTGGCGCGCAGCTTTCAGGTTTCCTCGGTGATTGCCGATTTCACGGTGCTGCAGAATGTCATGCTCGCCGTCGCCGGGGCCTCCGGCCGGGTGTTCCGATTCCATATCCCGGCCCTTTCCGACCGCAAACTCACCGAGCCGGCGCTGTTTCATATCGCCGAGGCCGGGCTGAAGGACCGCGCCAATGTCACGGCCTCCGCGCTTTCGCATGGCGAGCGCCGCAAGCTCGAAATCGCGATGGCGCTTTCGATGCGCCCGCGCGCCTTTCTGCTGGATGAACCGATGGCCGGGATGGGGCTCGAGGGCGGCCAGCAATTGACCGGCATGCTGGCAGAGCTGAAACACGAAGCGCCGATCCTGCTGGTGGAGCATGATATGGACGCCGTCTTCGCGCTTGCCGACCGCATTTCCGTGCTGGTCTACGGCAAGATCATCGCATCCGGCAGCGTCGCCGAAATCCGCGCCAATCCCGATGTGCGCCGGTCCTATCTCGGAGAAGAGGCATGAGCCGGCTGCTGGAACTGGAAAACGTCACGGCCGCCTATGGCGCGGTCAAGGCGCTGTTCGGCGTCTCGCTTGCCCTGGACGAAGGTCAGGTCGTGGCGCTGATGGGCCGCAATGGCATGGGCAAGACCACCACGATCCGCTGCATCAGCCGGCTGCTGCTCCATTCGGGCGGCCGCCTGAGCTTTGCCGGGCGCGACCTCAAGGGCGTCTCCGCGCCGAAGGTCGCCCAGCTCGGTGTCGGGCTGGTGCCGGAGGGGCGGCGCTGTTTCGCGCCGCTGACAGTTGCCGAAAATCTGGTGGTCGCCGCCCGGCCCGGCCCGTGGGATATCGAACGGGTGCAGGCGCTGTTTCCGCGGCTGAAGGAGCGCATGCGCCAGACCTCGGCCACGCTTTCGGGCGGCGAACAGCAGATGCTGGCGATCGGGCGCGCGCTGATGACCAATCCGCGCCTCCTGATCCTCGACGAGGCGACCGAGGGCCTCGCCCCGGTGGTGCGCCAGGAAATCTGGGCCGGCGTCAGGGCGCTGAAGGCGGAGGGGCTTTCGATCCTGCTGGTCGACAAGTCGCTGAAGGAAATCGTCTCCGTCGCCGACAGCGCGGTGATCATCGAGCGCGGCGAAACGGTCTGGCAGGGCGGCATCGATGCGTTGACGCCGGAGCTGACCGACCGCTATCTCGGGGTTTAGGCGGGCGAATCGCAACGAACCTCGCCGCATAGCCCCCAATCTTCTCGCCCCGGAGGGGAGAGATGTCGCGAAAGCGACAGTGAGGGGGCAGTCTTTCCACACGGACGCCGTCACAAATGGATATGCCGCGCCACCCTCACGGCCCCTGTCGGGGCATCTCTCCCGCCAGCGGGAGAGAGTATTGGGAGCGAGCGGTAGGCGAAATGGCAATTCTTCTGGGTCAGAGAAGGTCTATGCTATCTTCCTTTTTTGGATGCGTAAGCCGCGTCCTCCGTCATTTCATAAAAACAATACAGCCCAACGCTTGATTTTCCGCGCGGGCCCGCATTCAATGCCGCGAAATTGAGCCCAAAATCCCCAAGGGGCTTCACGGATCGCGTTCAATCGCTAAGTAAGACCTTTCGCCCCACCCCCATAGTCAGGGAGCAGTCTGATATGAACACCCTCATCGCCAAGCTCAGGGAAACGGCCGAGCGCGATAACGCCACCGATCTGCGCGCGGCCTTTGCCGCAGATCCGGAGCGGTTTTCGAAATTCAGCGTTTCCTTCGAAGACCTGCTGATGGATTTCTCCAAGACCGCGATCAACGACGAAATCCTCGATCTGCTGGTCAAGCTTGCCGATGAGGCGGGCGTTGCGGAAAAGCGCGCGGCGATGTTTGCCGGCGAGAAGATCAACATCACCGAGGATCGCGCCGTGCTGCACACGGCGCTCAGGAACCGCGCCAACACGCCGGTTATGGTCGATGGCGCGGATGTGATGCCGGATGTCAACGAGGTGCTGGCGGCCATGGGCGATTTCGCCGAGGGCATCCGCACCGGCGCGATACGCGGCGCCACCGGCAAGCCGTTCACCGATGTCGTCAATATCGGCATTGGCGGGTCCGATCTCGGCCCGGCCATGACCACGCTGGCGCTCGCCCCCTTCCATGACGGACCGAGACTGCATTACGTCTCCAATGTCGACGGCGCCCATATCGCCGATACGTTGAAGGGGCTCGATCCGGCGACGACGCTGATCATCGTGGCCTCCAAGACCTTCACCACGATCGAGACCATGACCAATGCTCAGACGGCGCGCAAGTTCATCGCCTCGGCCCTTGGCGAGGAGGCGGTTGCCCATCATTTCTGCGCGGTGTCTACGGCGCTCGACAAGGTTGCCGATTTCGGCATCGACCAGTCGCGCGTCTTCGGCTTCTGGGACTGGGTCGGCGGGCGTTACTCGATCTGGTCGGCGATCGGCCTGCCGCTGATGATCGCGATCGGCGAGAAGAATTTTGGAAAATTCCTCGATGGCGCGTATGCGATCGACAATCATTTCCGCGAGGCCCCGGTCAGGGAAAACCTGCCCTTCCTGCTCGGCCTCGTCGGCTTCTACCAGCGGGTGATCCTCGATTACCCGTCGCGCGCGGTGATCCCCTACGACCAGCGGATGTCGCGCTTTGCCGCCTATCTCCAGCAGCTCGACATGGAAAGCAACGGCAAGTCGGTGACCATCGAATCCGAAGCCGTGACCACGCCGACCGGGCCGATCGTCTGGGGCGAGCCCGGCACCAATGGCCAGCACGCCTTCTTCCAGCTTCTGCATCAGGGCACCAACATCATCCCGATCGAATTCATGATCGCCGCCAATGGTTTCGAGAGCGATTTGCGCCACCAGCACCAATTGCTGATGGCCAATTGCCTGGCCCAGTCGGAAGCGCTGATGAAGGGCCGTTCGCTGGACGAGGCCAAGGCCCAGCTTCTCGACAAGGGCATGGATGCCGGAAAGGCCGAGAAGATCGCCCCGCATAGGGTGTTTTCCGGCAACCGGCCGTCGATCACCTTCGTCTATGATCTGCTAACGCCCTATGCGCTCGGCCGCCTGATCGCGCTTTACGAGCACCGCGTGTTCGTGGAGGGCGTTCTGTTCGGCATCAACTCCTTCGACCAGTGGGGCGTCGAACTCGGCAAGGAACTCGCCACCGGGCTGCTGCCCGTCGTCTCCGGCAAGGAAAGCGCCGAGGGGCATGATTCCTCGACCAAGGGGCTGGTTGCGGCGCTGCTTGAGGCGGCGAAGTAGCCGTCCCTGTGTGGGGCTGAGGCTGTTCCCTCATCCGGCCTTCGGCCACCTTCTCCCCAAGGGGAGAAGGGGAATACGGCGCGGCTCTGCCTTGCCGCTTGCTCTGAAAACGCTGCGGAGTTCCCCCTCTCCCCGCAGGGGAGAGGGTGGCGCGTATGCGCCGGGTGAGGGTAAGCGGAGCAGCCGCGAACTCCGCGCTGGCAAAATTTTCACAAACAAAAAGCCCCGGCATCGCGCCGGGGCTTTTTCATTCTGCCTTCGTCCCGTTGCCAATCAGGCGTGGGTGGCGGTCGGTTTTTTGTGCTCGCTCTTGTGGGCGATCAGCATGAAATAGATGAACACGAACGGGATCGCGGACCAGTAGGCCGCCGATTTGTCGAGGCCCATATTGCGGGCGCGGAACGCGGTGAAGCGGCCGAAGGCAAGGCCCGGCACCACGGCGTAGATTGAAAGACCCAGGAAATAGGCGGTCGACAGTGCGATGCCCGAACTGGTCACGGTTTCCATCGGGAAGGCGAATTCCAGCAGGAACGAGATCACGATATTGATCACGAAGATGAAGCAGGCGCGCAGGATATAATCGAGGCGGTTATATTCGCGCGCTTCGTTGGTCCAGTAGACGCCGAGCAGAACGCCCACGGCACTGGTCACATAGGGAAAGAAAAAAAGGCCCGTCATATTCGTTTCCTCCTCGAAACGGTCATGCGCAATTTGTCACATGTGTCGTATTGTCGCATGAAAGCTTCCGGTACCGCAACTGCGAAAAGTGATTGTTGGAGAATCAACGACCGGACCGCCCCGTCGGTTCCTCGCAATCGCGTCGCGGTCGGCGGAGGGAAAATTTCGCTTGGAGGGATAGGGCCCGGCGTGACAATCTGCCGCGCGGGACGACCTGCGGCCCTGCGACGTGGCAATTTTCACGCAATGCGGGCGAAAAAAACGGGGGTACAGGTGACGGGTCGGCGCCCTTGTGCCAAAATGCCACAGCACGAAAGCGGTTTATTTTTGACGGAATTGGGTTAGTAGCTGCCGCATGTGCGCCCGGGCCGAAAGGACGGGCGGTTTCAACGGGAATGTCTGTGCCGCACCGGTGTCGCGGGGACCAGGGGCCGGAAGGCTGCAGGCAAGTCATCGACAACAAGGCCCGCGTTTTTCCGCGAAACCGGGCGTTTGGCAGAGAATGAAACGATTGTGAACCTTTCCAAGCTAATAAAACCGGCATTGCTGCTGCCGCTTGTGCTCGCTCTTTCGGGCTGTCAGTTGATCCTTCTCGACCCCGCAGGCTGGGTCGCCAACGAGGAGCGCGACCTGCTGATCGCCTCCACCGTGCTGATGATGGTCATCATCGTTCCGGTGCTGATCATGGCGGTCTACATTCCGTGGCGCTATCGCGATTCGCGCAAGGCCACGGATGACTACGATCCCGAATTCGAGCATTCCAGCCTGTTCGAGGGCTTTATCTGGGGCGTTCCGGTGATGATCATCATCGCGCTCGGAGCGCTGACCTGGGTCTATACCCACCGTCTCGACCCCTACAAGCCGCTCGACCATATCGCCGGCGAGCCGCTGGAGATCGAAGCGGTCTCGCTCGACTGGAAGTGGCTGTTCATCTATCCGGAAGAAAACATCGCCGTCGTCAACCAGTTCGTGCTGCCGACCGACAGGGCGGTGAACCTGCGGCTGACCTCGTCATCGGTGATGAACACGTTTTCGGTCCCCGCGCTCGCCGGCATGATCTACACCATGGCCGGCATGGAGACCAAGCTTCATCTGGTGGCCGATGACGCCGGCAAATATTACGGCCGCTCGGCCAATTATTCCGGTCCCGGCTATGCCCATATGGATTTCGAGACCTTCGCCGTGTCCGAGGACGAGTTCAACAACTGGCTGAGCACGGTCAAGACCTCCGGTTCCGAGCTTACGATCGACGCCTACCAGACGCTGGCGAAACCGACTGTTGCCGACAGCGTGTCCTATTATAACGGCGTCGCCGACAATCTGTTCGACAAGATCGTCGGCCTGTGCGTCGAGCCGGGCAAGGTCTGCATCGGCGACATGATGATGCAGGACATGATGGGCGGCGGCGGCAAGAAGGGGATCGAAACCAAGGATTCCTATGTCTATGACGAGTTCCCGCCCGGCGAGGGCTTCGATCAGCATGCATTCGAGGAGACGCTCCACGCCAATCCGGACGAGCCGACCCATGGTCCGGTCAACGTCAAGAATCCCGACCAGACCGTCACAAACATGGCCGGCGGCGACAGCGCGCCGAACGCATCCGAATCCGTGAGGCAGTAATGAGATCTGATTTCTGGAATTTCATCTTCGGCAAGCTCACCTGGGCCGACATTCCCTATAATGTCCTGATCCTGGATGTGACCTTCGCCGCCGTGGTGATTGCCTTTCTGACCGTGTTCGGCCTGATCACCTACCATCGCAAATGGGGCTATCTCTGGAGCGAGTGGTTCACCTCGGTCGACCACAAGAAGATCGGCGTGATGTATATCGTGCTGGCGCTGGTGATGCTGTTCCGCGGCTTCACCGATGCCTTCATGATGCGCACCCAGCAGGCGATTGCCGCCGGCGGCGCCCAGGGCTATCTGCCGCCGCACCATTTCGACCAGATCTTCACCGCCCACGGCACGGTCATGATCTTCTTCTTCGCCATGGCCTTCCTAGTCGGCGTGATGAACATCGCGATGCCGCTGCAGATCGGCGCGCGCGACGTGGCCTTTCCGTGGCTGAACAACTTCTCGTTCTGGATGACGGTTTCGGGCGCGATCCTGCTCAACGTTTCGCTGTTCATCGGCCTGCTCGGCCGCACCGGCTGGCTCGCCATGCCGCCGCTTTCGGGGATCGCATACTCGCCCGATGTGGGGGTCGACTATTACATATGGTCGCTACAGATCGCGGGGATAGGAACGACGTTATCGGGCGTCAACATGGTCGCGACCATCCTGAAGATGCGCGCGCCGGGCATGACCATGATGCGCATGCCGGTGTTCGCCTGGACCACGCTTGCCGCCAACGTGCTGATCGTCGCAGCCTTCCCGGTGCTGACGGCAACGCTTGCCATGCTGGCGCTTGACCGCTATCTCGGCATGCACTTCTTCACCAACGACATGGGCGGCAACCCCATGATGTATGTGAACCTGATCTGGATCTGGGGTCACCCGGAAGTCTATATCCTGATCCTGCCCTGTTTCGGCATCTTCTCCGAAGTGGTCGCGACCTTCTCGGGCAAGCCGCTGTTCGGCTATCGCTCCATGGTCTATGCCACGGCCTGCATTCTGGTGCTGTCCTTCGTCGTCTGGCTGCACCACTTCTTCACCATGGGCTCCGGCGCGAATGTCAACACCTTCTTCGGCATTTCGACGATGATCATCGCCGTGCCGACGGGGGCGAAGATCTTCAACTGGCTGTTCACCATGTATCGCGGCCGGATCCGGTTCGAGACCCCGATGTACTGGACGGTGGGCTTCCTGATCACCTTCACCATCGGCGGCATGACCGGCGTCATGCTGGCGGTTCCGCCGGCGGACTTCCAGCTCCACAACTCGCTGTTCCTGATCGCCCACTTCCACAATGTCATCATCGGCGGCGTGGTGTTCGGGCTGATGGCGGGTTACCAGTATTGGTGGCCGAAAGTGTTCGGCTTCAAGCTCGACGACAAATGGGGCCGCCGCTCGTTCTGGTTCTGGTGCATCGGCTTCTACGTCGCCTTCATGCCACTCTACGTGCTCGGCCTGATGGGCGTCACCCGCCGGCTGCAGAGCTACACCGATGCCGGCTGGCAGATCTATTTCGTCATCGCCTGCATCGGCATGCTGCTGATCGGCTGCGGCATCGCCTGCACCGTGATCCAGCTCGTCGTTTCCATCAAGAACCGCGACGCGCTGAAATGCGGTCCGGACCCGTGGAACGGCCGCACGCTGGAATGGGCGACCACGTCTCCGGTCGCGCCCTACAATTTCCCTGCCGATTTCGTCGTGACCGGCCGTGATGCCTGGTGGCGGATGAAGAAGGAAGGCTTTGAGTGGCCGACCGAGTACAAGCCGATCCACATGCCGAAGAATACCTGGGCCGGCATCGTGCCCGCCTTCTTCTGCCTCGCGCTCGGCTTCGCGCTGGTGTGGCACATGTGGTGGCTGGTGGTGCTGAGCTTCGTGCTGGCGATCGGCTCGATCATCTACCACACCTTCGATTTCGACCGTGATTACTATGTTCCGGCCGAACAGGTCGCCCGCGACCAGGAAAAGGCCAAGGAGGCACTTGTATGACGACGATCGCTGATACGGGCGCCGATACGAGCGCGCATCACGACGACCACGCCCACGACAGTCCGACGCAGCTTGGCTTCTGGATCTACCTGATGAGCGACTGCCTGATCTTCGGCACGTTGTTCGCGACCTATGCCGTGCTCGGCCGCTCCTATGCGGGCGGGCCGGCGCCCAACGACCTGTTCCACCTGTGGTTCGCGCTGGTGGAAACGGCGTTGCTGCTGCTGTCCTCCGTTACCTTCGGCATGGGCATGCTGCGCATGGACAAGAACGACAAGGCCGGGCTCTTGAAATGGCTCGCCATTGCCGGCCTGTTCGCGGTCGGGTTTCTGGCGATGGAAGTCTACGAGTTCCACGACCTGATCTCCGAGGGCGCGACGCCCGACCGTTCGGCGTTTCTTTCCGCCTATTTCACCCTGGTCGGCACCCACGGCCTGCATGTGACCTTCGGCACGATCTGGCTGATCGTGCTGATGGTCCAGATCTCGAAGCGTGGCCTCAGCGCGCCGATGCGCCGCCGGACCGCGACGCTTTCGATGTTCTGGCACTTCCTCGACCTGATCTGGATCGGCGTGTTCTCGCTGGTCTATCTTACCGGAGCGATCCTATGAGCAGCGCTGAACACACTTCCCACGGCCATGGCAGCTTCAAGGGGCTGATGACCGGTTTCGTGCTGGCGGCGGTGCTGACCATCATCCCCTTCGGGCTGGTGATGGCGGATGCGATCTCCAGCAAGGCGTTCCTGCTGACGGTGGTGATGATCTGCGCGGCCGCCCAGATTCTGGTTCATCTGCGCTATTTCCTGCTGCTCAGCCCCAACCAGGAACAGGGCTGGACCATGGCCTCCTCGCTGCTGGCGCTGATCCTGCTTCTGATCGTGCTGGCGGGCTCGCTCTGGGTCATGCACAACATGAACAAATACATGATGCCGCTGCCGGAAAGCGGGTTCACCTATCTCGACGACGGCACCATCGTCTGCGCCACGCCCGAGATCGCCCAGCAATTGCGCGACGCCGGCGTCACCGGCAACATCATCGTGCAGGGCCAGCAGTAACGCTTTTCTCCGCCCCGCAGCCTGGCTGCGGGGCGGTTCCGTATTATCCGGCGAACGCCGTTTCGCCACGTTCCGGCGTCATTCCGATCCGAGGCGCCTTCCAGGGCGATGGCCTTGATTGCGCCGGAGGTGACGCGCCGCCGACCTGCGTGCTTTACAAAGCATTGTAAGACGCCGGCCCGAAAGGTCTTTGCCGCAATGGCCGCCATGTCCCGCAAGAAATTCCTGATCCTCACCGCGATTGCCGCGATCCTGTTTGCGGGCTTCACCGCGCTCGGCATCTGGCAGGTCTATCGCCTGCAATGGAAGCGCGATCTGATCGCCGCCGTCGATGCCCGCGTCGAAGCGCCGGCTGTGCCCGCGCCTAGGGCAGGGGAGATGGTGACGCGCGAAGATGACGCCTATCGCCATGTCAGCGTCACCGGTCGCTATATCGAGGCGGCGCAGACGCTGATCTACTATCCGACCCAGCTCGGCGCCGGCTATTTCGTGATGACGCCGCTTCTGCGCGATGACGGCAGCTATGTGCTGATCAACCGCGGCTTCGTGCCTGAAGGCAGGCAGGACAATCCCGCCAATTATCGCGCGCCCGAGGGCGAGGTCACGGTCGCGGGGTTGCTGCGCATGCCGGAAAGCAAGGGCTGGCTGTTTTCGCGCGCCAATGATCCCGTCGATGGCAAATGGTATCGCCGCGATGTCGCCTCGATCATGGGCACCCGGGGCCTGGTGCCGTTCGCGCCCTATTTCATCGATGCCGAAGCGAGCGGCCCGACGGGCAAGCTGCCGATCGGCGGCCTGACCGTGGTCTCGTTCCGCAATGCACATCTGAGCTACGCGCTGACATGGTTTGCGATGGCGCTCGGCACGCTCGCGCTTTATGTCTTCGTGCTGCGCTATGAGCGGCGGCCATCGTCCTCCGACGACGAATAGGGCTGGCTTCTCAAAGGCTTGTCCCTTGAGCGCGTTGTTGCCGACCTGAAGTTTCCGTCATCCCCTGCTTTTTCGCCCCCCTGTGGAAAGCGCGAAAGAAATCCCGCGTGCATGATGGTTCAACTATCGGTTGGTAGCCGTTGCCGGTGGCGAAGGGTCATCTTTATGGCCATCGGCAATTTCAAGAGACCGATTCGCCGGGCCGGCACATGCTGCATCAGCGCTGTTCGCCCGTTCCGGACTGTATTTTTCCCCTCTGTCACAATGCGTTAACCCTGAATGTGGAAAACAGGTCCACGGAACACTATATATGGTTGGTTTTGGCATTCCTGTTCGCAGATATTGTGTTATGGTGAGTCTATCGAATCAATGCTGACACGTCAGCGGCGTCCGGTTCTCAGGTTTTTTGAGTCTCCATAGGTATATGTCGAAGTGGTGTTCCTCGTGGACAGCGCGATTTCTGCCGGCTTCTGGAGAGCCAAAATGCCAGTCCGGTCAATGTGTTCGAGATGTCTGTTGAGAAATGGCGGCGGCGGCCGTTTGCAACCGCCGGCGTTTCGATCAGGCAAGAGCCGGCCATGGGTCCGGGACGAGGCTATGCCGTGTTGGTTGCCAGCCTCGCCAGATGCGCGGGAAGCGCCGAGGGTTCGCCCGGCGGCGCTTTTTGAAGAAAATGATTATGCGAGGATAACGATGAAGATCACTGTCTATTCCAAACCGGCTTGCGTGCAGTGCAATGCAACGACCCGCGCGCTGGAGCGCAAGGGCCTCGACTATGAAGTGGTTGATGTGTCGGTGGACAACGATGCCTATGATCAGGTCGTCGGCATGGGCTACCGGCAGGTCCCGGTCGTGGTCGCCGGCGAGCAGCACTGGTCGGGCTTCCGTCCGGACATGATCGGCGCGCTTGCCTGACCATGAATGCCGCCGGCTGATAACCGGCGAAGCCTGAAGAAGGCGTTGCGCCGCATCCATGCGGCGGGCGCCTGAGCGATCAGACGGCGCGTCAGACGGGCGCGCCGTGTTGGTGAAGAGGACAAGAGGATGACGGGCATGCTCGTCTACTATTCGAGCGCCACGGGCAACACCCATCGTTTCGTGACCAAGACTGGCCTTCCGGCAAAGCGTCTCGGCCCCCAGGGCGACACGAAAAAGGTGGACGAGCCCTATGTGCTGGTCGTTCCCACCTATGCCGGCGGGGACGGCAGGGGAGCGGTGCCGAAACCGGTCATCCAGTTCCTCAACGATCCGGAAAACAGGGCGCTGGTGCGCGGCGTCATCGCTTCCGGAAACACGAATTTTGGAAATACCTACGGCATTGCCGGCGACATCATCGCGGCAAAATGCAAGGTACCATACCTCTACCGTTTCGAGCTTCTCGGGACTGAAGAGGATGTCAACAACGTCAAACAAGGGCTGGAAGAGTTTTGGAAACGGCAGAATTGAGGATGGCCACAAGCGCCGAGGAAGAAACCGTGCAGGGCACCGAGAAAGTTGCGGAAAAGGGCGTCGCCAAGGCGAAGCCCGCGACGCTGGACTATCATGCCCTGAACGCGATGCTCAATCTCTATGACGAGAACGGGCACATCCAGTTCGACAAGGACCGGCTGGCGGCGAAGCAGTATTTCCTGCAGCACGTCAACCAGAACACCGTGTTCTTCCATAACCTCAGGGAGAAGCTCGATTATCTGGTCGATGAAGGCTATTACGAGCAGGAAGTGCTCGACCAGTATGCGTTCAATTTCGTGCGCGATCTCTGGGACCATGCCTTCGACAAGAAGTTCCGGTTCCAGACCTTCCTGGGCGCCTTCAAATATTACACCGCCTATACGCTGAAGACGTTTGACGGCAAACGCTATCTGGAGCGCTACGAAGACCGCGTCTGCATGGTCGCGCTCGCGCTTGCCAAGGGCGATGAGGCGCTTGCGACCGCGCTCGTCGATGAAATCATCGCCGGCCGTTTTCAGCCCGCAACGCCGACCTTCCTCAACGCCGGCAAGAAGAGCCGCGGCGAACTGGTCTCCTGCTTCCTGCTGCGCATCGAAGACAATATGGAAAGCATCGGCCGCTCGATCAATTCGGCGCTGCAGCTTTCCAAGCGCGGCGGCGGCGTGGCGCTGTCGCTGACGAACATCCGCGAGCATGGCGCGCCGATCAAGAAGATCGAGAACCAGTCCTCCGGCGTCATCCCGGTGATGAAGCTGCTCGAAGACTCCTTCTCCTACGCCAATCAGCTTGGCGCGCGTCAGGGCGCGGGCGCGGTCTATCTCAACGCCCATCACCCCGATATCATGCGCTTCCTCGACACCAAGCGCGAGAATGCGGATGAAAAGATCCGCATCAAGACGCTGTCGCTTGGCGTGGTGATCCCCGACATCACCTTCGAACTCGCCAAGAACAACGAGGACATGTACCTGTTCTCGCCCTATGACGTCGAGCGCGTCTACGGCAAGGCGATGACCGAGGTTTCGATCTCCGAGCATTACCGCGAGATGGTCGACAACCCGGAAATCCGCAAGAAGAAGATCAACGCCCGCGCCTTCTTCCAGACGCTGGCCGAACTGCAGTTCGAAAGCGGCTATCCCTATATCCTGTTCGAGGATACCGCCAACCGCGCCAACCCGGTCGCCGGCCGGATTTCGATGAGCAATCTCTGCTCGGAAATCCTGCAGGTCTCGGAAGCGAGCGAATTCGACGAGGATCTGTCTTACAAGCATATGGGCAAGGACATTTCCTGCAATCTCGGCTCGATGAACATCGCCATGGCGATGGATTCGGACGATTTCGGCCGCACCGTCGATACCGCGATCCGCGCGCTGACGGCCGTGTCCGACATGAGCCACATCTCCTCGGTTCCCTCCGTCGAGAAGGGCAATGACGAAAGCCACGCCATCGGCCTTGGCCAGATGAACCTGCACGGCTATCTCGCCCGCGAGCGGATCTTCTACGGCTCGGAGGAAGGCGTCGACTTCACCAACATGTATTTCTACGCCGTGACCTATCACGCGCTGAAGGCCTCGAACCGGATCGCCGTCGAACGCGGCGTGACCTTCGCGGACTTCGAGAAGTCGAAATATGCAAGCGGCGAATATTTCGACAAATACATCGAGAAGGACTGGGAACCGGCGACCGAGCGCGTGCGCGACCTGTTCGAAAAGGCCGGCATCGACCTGCCGACGAAGGAAGACTGGCTGGCGCTGAAGGACGCGGTGATGAAGGGCGGTCTTTATAACCGCAACCTGCAGGCCGTGCCGCCGACCGGCTCGATCTCCTACATCAACAATGCCACCGCCTCGATCCATCCGATCGTCTCGAAGATCGAGATCCGCAAGGAAGGCAAGATCGGCCGCGTCTATTATCCGGCGCCGTTCATGGACAATGACAATCTGGAATATTACCAGGACGCCTATGAAATCGGGCCGGAGAAGATCATCGACACCTATGCGGCGGCCACCCAGCATGTCGACCAGGGCCTGTCGCTGACGCTGTTCTTCCGCGACACCGCCACCACGCGCGATGTCAACAAGGCGCAGATCTACGCCTGGAAGAAGGGCATCAAGACCATTTACTACATCCGTCTTCGGCAGATGGCGCTTTCGGGCACCGAGGTCGAAGGCTGCGTATCCTGCAGCCTGTGATGAGGGGAAGAAAAACCATGAACATGCAGAAGAAACCCGTCATCGCCGTGCCGCGCGCGGTCAACTGGAACCGCATCGTCGACGAGAAGGACCTCGAGGTCTGGAACCGGCTCACCGGCAATTTCTGGCTGCCGGAGAAAGTGCCGCTGTCGAACGACATTCCCTCCTGGTCGACGCTCAAGGAAGACGAGCAGAAACTTACCATCCGCGTCTTCACCGGTCTGACGCTGCTCGACACCATCCAGAACACGGTCGGCGCGATCACGCTGATGCCGGATGCCGTCACCCAGCACGAGGAAGCGGTGTTGACCAATATCGCCTTCATGGAGGCCGTTCACGCACGCTCCTATTCCTCGATCTTCTCCACGCTCTGCTCGATGCCGGAAGTGGACGACGCCTATCGCTGGTCGGAAGAAAACGCCTTCCTCCAGGAAAAATCGCAGCTCATCCTGCAGGAATACCGCGCCACCGATCCGCTTCGAAAGAAGGTCGCGAGCGTCTTCCTCGAAAGCTTCCTGTTCTATTCGGGCTTCTATCTGCCGATGTACTGGTCGAGCCGCGCCAAGCTCACCAACACCGCCGATCTGATCCGCCTGATCATCCGCGACGAGGCCGTGCATGGCTATTATATCGGCTACAAGTTCCAGCAGGGACTGAAGAAAGTTTCCGAGGCCGAGCGCGAGGCGATCAAGGATTTCACCTTCGGCCTGCTGTTCGAACTCTACGAGATCGAATCCAAATATACCGAACAGCTTTACGATGCGGTCGGGCTCACCGAGGATGTGAAGGCCTTCCTGCATTATAACGCCAACAAGGCGCTGATGAATCTCGGTTACGAGGCGCTGTTCCCGCCGGAAGCCTGCAAGGTAAACCCGGCGATCCTGTCGGCGCTGTCGCCGAACGCCGATGAGAACCACGACTTCTTCTCCGGCTCCGGCTCCTCCTATGTCATTGGCAAGGCAATCGCCACCGAGGACGACGACTGGGATTTCTGATCCCCTTCAGCAGAGTCTCGGGTATTTTTACGGCCAGGCGGAAACGCCTGGCCGCGTCAGTTTGACCGGTTCGCCAGCAGCGTGCTGGCCCCTTCCTCAAGGCTCGGAACCGCGACGATATAATCGACCTTGTCGGCCTTCCACGCTTTCAGGAACTTGTAATAGTCCTTGAACACCAGGCAGCCATGGGAATCGCCCGGCGTGCGCAGCATGTAGGTGTGGGCGAGAATACCGGTGCGGCCGAGCGGATTGGTGCCGTCGACCGAGGTCATGCGCAGCGCCGGCACGCCGTGGAACAGCGATTCGCGCATGGTCAGCTTGTAGGTTGCCGCCGGGACGGCGCCGGCCATCTTGACATGGGTGCCGTTCGGGTTGTCGCGATACTTGCCCTTGCCGGAATGGGCTTCCATCACCTCTCCGTCCGGCATGTAGACCTTGGCGGCGGAGATATCGTAGACGGCGACCTTCTTGGTGCGGCCGGGAACCTCGCCCATGATTTCGTCGAGATCGTCGTGACCGAAATCGGCATAGGCAAGCTGCATGCCTGCGGGCCGTTTGGCGGGCACCGGCACTTCACCCGGCGAGAGACGGGATGAATCGGCGCCCTGGAGCACCAGTTTGAAGGCATCGTCGGCATTGGTGTCGCTGCTCGGGGCGAGCGCGGCAAGCGTGGTGGACGGGGCGGCGGGCGTCGGGACCGCCGCCGCTTTCGGCTGAAGCTCGGGCGGAACCCCGGCAAGCGCGATTTCGGAGCCGGCATTATCAGCGATCTGGCGGCCGACAAGGCCGCGCTGGAGATCGGCGAGCGCCATGCGGCCGGCCTGCTCCAGCCGGCCCGCCAGAAGGGCCTGCCTGATATCATCCGGAGCGAGCGCCGGCTTCGCGCGGGCCTGGCCGGTCCTTGCGGCAAGCAGACGCGCTTCCTTGGCGCTCTGGGCGCGCTCGGGCGCCTTGAATGCCGGGTTGACCGTGAGGCTGATGCCGCGCGAGGAGGCGAATTCGGGCTTGGAGACCGTCGCCGAGATGATCGGCGATGAGGCGATGGTGATGATCGCGCCGCCGGCGATCGCCGCCATGATGCACGCGAGCGAAAGCCGCAGCAAGCCGTTCCTGCGATCACGCCCGGGGCGGGATTTCGAATTCTTGATCGACGTCACGAAACACACTTCCTACGCAAAACTCAAAGACGGTGTGACAGGTGCCAGTCGGAAAAATACTGCGCGCAGGGTAAATTTTTCATTACGACCGGAGCGGACGGTCAGAGACTGACGGGTGTCACAACGGCCGGAACAGGCGGAGGCGCCTTTGGTTGCCGGGTTTTTGCGGACGGAAAAAAAGTTGCGTGGCGGCATGCGGGCTTGGTCCTCTAACACTGGATTTGGCCTTCTTGGTATTGGGTCATTTGACCTTTACGTTTGCGTCACTGGGCTCAAGGAGCGCCTAGAACCCAAAATGGGAGAAAATGCGGCCACGCCAGATAAAGCCCGAAAATGCGGCAGGCTTGAGGACGGTGCAGTTGCGGCGGTCTTTTTAGCCAACACTTGCGGAAGCCGCGGGAATGCTGTCAAAGTCGACTTTTCGATGATGTGAGGACAGCCGGTTTTTGCGGGAGCGGGGGCATCGCTTCGGTCTCGGGACAGGTGTGTCCGGATTTTTACGAGGCTCTTTTGATCGAACATTTTCATCTTGTGGCGACAATGGCGATTATCGTCGGGACGATCGGTCTTTATTCCCTTGACCGTTTCCCGATCGAAGCGGTGTCGCTCGCCGCGCTGGGCATGCTTCTTGTGCTGTTCGGCGCGTTCCCGTTTACTGTGGAAGGCGGAAGGCCGCTGCCGATCGAGGATATGCTCGCCGGCTTCTCCTCGCCGGCGCTGGTCACGGTGCTGGCCCTCCTGATCGTCGGCCAGGGCCTGTTCGCGACCGACGCGCTGGAGGGCGTGACCAACCGGATCGGCCAGTTCTACGGCGCCAATCCGCGCCTGCTGATCATCATGATCCTGGCGACCTGCGGCATGACCTCGGCATTTTTGAACAACACGCCGGTCGTCGTCATCTTCATTCCGGTGCTGGCCTCGCTTGCCGCGCGGTTCCGCCTGCCGCCCTACCAGATCTTCATGCCGCTCTCCTTCATCACCATTCTGGGCGGCATGACCACGATGATTGGTTCCTCGACAAACCTGATCGCGGCCGGCATCGCCAGTCGCGAGGGCGTCAATCTCGGCTTTTTCGATATCACCGGCATGGGCGCTATTCTCGCCGGCGCCGGCGCTGTCTATGTGCTGTTCGTCATGCCGCGGATCTTCACCCGGGAGCGGTCGCAAAAGCGCTTCGAACAGGAAAGCGCCGGCACCCAGTTTCTGGGCGAGGTGGTTCTGCTCGGCGAAAGCCGCTATGTCGGGGAACGTGCCCGCTCGGGCTTCTTTCCCGTGCTGACGCCGATGTCGCTGCATGCGCTCGTGCGCGATGAGAAGGTGCTGCTGCCGCCTTATGACGACGGCCTGACGCTGCAGCCGGGCGACCGGTTGCAGATGACGGGCACCCGCAAGGGGTTCATGGATCTTCTGGCCAAGGGCGAGATCAGCCTCGCGGCGCCGCCGGACGGGACCCTGCCGACGTCGGAACGGCGGGTGGGCGCGCATTATCATCTGGCCGAAGCGGTGATCACGCCCGGTTCGCTGTTCGAGGGACGCACGGTGCGCTTCAGCGGCATTCAGCAGCGCTTCAACATCGCCATATTCGGTGTCCGCCGCAAAAGCCGGATGGCGCGGACGCCGTTCTCGCAACTGCGTTTCGAGGCGGGCGATACGCTGCTGATCGGCGGTCGCGAGGACGATCTGCGCGCCATGCGCGGCAACCACGATATCCTTCTGCTCGAGCATTCGGCCGAAAGCGTGCCGCCGCGCGACAAGGCGCTCTTGGCGAGCGGCATCTTCGCGGCGATCGTCATCCTGTCGGCCACCGGTATCACGCCGATGGTGGTCAATGCCGTTACCGGCGCGCTTTTGATGATCCTGTTCGGCTGCCTGACGCTGCAACAGGCCGCCCGCGCTTTCGACCGGCAGATATACCTGCTCGTCGGCGCGTCGATCGCCATGGCGACGGCGCTTCAGGCAACCGGCGGCGCGCAACTGATCGCGGAAGGCATCGTCGCGCTTGGCGGCGGCTCCTCGGCGTGGCTGATGATCGTGATGCTGTTCGTCGGCGTCTCGATCCTCACCAATGTGCTTTCCAACAATGCGGCGGTCGCGCTGTTCATCCCGATCGGGCTCAGCATGGCGCGGCAGATCGGCGCGCCGCCGGAGGCCTTCGCCGCAGCCGTGATCTATGCCGCCAACTGCTCGTTCGCGACCCCGATCGGCTACCAGACCAATCTCATGGTCATGGGGCCGGGCCACTACAGTTTCGGCGATTTCATCCGCGCCGGCGTGCCCTTGATCGTGCTGCTCACCGTGGTGTTCGCGTTGACGGCGCCCTGGTATTACGGGCTTTGACCCTTGCCATGGACCTTCAGTTCAGGCTGGTCCAGTTCGCCGATCTGCAGATCAGCTTGCCGAGGATGCAGCCGCGCGTCTCCATCGCCGCGCCGTCCAGCGAGATCTCCATGGAATAGGTCAGGCCGCGCCGCACATCGCGGGCCCGGCCCTCGTAGCGCGACGGCCCGACCGGGTCGACATCCATGACCAGCGTGTCGCCGACGCGCTCGTTGCGCGTGCCGGGCCTGACCCAGACATTGGTGGCGCACAGGTCGTCGCCGCATTGCTCGACCAGCACCCGCGCCTTGCCATCGCCGCGCGCCCACACGCCGGCAAGCTCGGAGGCTTCGGCAAGCCCGGGCGCGGCCGCCAGCGGAAACGCAAGCAAAAATGAGGTTCTCCGGTTCATCCCTGTCTCCTCTCACGGTTTTGCGCGCGACCGGCAAAGGCGAGTCTCTGCGCGGCGCGCATCCACAACAACCAGACAAGGGGAATTACGGGAGAAAATGCCTGCCGGTTCGCTCGGCGGCGTTTTTAATGTCGGGCACGCTATCGGGAACCGGAGCCGAATGGGGCGGCCAGCCAATCGGGATCGGATCGACGCCGGCTCTTGCGTCCGCGCTCAACGTTGCGGGCTTTGATCGAGGCCGGCGGTGCGGCACCAGCCTTCGAGAGCCTCGCCGATAGCCGCCTGCGGCGGGCCGTTGCGGTCGAAACCCCACCAGATGATCGCGCCCTGCCACAGGCTCGCCATCTGACGCCCCAGCGCCGGATTATCGCCGAGCCGGCGCGAAAGCGCGGCCGAAAGCCTGTCGCCCCAGGCCCTGCCGCGCGCCCTCAGCGCCGGGTTGCGCATGTCCTCGCGCAGAAGCGGCAAGCCGCCATCGAGGCCATGTTCGGCATCGGGCGTGAGATGCAGAAGCAGGTCGATCGCGCCACGCGGCGAGACCGGAAAGGCGGCATCGGCGGCTTCGGTTGCCTCATCAAGCCGGTCCCAGGCAAACATCAGGATGGCCTCGACCATCGCCGCGCGGTCGCCGAACCGCTGTACCAGGGTCGGTGCGGAAAGGCCGCTGCGCGCGGCGGCCCTGGCGAAGGTCAGGTAGTCCGGACCGGTCTCGGCGATGGCGTCGAGCAGTATGGCGAGAAGGGCCGGTTCGGAAATTGACTTGTTTCTGGGCATGAGGCGTTTATAAATGAACATTCATTTATAAACAAGGAGCGCTTATGGCAAAGATTGTGGGTTATATCGCAACCAGCCTCGACGGGTTCATCGCCGGACCGGACGACAATCTCGATTGGCTGTTCCGCTATGACGGGCTCGATCTCGGCGAACACGATTACAATCGCTTCCTGGAGCGGATCGGCACCCTTGTCATGGGGCGGGGCACGTATGACTTTCTGGACCGTATGGAAGGCCCCTGGCCCTATGAAGGCAAGCGGGCGCTGGTCGTGACGTCACGCCCCATCGACCGCCCGAAGGGGGCAATCGAGACGAGGACGGACGTCGACAGCCTGATCGCGGAACTGCGCGCGCTGGACGATGGCGATGTCTGGATGCTCGGCGGTGGAAAACTGCAGATGGCGTTCATGGAGCGTGGCGCGCTCGACGAGATCGAGATCTATGTCATGCCGGAACTGATCGGCGGGGGGTCGCCGCTGTTTCCGGCGACGGGGTTTGCGGCGCAACCGGGCCTGCTAAGCGTCAAGGCGCTCGACCGGGGCTGTGTCCGGCTGCATTATGCGTTCCCTCAGGCCGCCGCCGTTCGGTAGTCGAGCCCGATATCAAGCACGGGGGCGGAATGGGTCAGCCAACCGATCGAGATCAGGTCGACGCCGGCTCTTGCGACCGCGCCGGCGGTCTCGGGCGTGATGCCGCCCGAGGCCTCGGTGATCGCGCGGCCGGCGACGATCGAAACCGCTTCAGTGAGGGTTTCCGGCGACATGTTGTCGAGCAGCACGGCGTCGACGCCCTCATCCATCGCCTCGCGGAGCTGGTCGAGCGTGTCGACCTCGATCTCGATCTTGACCATGTGGCCGGCGTGCCGCTTTGCCGCCTGAAGCGCCGGACGGATGCCGCCGGCGATCGCGATATGATTGTCCTTGATCAGCACCGCATCGGCGAGCGAGAAGCGGTGATTGCCGCCGCCGCCGGCCTTCACGGCGTATTTCTCCAGTGCGCGCAGCCCCGGCGTGGTCTTGCGGGTGCATACGATCGCCGCATCGGTGCCCTCGACGGCCGCGACAACCCCGGCCGTCACGGTGGCGATGCCGGAGAGATGGCCGAGGAAATTGAGCGCGGTGCGCTCGCCCGTCAGCAGCCCGCGCGAGGGGCCGGTGACGGTCGCGACGATATCGCCGGCCTCGACCTTGTCGCCATCCGCCACATGCCGGGTCATGACGATGGCCGGGTCGACCAGCGTGAAGGCGAGTTCGGCGGCATCGAGACCGGCGATCACGCCGCGCCGGCGCGCCGCCATCACCACGGTGGAACGATGGCCGGCCGGGATTACGGCATTGGCGGTGATGTCGCCGGCAAGGCCGAGGTCTTCCTCAAGCGCGCGGCGGACGGCGGGTTCGATGATCAGGTGGGGCAGCATGGCATGGTCCTCAGGCGCTACGGGCAAGCGCGGGGCGCGCGGCAAGCGCGCGGGCATGGGCGAAAACGGCGTCGAGCGTCATCGTTCGGCGCCGGCTTTCGGGGTTCTTCTGCGGAAAGTCGATGCGGGCATGGCCGCCGCGAGATTCTTCGCGCATCGCGGCGAACACGGCTATCGAGAGCGCGACGATCGCCGGGTCGGCGTCCGGGCCGTCGCCTTCTGCGAGCGGCAGCAGAGCGGCGATCGCCTCGCCAAGGGCGGCGTGATCGCGGGTGACGCCGAGCGCGCTTGAGACGATGCCGCGCACGGTGGCAAGCCTGGGGGCGGCGGGCAGCGCCAGTGCCGGAAGCGGCATCACGCGGCCGGGCGGCGCGGCGGCGATATCGGCGGCGGCGGCAAGCCCGGTGACGGCGGCCTCCAGCAGCGAATTGCTGGCCAGCCGGTTCGCGCCATGGAGCCCGGTCGCAGCACATTCGCCGACGGCATAAAGACCGCCGACCGAGCTGCGGCCCGAAGCATCCACGGCGATCCCGCCCATATGGTAATGCTCGGCCGGGCGCACCGGAATGAGATCGGTCGCCGGGTCGATGCCGGCGCGGGCGCAGATCGCGAAGATCTCCGGAAAGCGGTTCTTGAAGCGGCTACCGAGCGCGGCCCGCGCATCCAGAAAAACCCGACCGCCCCGGGCGATTTCGGCGGCGATCGCGCGGGCGACGACATCGCGCGGCGCAAGCTCCGCGCCCGGCGTTGCGGCCAGAAAGCGCTCGCCCTTCTCATTCAGAAGCAAGGCCCCTTCGCCGCGCACCGCCTCGCTGATCAGCGGCAGCGGGCGGATGTCGGTTGCGAGCGCAGTCGGGTGGAACTGCACGAATTCCATGTCGGCAAGCATTGCCCCGGCGCGGGCGGCAAGCGCCACGCCCTGGCCGAAATTGCCCGATGGGTTGGTCGAGGCGTCGTAGAGCCCGCCTATGCCGCCGGTTGCGATCACAACCCGGGAGGCGGCGAGCCGGAACGGTTGCCCGTCCTTCACGCCGGCGAGGCCGCAGACCGCATTGTCGCGCACCAGCAACCGGCGCACCTCTGCCCCGGAAACGACCGTGATCGAAGGGGTTGCGGCCACGGCCTTCGTCAGCGCCTTGACGATCGCCGCGCCCGTGGCATCGCCGCCGGCATGGATGATCCGCCGGCGGGAATGGGCGGCTTCCAGCCCGAAGGCGAGCCGTCCATCGGGGGCGCGATCGAAGGCGACGCCATGGTGCTCGAGAAAGGCGATCGCCTCCGGCGCACCCTGCAATATCCGCGCCGTCGCCTCGGCGTCGCAAAGCCCGTCCCCGGCCGCCAGCGTATCGGCAAGATGCAGCTCCGCGCTATCGTCGTCGCCAAGGGCGGCGGCGATGCCGCCCTGCGCCCAGCCGGTGGAGGTTTCCGCGCCGAGCGCGGCCTTGGTCATCAGCACGACGGGCATCGGCGCCAGCGCAAGCGCCGTTGCCAGTCCGCCGATACCGGAACCGATGACGGCGATGGTCATACCGCGAGCATCCGCTCGACGGCGCGGCGGGCATCATCGGCGATCGCGGGATCGACGGTGACCTCGTGGCGCATCTCCTGAAGGGCGGTGCGGATATTGCCAAGCGTGATCCGCTTCATGTGCGGGCACAGATTGCAGGGCCGGACGAAATTCACGTCCGGATGGTTGACCGCGACATTGTCGCTCATCGAGCATTCGGTCAGAAGCACCACGCGGCCGGGCCTCGCGTCGCGGACATAATCCGACATGCCGGCGGTGGAGCCGGAAAAATCGGCCTCGGCCACCACTTCGGGCGGGCATTCCGGGTGGGCGATGATGGTGACGCCCGGCCATGCCGCGCGCATTTCGCGCACGTCTTCGGCGGTGAACAGCTCGTGTACCTCGCAATGTCCGCGCCAGGCGATCAGTTCGACATCGGTCTCGCGGGCGACGTTGCGGGCGAGATATTCGTCGGGCAGCATGAGCACTTTCGGCACGCCGAGCGATTCCACAACCCTTTTGGCATTGCCCGAGGTGCAGCAGATGTCGGAGGCGGCTTTGACGGCCGCCGAGGTGTTGACATAGGTGACCACCGGCGCGCCGGGATGGGCCTGCCGCATCAGCGCGATATCCTCGGGCGTGATCGAGTCCGCCAGCGAACAGCCGGCGGCCATGTCGGGGATCAGTACGGTCTTTTCCGGGTTCAGCAGCTTCGCCGTCTCGGCCATGAAGTGGACGCCGGCCAGCACGATCACGTCGGCATCGACCCTTGTGGCCTCCCGCGCCAGCGCCAGGCTGTCGCCGACGATATCGGCGACGCCGTGGAAGATTTCCGGCGTCTGGTAATTATGGGCGAGGATGACGGCATTGCGCTCCCGCTTCAGGCGGTGGATCGCCTCGATATCGTCGGAAAAGCTCAGCCATTCCGCCTTGGGAATGACATGGGCCACCCGGTCGTAAAGGGTTGCTGCGGAAAAGGGCGCGTTCATCTGCGTTATCTCCTGTGTTCGGCCCGGCGCGGAAGAATCGGGGAAGCCGCGCCGGGCCTGCCAGGGGAGGCGTTGGGGTAACCTCGCGCTGGTCGATTAATACTCAATATGAGTATATCATGGGCGCAAGCATTACGCCCATATTGAGGGGGAGTCAAGAACGGGCGAGCGGGAGCCTCGAAAGCGTCAGCGCCCGTTCCTCGACAATCGCGTGGCGATAGCGGTAAAGCCGGGCCGGGCGGCCGCCGGCCTTGTCGGAGGTCTGTCCGGTTTCCTCGATCAGGTTCTGCTGGTCGATCTGGCGGCGGAAATTGGGCTTGTGCAGCTTGAGGCCCGCCAGCGCCTCGACGCATTTCTGAAGCTGCAGCAGCGTGAAGCTTTCCGGCATGAGTTCGAAGATCACCGGCCGGTATTTGATCTTGGCGCGCAGCCGCGCGATCGCGGTCGCCAGAATACGGCGGTGATCGGCGGCCATCGGCTTGCCGAACCAGAAGGCGGGCGTCTGTCCGGCCTCGGCGATCAGCCCCGCCTCATACATCAGCTCGAAGCGCTGCAGCACCAGTTCCTCGTTCCAGGCCATGCCGTCCATGCCGAAGGCGAAGCGGATGCGCTGGCGGCGCTCGGCGCGGCCCGGCCGCTCGCTGATTGCCCACTGCATCATCAGGTCGCTGACCTGTTCCAGGATTTCCGGCCGGCCCTCGCGCAGGTCCTCCCACGGAAAATAGGTGTACCAGTCCTTCCACAGCGGCCCGCCGCCGCCGGGCGGCGGTTGTTCGCGCACAAGGCCCAGATAGCTGATCGAGATGGTGCGCTCGCCATCGAACCCGCGATCGCGGTCGGCGAAGGTGTAGAGCTGCTCGAGATAGCCGACGGGATGCCCGGTCTGGGCCCTGACCCAGGAATTCAGCCCGCCCTGCAGCGTGCGGTGGCCGTTTTCGAACGGGCCGGAGGGGAGGGCTGCGCCCATGCGCACGGTCATCACCCGCGGCGCGTCATTGGTGAGCGCGGTCAGGACGGCGATCAGTTCGGCATGGACGCGGGCTTCGGTCACGGGCGCTCCGGATGGGTATCGGGGCAGGATATCACCTTATCGAGTATGGCGGTACGTCACGAAATCAAGGGCGGGTCATCTCAGACTTTCGCATGATTGGCAAATAGCGGCCTGCTTGTATGGTCGCCTGTGGAAAGCAACTTTCGGCAACGCCGCGCCTATTGTCGTGAAACAGAATTACGCGACATGCCGCCACATTTTGCCAAAAATAAGCAAGTCATGGAAAATTCAAGGATTTCATGTGTTTGCCATGCCTGACGCGAGAGCGGTAACATGTTTTTTGATTGCATGGTCAATAAAAAGCGCTAGTCTCGCCATCAATGTGACGTTTGCGGTTGGGCGCAGACCCGCATGCCGTTCAGCATAATTCGGGATCGTGACAGGGCGAAAAAGCCGGGAGCGGTGCCGGAAAGTGCGAAACCTTTGGCGGCGAGATGCCGTCGACGATATGAACCACAAGGGGAAAATGATGAAGAAACTGAAGGCTTTGGCGCTCGCCACGAGCGTTTTCGTATCGCTTGGCGGCGCCGCCAGCGCATCAACGCTGGTCTACTGCTCGGAGGGCTCCCCCGAGGGCTTCGATCCGGCGCCCTATACCGCGGGCACGACGTTCGACGCCTCCTCGCGCGCCATCTACAACCGCCTCGCCGAATTCAAGCACGGCTCCACCGAGGTCGAACCCGGCCTTGCCGAGAGCTGGGACGTTTCCGATGACGGTCTGGAATATACCTTCCACCTGCGTCCGGGCGTCAAGTTCCAGACGACCGACTATTTCACCCCGACGCGCGAGATGAACGCCGACGACGTGATCTTCTCGTTCATGCGGCAGATGGATGAATCCAGCCCCTGGTACCAGTATGCGCCGGGCATCTCCTGGGAATATTTCAACGGCATGTCGATGCCGGACCTGATCAAGAGCATCGAGAAGGTCGATGACATGACGGTCAAGTTCGTGCTCAACCGGCCGGAAGCGCCGATGATCGCCAACCTCGCCATGGACTTCGCCTCGATCATGTCGAAGGAATATGCCGACCAGCTCGAAGCAGCCGGCAATCTGGAGCAGTTGAACCAGAAGCCTGTCGGCACCGGCCCGTTCACCTTCGTGAACTACCAGCAGGATGCCGTCATCCGCTATAAGGCCAATCCGGACTATTACAAGGGTCAGGAAGACCTCGACACCCTGATCTTCGCGATCACCACCGACGCCGCCGTTCGCCGCCAGAAGCTGGAAGCCGGCGAGTGCCAGATCATGGTCTATCCCGCACCCGCCGATCTGGAAGCGCTGGAATCCAATGACGACATCACGGTCATGGCCAAGGAAGGCCTGAATGTCGGCTATCTCGCCTATAACACCAAGGTCGCGCCCTTCGACAATCCGAAGGTCCGCAAGGCGCTGAACATGGCCGTCGACAAGCAGGCCATTCTGGAATCGGTGTTTCAGGGCGCCGGCGAGGTTGCCAAGAACCCGATCCCGCCGACCATGTGGTCCTATAATGACGACGTGCAGGACGACCCCTACGATCCGGAAGCCGCCAAGGCGATGCTGGAAGAGGAAGGCGTCACCGATCTTTCGATGAAGATCTGGGCGATGCCGGTTCAGCGTCCCTACAACCCGAATGCCCGGCGCATGGCCGAGCTGATGCAGGCCGACCTCGCCAAGGTCGGCGTCGATGCCGAGATCGTGTCCTATGAGTGGGGCGAGTATCTGGCCCGTTCTTCGGCGGAAGATCGCGACGGCGCCGTGCTTCTCGGCTGGACCGGCGACAATGGCGACCCGGACAACTTCCTGGCCGTGCTGCTCGGCTGCGATGCCGTTGGCGGCTCCAACCGCGCCCAGTGGTGCTACAAGCCCTTCGAGGAACTGATCCAGAAGGCCAAGGTCACCTCCGACACCGAGGAGCGCACCGAGCTTTACAAGCAGGCCCAGGTGATCTTCAAGGAACAGGCGCCGTGGAACACGATCGCCCATTCCAAGGTGTTCATGCCGATGACCAATTCGGTCGAGGGCTTCGTCATGGACCCGCTCGGCTATCACCGCTTCGATGATGTAACCATCGCCGAATAAGGCCTCGCACAAGAGAAGGGGGCCGGAAATGCGGCCCCGGTTTGCAAAAACCTCTCCCCGATCGGGAGTCACCCTCGGGCTTGACCCGAGGGTCCAGGCAGCGCCCACCGCGTCGCCTGGATGCTCACCAGAGCATGACGCCTTTCGGGATGGCAGGCCGAAAAGCAAGCCGGATGCCGGTCATGCGGCCCCCTTCCGTTTTCGGGAATCGTCATGCTCAGATTTCTGTTCAGCAAGCTTTTGCTGATTATCCCGACCTTTATCGGGATCACCATCGTTGCTTTCGGCTTCGTGCGCGTCCTGCCCGGCGATCCTGTCCTGCTTCTGGCCGGCGAACGCGGCATGGACCCCGACCGCTACCAGAAGCTTCTTCACCAGTTCGGCTATGACCGCCCGATCGTCGTTCAGTATCTCGATTATGTCTGGGGCCTGCTGCATGGCGATTTTGGCGTTTCGATCGCCACCAAGCAGCCGGTGTTCCAGGAGTTCCTGAACCTGTTTCCGGCCACCGCCGAACTTGCGATTTCCGCGATGCTGCTGGCCATCATCATCGGCATTCCGGCGGGCATCATCTCCGCGGTCAAGCGCGGATCGGTGTTCGACCAGGCTACAATGGGCATCGCGCTCACCGGCTATTCGATGCCGATCTTCTGGTGGGGCCTGCTGCTGATCATCCTGTTTTCCGGGATTCTCGGCTGGACGCCGGTGTCGGGCCGGATTTCGCTGCTCTATTATTTCCCCTCGGTCACCGGCTTCATGACGATCGATTCGTTGCTGTCGGGGGAAAAGGGCGCTTTCACCTCGGCGCTGTCGCATCTGATCCTGCCGTCGGTCGTGCTCGCCACCATTCCGCTGGCGGTGATTGCCCGCCAGACGCGCTCGGCGATGCTGGAAGTGCTGGGCGAGGACTATGTCCGCACCGCCCGCGCCAAGGGGCTTTCCGGAAGGCGCGTGATCGGCATCCATGCGCTCAGAAACGCGATGATCCCGGTGATCACCACGATCGGCCTGCAGGTCGGCATGCTGATGGCCGGCGCGATCCTGACCGAGACGATCTTTTCCTGGCCGGGCATCGGCAAATGGATGATCGATTCGATTTCGCGCCGCGACTATCCGGTCGTCCAGGGCGGGCTGGTGCTGATTGCCGGTCTCGTCATGCTCGTCAACCTGCTCGTCGATCTCGCCTACGGCCTCATCAATCCGCGCATCCGTCATCAATAGGAGCTCAGCCATGTCAGACAGCACGCTGGGCCAGCCGGTCCAAAAACGGAATATCCGCCTGCAGATGCTCTCCGAATTCTGGCACTATTTCAGCCAGAACAAGGGCGCGGTCGCGGGCCTCGTCGTCATCGTCCTTCTGGTGCTGATGGCGGTTTTTGCGCCGCTTCTGGCGCCGCATAATCCTGATCAGCAATATCGCGACATGTTCCTGACCCCGCCATTCTGGCAGGAGGGCGGAACGCTGACCTTCCCGCTCGGCACGGATGCGGTCGGTCGCGACATGCTTTCGCGGCTGATCTACGGGTCGCGCTATTCGCTGGTGATCGGCCTCGTGGTCGTGTCGGTGGCGCTGCTGCTCGGCATCACGCTCGGGCTGCTGGCCGGCTTCTTCCGCGGCTGGGTCGATGTCGCGATCATGCGCGTCATGGACGTGATCCTCGCCTTTCCGCCGCTGCTTCTGGCGCTGGTGCTGGTCGCGGTTCTCGGCCCCGGCCTGTTCAACGCCATGATCGCCATCGCCCTTGTGCTACAGCCGCATTTCGCGCGGCTGACGCGGGCGGCGGTGATGGCGGAAGCGCGCCGGGAATATGTGGTCTCGGCCCGTGTCGCCGGCGCACGCAATCTGCGGCTGATGTTCAAGACCATCCTTCCCAATTGTCTCGCGCCGCTGATCGTGCAGGCGACGCTCTCCTTCTCCAACGCCATTCTGGAGGCGGCGGCGCTTGGCTTTCTCGGCATGGGCGCGCAGCCGCCGACGCCGGAATGGGGCACGATGCTGGCGGAAGCACGCGAATTCATCCTGCGCGCCTGGTGGGTCGTTACCTTCCCCGGCCTTGCCATCCTGATCACGGTTCTGGCGATCAATCTTGTCGGCGACGGCCTGCGCGATGCGCTCGATCCCAAGCTGAAGCGGAGCTAGGTCTCATGGAACCACTCCTCGACGTTCAAAACCTCTCCGTCAGCTTCCCGACCGCGAACGGCGAAACCACGGTGCTGCACAATGCCTCCTACCGGATCCACAAGGGCGAGGTGCTGGCCATTGTCGGCGAAAGCGGCTCCGGCAAGTCGGTCGCCATGCTCGCCGTGATGGGCCTGTTGCCGACCACCGCCACCGTGAAGGCGGATCGCATCGCCTTCGAGGGCCGCGACATCTCGAACCTTTCGGCCGCGGATCGTCGCCGGATCATCGGCAAGGATATCGCGATGATCTTCCAGGAGCCGGTCGCGAGCCTGAACCCGTGCTTCACCGCAGGCTTCCAGATCGAGGAAGTGCTGAAGCAGCATACCGACCTCGACAAGAAGGCCCGCCACGCCCGCGCCATCGAATTGCTCGAAGCCGTCGGCCTGCCGAACCCGGAAGACCGGCTGAAGGCCTATCCGCACCAGATGTCGGGCGGCCAGTGCCAGCGCATCATGATCGCGATCGCCATGGCCTGCTCGCCTAAGCTCCTGATTGCCGATGAGCCGACGACCGCACTCGACGTCACGATCCAGAAGCAGATCCTCGAGCTCCTGGCCAATCTTCAGGCCGAAACCGGCATGGCAATGATCATGATCACCCATGACATGGGCGTCGTCGCCGAAACCGCCGACCGGGTGACGGTGCAGTACAAGGGCCGGCTGATGGAAGAGGCCGATGTGCTGTCGCTGTTTGAAAATCCGAAACACGCCTATACCAAAGCGCTGCTTTCGGCGCTGCCGGAAAACGCCACCGGCGACCGGCTGCCCACCATCGATTATTCCGCCGACTATACGGGAGGCGCGGCATGAGCGAGATTGTAGCGCAGGGAAAGAATATCGTCCGCGATTACGTCGTACCCGGCGGCATGTTCAAGTCCGACCGCACGGTGCGGGCGCTGAAGGGTGTCGACTTCTCCGTCGAGCGCGGCAAGACGCTGGCGCTTGTCGGGGAATCCGGTTGCGGCAAGTCGACCCTTGCCCGGATCATCACCATGATCGATGCGCAGACGGATGGCGATTTTCAGATCGAAGGCCAGACGATAGACATCGCCAAACACCGCCCGACGGCTGATCAGCGCCGCAAGGTGCAGATCGTGTTCCAGAATCCTTACGGCTCGCTCAACCCGCGCCAGAAGATCGGCGACGTGCTGATGGAGCCGCTGCTTCTCAACACCGACGACACGGCGAATGACCGCCGCGACAAGGCCCACGACCTTCTGAAGAAGGTCGGCCTCGGGCCGGAGCATTTCGACCGTTACCCGCATATGTTCTCCGGCGGCCAGCGCCAGCGCATCGCGATCGCCCGCGCGCTGATCCTGAACCCCTCGCTGCTGGTGCTCGACGAGCCGGTTTCGGCGCTCGATCTTTCGGTGCAGGCGCAGATCCTGAACCTGCTCGCCGACCTGCAGGACGAGTTCGACCTCACCTATATCTTCGTTTCCCACGACCTTTCGGTGGTGAAATATATCTGCGACGAGATCATGGTGATGTATTTCGGCGAAGTGGTCGAACGCGGCAGCCGCGACGCGGTGTTCTCCGACCCACAGCACGAATACACGCAGACCCTGTTCAAGGCGACGCCGAGGGCCGATGTCGAAAGCATCCGCGCAAGGCTCGCGGCGAAACAGGCGAAGATGGCGGCGGGGAGCTGAAGCGACCCTGCCTCCAAAAATTTGCCCTGATGGATGGCCTTCGGTTCAGGGAATTGCCGCCCTAAAGATGCCGGCCTTCATCCACGGGCACGACAATGCCGGTGGAGCTGGTGAGCAGCGTGGCGCAGGCGATAATCGCGCGGGCGACGTCGTCGGGCATGGTGATACGCTGGAGCGGCAGCGTTTTCGCCATCGCCTCCAGCTTTTCGCGCGGGCGGCCCGGCACGAAACCGGTATCAACGCCGGCGGGCGAGACCGAGAACACCCGGATATCCGGCGCCAGCGCCTTGGCGAGACCGATGGTGAGCGCATCGAGCCCGGCCTTGGCCGCGCAATAGGCGAGGTTGCTGCCGACCCCGGTGCGCGCGGCGATCGAGGACACGTTGACGACGGCGGCGTTTTCGCCACGCGAAAGCAGCGGGCGGAAGGCGCGGACCATGGCGAAGGGGCCGCGCAGGTTGACCTGGGTGATCCGGTCGAACAGGTCGTCGGTGAGGCCTTCGAGATCATCTGCCGGCACGACTTCGGTGGTGCCGCCATTGTTGACCAGCAGGTCGACCGCGCCGAAACGGGCCTCCACCGCATCGGCCGCCGCCGCTATGCTGTCGGCCTCCTCGATCGCGATCCGAAGGGCCACATGGCCATTGCCGGGCAGCGCGGCAGCCAGCGCCTCGGCCTTTTCGCGGTTGCCGTGATAGCCGATCACGACCGACGCGCCGAGCGCCGCCAGCCGTTCGGCGGTCGCTCGGCCGATGCCGCCGGAAGCGCCGGTGATGACGGCGACGCGGGGCCGGACCGGCAAAATGTCGCTCATGACGCCTTCTCCCAATAAGGGTTTTTCAATTCCTGCTTCAGCACCTTGCCGCCAGAATTGCGGGGCAGCGCGTCGCGGATTTCGACGGCTGATATCTTCTGCATCCGCCCGAGTCGTGCGTTGACCCAGTCGCGGAGCGCATCCGGATCGAGCGCAGCACCCGCCTTCGCCACCACAAAGCCGAGCGGCGTCTCGCCCCATTTCTCGCTCGGGATCGCGATCACTGCCGCTTCCAGCACGCCCGGATGGGAAAGCAGCTTTTCCTCCAGATCCGAGGCGTAGATGTTGAAGCCGCCGGAGATGATCATGTCCTTCTTGCGGTCGAGCAGCACCAGGAACCCGTCCTCGTCGAACATGCCGATATCGCCGGTGCGATGATAGAGCGTGCCGTCGCGGTCCCGCCAGTAGAAGGCGCGGTTGGCCTCGTCATTGCGGAAATAGCCGGACATCATCATCGCCGAGCGGCCGATGATCTCGCCGCGCTCGCCCTGTTCCACGTCATCTCCGTTTTCATCAATGATGCGGATCGTGTTGCCGGCGGCAGGCTTGCCGACCGTATGGGCCTTTTCCGGATAACGCGCGGCATCGAGGATCGCGGTGCAGCCGCCTTCCGTCAGGCCATAGACCTCGAAGAAATCGCCCGGCCAGGTGTCGAGAAGGGCGCGCTTGGCGGCGGCCGGCAGCGGCGCGCCGGTGGACTGCTTTACCCTGAAGGCGGAAAGGTCGCGTCGTCCGAAACTGTCCGCCGCGAGAATGCGCTGATATTGCACCGGCACCAGCATGGTGTGGGTGGCGCGGAGGCTTTCAGCGAGATCGAGATAGCGTTCGGCATCGAATTTCGGCATCAGCACGACGCGCGCGCCATGGAACAGCGCCGACAGCATCGGCATCAGCGTGGTGTTGGAATAGAGCGGGGTGGCGAGCAGCATGGTGGAGCCGGCATCGAGCCCGAACAGCGTGCGCGCCGCCTGGCGGTAGCGCATGCGGTGGGGATGGACGATGCCCTTGGCGCGCCCGGTGGTGCCGGAGGAATAAATGATGTTGAATGGCGCATCCGGATCGGCGGTGACGGGCGCCGCAAGGGGCGGGGCGGCGGCACGGAAATCCGCCGCTACGCGGCCCGCCGCATCGGCGTCAAGCTTCACCATACGCCCGGCATAGGCCTCAGGCAGGTCATGGCCAGCCTGCACGAACACGAGCGCGGGGTCACAATCGGCGAGCATGCCGGCAAGCGCATCGGGGTGGGCGGAGGCCGGCAGCGGCACGGCGCAACCGCCGGCGGCGATGATGGCGAGATAGGCGGTGACGAGCCCGATATCGGCGGTGCCGAGAAGCGCGATGCGGCCAACGTCGCCATCAGCCGAAAGCGCGCCGGCGATCGCCAGAACATCGTCGCGCAGCTGCCGCCAGCTTGCCGCCTCGCCATTGCAGACAAGCGCCGTATCGTCCGGCCGGGCATCGGCATGGGCAAGAATGGCTGCGATCAGGCCGCCTTCCTCGCTCATGCGCCGTCTCCCGCCGGGTCTTCGATCAGCAGGATATGCCGCGCGACGATCGCCGGGCGCTCGGAACCCTCAAGCTCGATCACCGCATCATTGACGATGCGGGTGCCCTTCGGGTGGGCCTCGGCCTGCACCAGCGTCAGCGCCAGCCGGATGCGGCTTCCCACCGGCACCGGCATGACGAAGCGCATCCTGTCATAACCGTAATTGAGCCCGCGCCCGCGCCGCTCGATCCGGTAGATATCACGCTGCAGGCGCGGCATCAGGCCGACAAGGTAAAGCCCGTGGGCGATGGTCCTGCCGCCGGGCATCTCGCGGGCGGCGCGTTCGACATCGACGTGGATCCAGTGATCGTCGCCGGTCAGCCGCGCGAACTCCGAAATTGCGTCCTGTGTCACCGCCACCCATTCCGAATGCCCGAGCCGTTTTCCGGCATGGTTTGCGAGATCGCGGGCGTGTTCGACCGTCAGCATCAGTTTTCTCCCCTTTCGCGCGACGCCGTTCCGGCACGCGCTTCGTCAACAGCGAGCACAACCTTGCCGATCTGTTCGTTGCTGTCCATCAATTGATGGGCCGCCCGGACATCCTCAAAGGCGAAGACCTTGTGGATGCGGGTGCGGATTGCGCCGCTTTCGAGAAGCGGCCAGACCTCGCGTACAAGCTCGGCCGCGATCCGGCCCTTGTATGCGGCGGGGCGCGGGCGCAGCGTGGACCCGGTCAGCGTCAGCCGGCGGCGCACGATCGCGCGGATATTGACCTCGGCCGTCTCGCCCTGGTGGCTTGCGAGAAACACCAGCCTTCCGTCGGGCCTCAGCAGATCGAGCTGTTTCTGGGTGTAGGGTCCCGCCTGGGCGTCGAGGATAACATCAAAACCGTCGGTCAGCGCGCGAAGCTCCGCCGCCCAGTCGCCGCGATAGCTGACGGCGTGCTGCGCGCCGATCTCTTCGCAGACGGCGAGCTTTTCCGGGCTGCCGGCGGTGGCGAACACCTTGGCGTTGCGGAGCTTGCGGGCGATCTGGATCGCCGCCATGCCGACGCCGCTGGTGCCGCCTTGCACCAGCAGGCTCTCACCCTCGGCGAGGCGCGCCAGCCAGATGACGTTGTTCCAGGCGGTGAAATAGACCTCCGGCAGCGAGGCCGCTTCGATAAAGGTGAGGTCGCGCGGCACCGTCATGCACTGCAATGCCGGAACGGTGCAGAACTCGGCATAGCCGCCGCCATTGACCAGCGCGCAGACGGGATCGCCGACGCTGAAACCGGTCACCCCTTCGCCGATCGCGGCGATCTCGCCGGCGACATCGAGCCCCGGGACCGGCGAGGCCTCCGGCGGCGGCGGATAGAGGCCGCGCCGCTGCTGGACGTCCGGCCGGTTGACACCGGCGGCAATCACCCGGATCAGCACCTCGCCGGGTTTCGGTTCGGGCTTCGGCCCGTCAATGATTGCGAGCACCTCCGGCCCCCCGGCGCCCTGAATTTCCACAAGCCGCATGGCTTCTCCTCCCGGCATGGAGCGGCAGGCGCCGCGCCATGCGTCGTTTCAGCTTACTTCCAGTCGTGCACGACCGAGTTCGACAGATGGCCGAGCCCCTCGATCTCGATGTCGATGACACCGGAAAGCTTGTGCATATTGACCGAACGGTGGCCGTTGGGGAAGTTGCCGACGCCCTTGGCCGAGGTGCCGAAGCAGATGATGTCGCCGGGCAGGAGCGTGAAGTAGCGGCTCGCCTCGGCGATCACCTCGGCGACCTTGAAACGATAGCTCGCCGTCGAATCAACCGCGAAGGGCTCACCGTCGAACCAACCCTTCACCTCCAGCGCATCGGGGTTTTCAACCTCGTCGGCGGTGGTGATCCACGGGCCCATCGGGCCGAATGTGTCGGTCGCCTTGGAGCGGGTGTGGTAGACGAAATAGACGTCGTTGTCGTCCTCGCCCTTGCGGTTGCGCCAGGCCAGATGATGCGGGCGGATCAGGTCCTTCTCGCGGGTGGTGGCGATCGAATCGAGGCCGAATTTCAGGCCGTGCGAGGTGACGTCATTGGTGATGGTGAAGCCGAAGATCGCCTCCTTCGCCTCCTCCACCGTGACCTTCCGGCAGCGCTTGCCGATCACCGCGGCAAGCTCCAGCTCCGGAATGGTCTCGCCGAAATGCTCTTCCATGATGATGGGCTTGTTGTGGCCGGTGAGGCAGGAGGGCGCCTTGAGGAAGAAGTTCGGCACGCCCGGATCGCGATGGGCGGATTTGCGGATGCCCATATTGTTGAAGGCGACGCCAAGCACCTTGGAGGGGCGCGGCTGCGGCGGCAGCCAGTCGAGGGCTGCTTCGTCAAGCGGCTCGGCCGTGCCGTTTTCGAGCGCCGCGCGCACCTCGGCGAGCCTGCCCTCCTCGATCAGATCGAGCATCGAGCGCGGCGCATCGCCAAGGCCGGCGCTGGCATAGAGCGCGGACAACAGCACGGGCTTGCCGTCCTTTTGGGCGACCAGCGCCGGGCGTCCCTGATGATTGATCGTGCCTAGTTTCACGGTAGTCTCCTGCTGTTCGGGCGGGCTTCATGTCTGCTTGCGTGTTTCGGCGCCCATCCGGCACACGGAGAAGGAAGGCTCAGCCGAGATCGAGACCGACCAGCTTTGCGGAATTGTCGCGCACCATCAGGCGCACCTCGTCCTCGGAGAAACCGAGCGCGAGCAGCAGCTTGATCGCCTGGCGCATGCCTTCCACCGGCGAGGGATTGTCCACTTGGCCGAGATCGGAGCCGATCGAGGAATGCTCGACGCCGGCGGCCAGGATGTGCTCCTTCAACTCCTCCGGGGAGAACACGTTGAAGCGCGAATCCACATAGAGGCAGGCCGACTGCTCGATCAGCGCGCCGAACTGGGCAAGCTCCGTGATGTCCTGATAGGTGAAATGCAGGCCATACATCGGATGGTTGACCAGAAGCCGCTTGACGCCGCGCTTCTTCGCCTCCTCGAACAGTTTCCAGATTTCGTAGATATGCAGATGCCCCGATGACAGGATCGCGTCGAAGGCGGCGATCGAATCGAGGATTTCCTTCACCACGTCGAGAATGTCGCCATAGGCATCGAGCACCGTGATGCCGGGCGATTTCTTGAGCTGGACATTGGAGGCAAGGCGGGACTTGCGGTGGGAGGAGCGAATGTGGTTGGCCGATTGCGCCGTCGGCATCCAGACGAGCTTTGCGCCCTGGTTGAGCTGGGCGTCGACCACGTAGGGGTTCAGCCCGCCGGTGGTGTTGTTGAGCACCAGCCCGCCATACATCGCCACGTTCAGGTGGCCGAGCACGCGCTCCATGATCGGCAGGAAGGGGGCCACTGAATAGTGGTGATCCTTGAACATGATGCCGCGCATGCCGGCGGCGGCCGCCTGTTCCACGGCCTGGAAATGATCGAGCTGGCGCGCCATGGTGGAGGGGCCGGAATGGACGTGCAGATCCACCGCCCCCTTCATCAACCCGTCGACGACGCCGTCATCGATCGTCGCCATCAGCGCGCGCGCCTTCTCCCTGTTTTCCGCCCCGTTCTCTGCCATGCCAGTCTCCTTGTCTTGCTGGAAAAAGGTATAGGGCTTGACAATTTGCGCCGACAACGCGCAAACCCATCTCGTTTCGACAGACGAAACGCCACTGACCGGGAGGATGAGGTGAGCATTCGTTCGATTGAGCGCGGCCTGCGCGTGCTGCAGGAAATGAACCTGCAACCCTACACTTCGATCGCCAGCCTTCACGAGCGCACCAGGCTACCGAAGCCGACGCTGGTGCGCATCCTGAAGACGCTGGAACAGGCGGGCTATGTGGAGAATGATCCGCGCGTCGGCGGCTATCAGCTCTCCGCGCTGGTGGCCTCGCTCTCCTCCGGCTATCACAAGGAGCCTATGGTGGTGGAGGCCGGCCGGCCCTGGGCGGTCGCCGTCACCCGCAAGCATCAATGGCCGGTCTCGATCGCGCTTCTGGACCGCGATGCCGTGGTGGTGCGGTTTTCGACCGTGCCGGACAGTTCGGTCTCGCCGTTCCACAAGACCGTCAACATGCGCCTTCCGCTGATCACCCGCGGTCTGGGCCTTGCCTATCTCGCTTTCGCCGAGGAGGAGGAGCTGGGGCTGGTCCTGCGCATGCTGCAGACGTCGGACGATCCGGAAAACGCGCTTGCCCGCAACCCGGAGAAGATGAACCGGCTGGTCGCCATGACCAGGGCCCGCGGCTACGCCACCCGCGCCACCCATGTCGAGCCGCGCAATTCCGATACGCTGGCCGTGCCTGTCTTCAACGATTCCGGCCGCGTGGTCGCCAGTCTCGGCCTCACCTATTTCCGCTCCGCCTTCTCCTCCCACCGCGAAGCCTGCGACCGCTACGCCCCGGTCCTGAAATCAGCCTCCAAGGAGATCACGCGGGACCTGACGCGGTTGAAGAGCAGTGCGCTGGTGTGAAACGCAGCTCCCCTAGGCGCTTCCCAACCGCGTGTTCGTTTAACGTGTGGAGGGAGACGCGACACTAAATCTAAGGTTGCTTGAAAGCCCTGCCCCTGATAATTTTATAGCCTTGAAGTTATATAAACTGAAGGCTATATTGCGTGGCATGGACTGTGGTTTTTGACGATGATTTCGTTGACGATTTCCGCACATTCGACAGCGAAGTGAAGATCGAGCTGCGCGCCATGGTGTTGCTCCTCGCCGAACGCGGCCCCGAACTTGGGCGACCCCGGGCCGATACGCTGAACGGTTCGTGCTACGCCAACATGAAGGAGCTTCGGTTTGATGCGGCGGGTGGCGTCTGGAGGGCTGCCTTCGCGTTCGACCCCGACCGAAAGGCCGTGGTTCTCGTCGCCGCCGACAAATCAAGCGTGAGCGAAAAGAAATTTTACAAGAAGCTGATCAACACGGCTGACAGGCGCTACGAGGCCCATCTGCACGCGTTGAAAAGGAAGGATAAAAAGTGATGACGAAGTCCGCCGAAGACGTTTTTGCCGAAACCATGACTCCCGAGATGATCGCGGCATCCGATCTGCGGGCGAAAGAGCTGCTCGAGGAATACGACACGCTCCAGAAGCTTCGCAAGGCGCTTGACCTGACTCAGGAGCATATCGGCAGGAAAATGGGCAAGAGGCAGGTATCGGTCGCGCAGCTTGAAAAGCGTTCCGATTTCCTGCTTTCGACGCTCAGGGATTATGTGGAGGCCCTCGGCGGAGAGCTGGAACTGGTCGTGAAGTTCGAGGACCACGCCCCCATTCGCCTGTCTGGCATCGGCGAGAGGAACTTCTCCGATATTCCTCGCAACTGACCCCTGTCCACCGGAGCAGAAAAACAAATACTAAGGCTGAGAAACTGGTGCCGCTTACGTGACTCGAACACGTGACCCCATCATTACGAATTGTTTTTCGCAATGATATCAGATAGTTAGATCACGTTTCCGCAGATTGGACCGGCTTGCACAAGCCCTTGGCCTGACTCCGCTTTCGCGAGGCGAGAGGTAGCACATCATGTCACCCTGTTGCCACCCCTTTCACTCCGCGACCCTACTAGCGAAATACAAATCCTGATCTGCCCTACTAATCGCCAATCACGCCCTCTCTGGCTGACCTCCCCCTATCAACGGGTTCGACCATTTTGGGCGGGGATGGGAGCGGGTAGATGTCGGGATGTCAGCGGGTTTGGGCTTCAATCTATGCTAACTCCTGATGGGGAAAAGTAGCGCCCCACCTAGCGATTGCAATTCCGAGCTCCTAATGAAGGGTGGTCGCGATTCAATCAATGCGGTATGAATGTCCACATATCAGTTCGAAAATGCAGTTGATTATGACCAGAACAGCAAAAACATACAGTGTACTGACTTCGAATCCAAAAGGGCACTATAAAAACATTACTGTTCGCAGTGGGGATGAGGCTTCTGTAACAGTTCGTGTTCATCGGTTTGCTGTAGTCGGCAAAGGCGACCAGATTCGCTTTGGCGCCTCCGGCAGCGACAAAGTTTTCGTGGCTGCAAAGGAGGAGGATGGGCCCGACATTCCGCTAACGCCGCTGTTTGCTGTGGATGATAGTGTATCCATTGGCAAGGAAAGGTTTGATGTTCGAATTCGGGAGATCAACTCTGAAAGCGACATGCGGGCTCTCGAGTTTCTTGAGCAATTTCATTACAAGACAAATAATTCACTAGGCGAAAAAACTCCGGACGATGAATCTGCGAAGACAACGACTTCCGCTGGCGGGCGCCGAGCAGTTCTCTATGCATCAATAAAAATTGGTGAGCGTTGGCTGCCAGCGGGATATGTCGAACTCCAAATGCCGCTCATGATGTGCAAGCCACGCCACGAGCTTTTTAATCATCCTTTTGACCATCCTGCTCGGGACATCCGATGGGAGCGCTGGGATCAGCATGCGATGAAGGACTACCTAAACACGATAGTTCGAATTGGGCGCATCGTGATTAGCCCGGAGTTGCGCGGTCTCGGTTTGACACGGAGAATTATCAAGGCAGCCAAGAACTTCTCGGCTGAACGCTGGCACATCGGCGGAATGCGCCCAATCTTCATGGAAATCTCAGCAGAGATGCTAAGCCACATAGATTTTGTGACATCTTCTGGCTTCAAATTCATCGGAAGAACCGAAGGAAATATCACCCGAGTTCTAAAAGATATGCAGTCTATGGCTCGCGATCCCAGCGGCGATTTTGGGATGATGAGCTTACAACGCAAGTATTTCCGTGCCTTGGAAGACTACTGCAAGACATTACAAATCAGTTTTGAGGAGGGGCTGGAAGCGCTAAAAAGAAAGATCGAGCTAAATCAGGATGCCCTGACAACAGGCGAATGGGCTGTCTTGCGTTCTGTGATTCGTAACCCAATTCCGTATTTTCTTTGCCCGCTCGATGACTACACAGCGACATACATGCGTGCTGCCTTGAAAAGCCGTCCTAAGGCGGAAACCGCTACTACAAATCAGTTTGAATTCTCCGCTAGAAGTACACAGATCAACATAGACGCCTTGTCGATTCGAGCGGCCTACCGCGTGCCAGAAACCCGATCTACCAAGATTATCATGGACGCGTTCGGATTGAAGGGCGACACGGTCTATGCCGATATCGTTCAAAACGTCTCCGTCAAGGCATCGAATGGCAATATCATCTTCGTGGTTGGTACCAGCGGAAGCGGAAAAAGTGTATTTTTGAACGCACTTGATCCAGAAAAGACTTTGGACGGCAACCTGACGGTAAAGCGCGCAGGAAGCCTGACGCATTCCGCTGGCTGGTTGCGACCGTTGCGAGATGATATCCCGATATTTGAGGCCTTGGCAGAGAAGTTTACACCTGAGAAGGCTTTTGTTGCCCTGAGCCGCGTCGGCCTGTCAGAGGCGCTAGCCTTCATTAAGCCTTTCTGGATGCTAAGCCGTGGACAGCAATATCGGGCCATGATCGCCGAGCTGCTGCTCAGAGATGAGGAGGTTTGGCTCCTAGACGAGTTTTGCAGTGATCTTGATCCCATCACGGCCAAGATCGTTGCCCACAACTTGCGCAAACAGGTTATCGCGACAGGACGTATCGCCTTTATCGCGGCCGCAAACCACACTCACTATCTCGACGCCTTGCGTCCAACAAAGGTCTTGATGCTTCGCTCGGGCGACGAACCGGCATGGTTGTCTTATAAGGAATACCAGAATGAGTTTCTCGACCAAGTCGGCTGAACGGTTTGGGACCGTTATCGACAAGAGCCCCTATACGGTCGAAGACCCGCTTGTAAAGGTACAGTATGTCTCGAAGGGACAAAACGTTGTCTTCGGTCGGGCGCTAAAAGCTGAGAACTACGCCAACCTTCTATATGTCGGGAAAATTTTAGAGAGTACGAAAGGTAAGAGTTATCTGGGTGCGGATGCCTGGTTGGATACTACTTTTCCGCATGTGATCTATATCACCGGAACGCGAGGTAGCGGTAAAAGCTTTGATCTTGGCGTGCTTGTGGAAGGAATTTCCAAGCTTGCCAAGTCCTCGCCGATCCAGAACAGCGTGAAGCCGATAACCTCGATAATTATCGATACACAGAGCCAATTTTGGACGCTCGGTTATCCGCCTCGCGAATCCATAGAGGCTAACAAGCTTCAACTCGAAGAGCTGAAACGCTGGAATCTTGAGCCAAACAACCTCGCCGCGGCAAAGGTTTATGCCCCGCCTGGATCGACCACGTTTCTAGGCACTGAACAGACGCTTCAGATCAGGCCAAAGGACGTAAGAGCGGAAGAATGGTGCGCACTACTTGGCCAGGAAGTCTATAGTCCCCAGGGACATATCATTTCGGCAACGCTTGAAGCCCTCGGTGATACGGATTTCGAGATTACCGATATGCTAAGTTACATTGGCGATGACGCCAACTGGCCAACCGTGGCGGAATCCTCGCGCAACGCGATCACATACAAGCTGGATGACTATCGACGCACCAACCTGTTTTCGGCCTCTGGTCTGAGCGTCAGGGACTTCTTAGAAGACGGAAGTTGCAACATCCTCTCGCTCCGTGAGCTACGCAATGAGGACAAATCGCTCATCACGGCTGTGATCGCCCGAAATCTCTTTGATATCCTTGGGCGACATCACAACAAGAAGAAAACGGCGAGCTTTTTTGAGCAGTCTTATGAGGGCGACGGTACGCCGGATCGGGTGTGGCTGGTCATCGATGAGGCCCATGTAGTTGCCCCAAGGGATCAAATTTCACCGGCGCGCAGTGCGCTTGTGGAGTACGTAAAGCGTGGCCGCGATGCTGGTCTGTCGCTAGTTCTGGCTACTCAGCAACCCTCAGCTCTTGATGATCGCATACTTAGCCAAGTCAATGTCACGTTCAGCCACAGGCTGAGCTTTCAAAGCGATATCAACGCAGCTGTAGATCGTATACCGACGAAGTCGGTTAGGACGATGAAATTCGCGGGTACCAATCTGACCGATTTCGGCGACATGATGCGTGTTCTTGATGCCGGTCAGTGCTTTCTAGGAGATCAAGCCAGTAGTCGAACCGTTCTTGTCCAAATCCGTCCGAGAGTGAGCGCACATGGTGGCTACAGCCCATTCTGATCCCTATGCTATTTTTATGCGGAAGATCGGCTACTCGGTGGGTCTGGAATACACCGCCGAACGAGTGGGGGACTTGGCCTCAAGATACCTGAAAGATCGTGACATCACAGCTGCGAGTTGGCATGAACTGGTAACCGGCAGCAAGGACGAAGGTAACTGGGGACGCGACAAGAGTGCCGAGAAGCACATTGGCGACTTTTTTAACTCGCTGCGCTTAATCCACCGCACCTCCGGCGATGTGATCGCCTTGGAAAACCTCGATGCCATCGCGATAGCGTCTGAGCTCTTGGGTGAGGAGGAAGAAAATCAAGCTGCGCGCGATTTTCTCTTTCTTTGGGCAATCCTAGTCAATGACGGCGAAATATTCGTGAACCTGCTGCTGGCAGGGTTCGAGGAGCAGGCCATCAAGGACACGCTCAGAGCGATGATGCGGAACAAGCGCGGCGAAGCTGTTGAGTACTTGAAGGGTAAAGCGACCGCGCAGCTTATCAATCGCGTCATCACGATTGAACGCCAGGAAAAGAACAAAGGAAGCGCGGGAGGCGGTCAGTCGGTAGCTTCTTTGCGGCGAACTGAGCCGCTGCAATCTGAGCGAGCGGCACGGTTGGGTATGGATGAAGACGATGAGATCGAATTCTCGGATGACTATTTCCGCAAAGTCCCTCCAAGACGCCGTGACTGGGCCATCTCGCTTGGACTTTGGGATGAGAAAAAGGGGCTCACACAGCGCGGCCATGACTTCCTAGATGGTCTCCGGCAGCGCGGATACATCGATACGACAGACTATTTCACCTTCTGGCCTATGGACTATGAGCTGGTGAGATCTGGCTTTAGGCCCGACTTATTTGGGGATGACACAAAGAACCTTTGGACATGTCTCGTGGACTTCGCCGAAGCCTATGCCGGTCTTCATGTCAAACCGAATGCGAAGAACGATGTGGATGCTGCTGTGGAGGTTATCGGAGAGATGATTGAGGTCTTTCGCAGCCTTCATGTGCGAAAAGCCATGTTGCGGCGCGAATTGCCGATCACGATTGCCTATCCGTCTGCCATTGCTATGGGCTGCGCGCGTCGTAAGCCTGTGCTCGACCTCCCTTCTGCTATCTTGGCTGAGCAGAAAGGTGAGCAGCGCCGGTTAGCCCTACGGCCATCGCGACATACCGGCGGTGCATTGAGTATCAAGAGATAAGTATGCCAGTATTTCTGCTTCCCGATTTCATTTCTGACCTACAAGAGCATAACGACGCGCATTTTGCGCGTCGGGTACTGCAGAAGACCATACGCCCCGACGGTAGTTTCAGGCCTGATGCTGACGATCACCCGTATAAAGGGATTGATGATGCTTGGATACGCTATGTAAGCCGCAAGCGCACGGCTTACCGTGTCATCTTCATTCGCATGGGTGAGAACATCTATCTGTTTCGTGCGGGAGAGCACAGCGTCGAAGACAATCTGACCGGACCTGCCGCTGGAGCTATTGAAGCGGCGGTGGCCGTGGATGACGGTGGGCCTGAGGTGGCAGCGGCACTGGCTGGCATGCCAGAACGTGAGAAACAGGTTGCAGCTCCACCGCCCGTCAATCGCTTCAAACGCAACGTCCCACATCCTCAAATCTACCGCGAGATATTCTCGCGCCGCAATCTTCCCCACAAAGATATCTGGCTGGTTGCTCCGTTCGTTAACGGAGACTTGTTTGCGCCCACTAAGCCATTTGGGAAACTCTTGCTAGATCAGGTCGAAGACGGGGCAAGCGTGGCGCTGATAACGGCGCCACCGAAAGACAAGAAAATCGAGTGGATGGAAAAGTTGGCCGAACGGAATGTCGGTATATTTGTATATCCGCGCCTGCACTCGAAGCTCTATTGCTTCGTTTTCGATGAGAACCGCCGCTACGAAACAGGCCTGCGCGAGGGTGATCGCTATTCGTCGCTGATTCTTGTCGGCTCTTCTAATCTTACGGGCATGGGCATGGCGCTCGGTGAACGTCAGCGGAACGAAGAACTCTGCTACTCGGTGCCGGAAAATGAGATCGGCTATGTGGAAGAATATATCGCAGAATTGATGATGCACGGCTATGAGCTATCTGAGGTGCGCCGGTACCTAGCGCGCGGGCAATGGCAAAAACTGGAGAACGGGAAATGGTGATGCAGCCTGGAGACTATTATGAAAAAGCTAATCTGAGAGATAATCCGTTCCGGTCAAATCCAAACTTTGCCGCCGATCCGCGCGCAAGCATCTGGGTCGGCTATGAAAAACAGAAGAAGCAACTCGATAAGTATCTTCGTCGATCCCTGGCAGATCAGGTCGGCAATGCCAACTTCATCATGCTCTATGGCAACTACGGTACTGGTAAATCCCATTCTCTGCTTTGGGCGCAGAACCGTATCTTACACGAAGAGAAAAAGACCTTTGACGCAGTGTGCTATTTCATTCCGACCTTGCGCAAGGACAAGGGCAAGCTGACCTTTGCCGGAGCATTTCTCGATGACATTATAGCCAAGTCCGATCTTATGGCTAACGTACAAGCGTACCATAACTTCCTGACCGAATGCATTTCGCTTTGCCGCACCGCCCACGGTCACACACATGATGTCCCCGCCGAAAAGATTATCGAGCTACTGATCCCTCCGGTTGAATTGAATAATTTCGCCAAGGAAATCTACCATTGCCAGAAGGAAGACGACTTCCTGAAATTGATCGCGCCCAAGACGCTCACTGATTACCAAGCGATGATGATCTTCACCCGGTTGGTGAACCTTTTTGTCCACGAAATGGACATCTCAGAAACGAGCAAGAGGCGCTTCAAGAAAGGCGCGTACCTCTTCATTGATGAGCTGGACGATCTGGAGCGCGCCAGTGTCAAGGAGGCACGTGAGGTTAACGACATTCTGCGCCACATCTACGACAACTGCCCGAATTGTTTCTGTATGGTCATTGCGCTTTCAGCGGAGATTTCGCAGCTAGCCGTGCTGTTCTTCGATTACATCCTGAGCCGTATTCATCGGCAGATCGAATTGGTTGTGCTCGACAAGGATGATGCCGTGGCATTTGTGCGAGAGATTCTGAACAGCAATCGCGTCGATCCAGAGGGTGAAGGGGAGTTTTTCCCGTTCGAAGAAGCAGCAATAGAGACAATTGCTTCGCAACTTACGGAGATCACCCCGCGCAAGATTGTCACTACGATGCAACAGGTGATTGAGGAGGTGCGCCTTGCTGGGCATGATCCAGCTGAAGGCGCTGTGTCGGTGGACTTCCTAGACGACAATGAAATTGTCGAAGAAGTTCTTGGGGAGGGTGGCGTAGCGTAAGATGCCGGGATCTGCGCGGTGCTTGGGTGAGCCTCACCGCATTGGAAACCGTGTATTATTTGAATCGCTGTTACATGTGATGTTTGTTCCATGGCGATGGCCACCCTGACACTGGCGATTCCGATTTTCGTCCGATCGCGCGTGCGCGGGCGTTGGATCGCGTTTCCGGTTCTATGACAAAGCTTCTTTGTGTGTCATAAGTCTCTGATATCACTAGCAATTATAGATTAGTGGGTTAGGTTGCGTTGAGGCCGAAAGGAGGTCTCAAATGCCAAACCTACGTCTTACGCGTCACGCTGTTGATGCCATTCCCTTCCCCCAAAGTGGTCAGGTTTTTTACCGCGATACCCTGCTCCCCGGCTTCGGGTTGCGGGTCGGGACCAAATCCAAGGTGTACTTTGCCGAGAAGCAGGTGCAGCGACGGACCTGCCGCGTCACGATCGGCCGCGCCGATCTGTTCGCGCCGGAGATTGCCCGCAAGAAGGCGCTGGCGCTTTTGGGCGAGATGGCCGAGGGGCGGAACCCCAACAAGGAAAAGAAACGGGAAGTCGTAACCAAGCTCACGCTGGCCGATGCGTTCGACAGTTTCTTTGCCGCGCGGCCCCACCTTTCCAGACATACGGTCGACAACTACACCCGCTCGGCGCGGCTCTATCTGAAATCCTGGCGCAGGAAGCCGATCAACGAGATTACCCGGCAGATGGTGTTGAAGCGCCATCAGGAGCTTTCGGCGGAAGTGGGCAAGACGACCGCGAACAACGTGTTCCGGCATTTCCGGTCGGTCTATAATTTCGCCGCTGCGACGCATGACGAGCTTCCGCCCAACCCCGCACAGATATTGACGCAGGCGCGGGCATGGCATCGCGAGCAGCGTCGGCAGACGCTCGTTTCGGCGCAGGATTTGCCGAACTGGTGGAAGGCGGTCCACGCGGAGCCGGAACATTCCCGCGACTTCCTGTTGACGGCGCTCTTTACCGGAATGCGCCGGGGTGAGCTGATGGCGCTGCGCTGGGAGAATGTGGACCTTGTTGCGAAGACCCTGCATCTGCCCAAGACGAAGAACGGCGACCCGCTGACTCTGCCGCTCTCCACCTTCCTGTTCGACCTCCTCTCAGAACGCCGCAAACGGTCAAATGGCTCGCCCTTCGTGTTTCCGGGGCCGGGCAAGGACGGGCATCTTATCGAGACGAAGAAGTTTCTTCAGCGCGTTAGCGCCGGTGCCGGGGTCAGCTTCACGCTGCACGACCTTCGCCGCACCTTCATCACCATCGCGGAGAGCCTAGACGTTCCCTATTACGCGCTCAAGCGACTGCTAAACCATCGCGCCACGGGCGACGTGACGGGCGGTTACATCGTCGTCAATGCCGAGCGCTTGCGCGGGCCGGTGGAACAGGTCGCACAACGGATATTGGAGCTGGTCGATGCTGCGGACTGACGCGATGATAGCGGGAACCGAAACGGTGCTGGAGCGGGTCTTGCTGGCAATCATCGCAGCGCATCCGGTGACCGCAGAGTCGGGCCAGTGCGTCGAGCGCCGACTGGGTTTGGCGATGAAAGCGCTCTTGGGTCCGTCGACTACGCCGGATGGCGCAATCGATGAAGCGCTTGCCTATATGATCCGCGAACGACGGCGGGATATCTGCAATGCCGAAATATTCGCCCTGGTTCCCACTTCGAACAGCGCGCCCGCCCGTTCGGTGGCCTCGCTCGCGGAAAGTGCGGCCCGTGAAATCCTTGGGCTCGATTGCCCGGTCAAGGTCCGCGAGGCGAAAGACCTGCTTTGTCGCGAATATAGGCGGCATGTCGTTGAAAGCGATCCGGCAACCGAGGCCCTGCGAGACGAGGCAGTCTCGCGCATTCTGTGCGAGCTTGCGGAATGGGATGCTCACTGCTTCTCGGTGAAACAAAATCGTTTGCAATCAAACCGTTAGACGCGAAAGATTTGACGCACCGCGCCCTTGGGTTGAGAAAACCCTGACGCTATGCGATATTTATAGCGGATGAGGTGACGGCATCCAGCGGATGAAAATCCGTGGCGGGTTCCGTGGGTTTTAGCCCTCGGGTGGCGCTCTTTAGGGGATTTTCCCTGCCACGTCAGATGAATGATGCAGATCGCCGAGTGTCCTAACCGGCCTTGGCAGGGCCTACCACAGGTAGGTTCGATATGAATCCCAACTCATCGTCCGTTCGCGCGAACGGTCCCGTCTCGTTGCGCACCTTTGTCTATCCCGAAAAGCTTCTCACCACGAAAGAAGTCGCCACGCTCACCGGGCTCAGCGCGTCCCGCTGAAGGACCATCCCGACAATGTCCGCTACGCGCTGATGCGGCTCGGCGTCGACGCGCGCCGAAACCTCTTCATCAATGCCGACGAGATCACCGGCCAGGGTCTCAGCGACCGCGACCTCAATGAAATCATCGAAATCCTGAGCAGCAAGTTCCTGCGGGACCTGCATTTCAAGGCGAGTCCAAGCGCCGTCAGGCGGGAGCTGATCGCGGTTGCCCACGATCAGGCCTATCATCCGGTCATCGACTATCTCGACGGCCTCGCCTGGGACGGCACGCCGCGCATCGATACATGGCTGAGGGACTATTGCGGTGCCGAGGATACCGAGCTCAACCGCGCCTTCGGCTCCAAGCTGCTGATCGCCGGTGTGCGGCGGATCAAACAGCCCGGCGTCAAGTTCGACACGATGCTGGTGCTCGAAGGTCCGCAAGGTGCCGGCAAGTCCGGGCTCGCGGAGCGGCTTGCCGTCCGCAAGGAGTGGTTCTGCGGCAATCTCGATTTGAAGAGCGACGACAAAACCAAGGCCGAGCTTCTCGCCCGCGCATGGATTGTCGAGTGCCAGGAACTCGACGGCATGAACCACACCACGAGCCAGAGCCTGAAGAAATTCCTCAGCACGGATACCGACAATTACCGCAAGGCCTACGGTCACGATGCGCGCGGCTATCGCCGGCACTGCATCATTATCGGCACCACCAATGAAGACGCCTATCTTCGCGACTTGACCGGCAATCGCCGTTTCTGGCCCGTAAAGGTGGCCGAAATCGCCCTGGCGAGGTTGAAGGAAGACGTGCACCAGCTTTGGGCCGAGGCGGTGGTGCGGGAACGGGCCGGCGAGGAGATCGGGCTACCGCGCCACCTCTGGAAGGCGGCAGCGGACGTGCAAACCGTGCGCCTTGTCGAAGACACCTTCGAACCCGTGCTCGAAGACTGGTTGGGCGAGCGCACAGGCCGCGTCTCGCTGGAAAGCGTCAAGCTCCTCCTCGGCTTCGAGGGCGGCAGGATGAGGGCACCCGAGGCGCAACGCCTGCGGATGATCATGGACCGGATCGGTTGGGATTATAACACCTTCCGCCTGCACGATCCCGGCCAAGGCGGCATCTCGCCGCGCAAGGGTTTTGCGCGCGGCACCGACGATGAACGTAAGGACGAATGGATCGCCCGGCGCGGCGATGGCGGCATACCCACGCTGGAGCGGGTCAAGACAGGCTCCTCCGACGCGGAACCGCCGTTTTGAATGTAAGCCTATGGCGTACCGTAACCCGCGTAACGGTGCCGTTCGCGGTGCCGCGCGGCGGCAAGGGGGAGCGCCACACTCCCCCTCCTGCTGTTTGTCTTTTTGGGGCCAAGGTTACGGTTACAGGTTACACCCGCTGCCGCCAGCTATGGGCAGGTTGACCGGACTGCACGCCGCCCGCATAGGGCCCTCTGCGGCCGCCCAGGCGCGGCGGGCTATAAGCCCAGCACAAACGCGCCGGGCGCGTCTGACGGCCTCCGACGGGCCGCTGAGCTGGGTTATGGGCGGCGACCGTGGCTTTGCGGCGCGTGAGCGTCGCACGGGGGCATATTCCTGGCAACTACCGGCTATTGCCATCAAGCAGGTTGGCCGTGGTGGTCTCCAGGGCTTCTGCAAATCTTGCAACAACGGTGATCGTTGGGTTCCTGACCTGCCGTTCGATGCCCGAGACATAGGTGCGGTCGATCTCGGCCCGCGCGGCAAGTTCTTCCTGCGAGATTTTCAGCCGTTTGCGGGCGGCCTTTATGTTTCGGGCGAGTATCGCGCGCACGTCTTCCATGGGCGCACTAAGTCACGAATGAAGACGATAAGCCCACGGACCATGAATCTCATTTTTGGCTTTCGCAGAAGGAATGTTGACTATAGACTACATCGTAACAGGTTGAGGTCTGCGATGTGGGACATAGTCGTCAAGCTCATTGCCGGGCTAATTCTGATCTTCTGCGTTATGCAGTTGATCATATTCGCTGGTCTGATCGCATGGGGCCTCTGGACGGACTCGATCAAACCGCGACTGATACCCTCCGAGGAGATCACGCGTGCTGCCGACGAACTTATTGAACACTTTGCCGATCCCTCAGAGGAAGCTTTATTGCGGCAACACGACGCGTGGTATCGAAGCGACGGTGCGGCGCAGACATATTGGCGGCGCGTGCGGAAGTCCGTCGCCACGCGATTAGAAGGGCACTGAAGTTGATCAATCCTGCAGCTTAAACGCTACAACAAGTGGCTTACGCCGAAGTGACCACTCACCCCATTCTATCGATAACTGTCAGCACCCTCTAAACACTCTAATTACTCAAATCACTTGACTTTGAGTTTTTTAAGAGAAAGATAAGGGAAATGAGGAAAGGTGTTGAGATGCAAACACGGTCGATCGAAATTGATTTCGATGTGCACAAGGCCATTGAATTAGAACGTCGGGGTTTCGATGAAACGCCTAATGAAGTGTTGCGTCGAATGCTGGGTATTGATGTCTCTGCAGTCCAACGCTCTGCACGCTCATTGGCTGCCAGCCCCATAGCAGAGGGACGCTCGTGGGTCGGCAAGGGGAAGTCTGCCGGACTAATGCTCCCTCACGGCACCGATCTTCAGATGGTCTACAACGGCCAGCACTTCACTGGGCACGTGGATAACGGCTCTCTTGTGCTTGAAGGGCAGCGGTTCTCAAGCCCATCGGGAGCGGCCGACGAGCTTTGCAGAACGCGGGACGGTAAGAAAACAAGCCTGAACGGCAAGGAACTAATCCAAGTTCGGCTACCCGGCGAGAGTGAATGGCAGCTGCTAAAGGCATATGAGCAGCAATTGCACACAACTCCAGATGCCGCCTGAGTAAAGGAAAGCCTCCGTGTTTTACGCGCGGTTCTACTCCCCTCGGTTAATGGGACGAAGCCTGTGGAATATGTGACGTGGCATGAGCCGCCTGAGAAACGGCGAGGCAAAGCGCAAGGGGGTATCGAGGAACGGTTGACGGAGGCGAGCATTATGCTCGCAATGGCACGCTATATTCTCGACAATGCAGACGAGGCGACGGTTTCAATCCACCCCGATGGCGAGCACGCCAAACGCTTCGACATTCCAGCTTGGCTTGGCAATGCAGGGTTCGTAAAAACCGAAGGGCTGGGTAGCACTTCTTATGGAGGTAACTATCGGCGCGGCAATGAAACTGTGATCGTCAACCCTCGCTCCGGTGTCGGAGACGTGGTGGGAGTGGCGGACGGACGACAGATAGTGATTGAATGCAAGGGCGGCACTATCAACAGCACGCATGCTGGCCAACTTTCACGACTGCGCCGAGGATTATGCGAGGCGGTTGGCCTGCTTATGGCCCGCCCCTTCGATGGGGCTCGTGAAATAGCGGCGGTTCCTTGGACACCAGAAACGGAGCGCCTCGCCAAACGGATGGAGCCGCGTTGTTCTCGTTCGGGAATTGAACTTGCCCTCGTCAGGCGTGACGGAACAATCGCTTGGGTAGTTGCATAACCAAAAGCTGGTGCCGCCTACGTGACTCGAACACGTGACCCCCGCATTACGAATGCGATGCTCTACCAACTGAGCTAAGGCGGCTTCCAAGCGCAGGGCCGGCCTACTATGGCCCTACTATTTTATTCTGTCACCCGCCAACCCACTGGCTTCGAACGTCATTCTCGGGCGGACCCGGTAATTACGAATGATGTGCTCTACCAACTGAGCTAAAGCGGCCCGAACGCGGTTTCGCGTTGCAGTGCGCTGTTACAGGCTCTGCGGCTGTTTTTCAAGCGTCTTGCGCGCGGGGCGTTTAAAAAAATGGCGGTCAGGCGAGGCCCTTCAGCAGCGACAGGGTTTCGGCGCGGCGGTCGCGGTCGGTATCGAACAGGCCGCGGGTGACCAGCGTGATGGTCTTGGAGCCGTGGGCCTTGATGCCGCGCATCGCCATGCACATGTGTTCGGCCTCCACCATCACCATCACGCCCTGGGGCGCGAGCGCATCATTGATGGCGTCGGCGATCTCGTCGGTCAGGCGCTCCTGCAGTTGCGGGCGGCGCGAGACGGTATCGACCACGCGGGCGAGTTTCGAAAGCCCCGTCAGCCGTCCGCCCTCGGGCAGGTAGGCGATATGGGCCTTGCCGAAAAACGGCAGCAGGTGATGCTCGCACATGGTGTGGAACAGGATGTCCCGGACGATGACGATGTCATCATGGCCGTCTTCCTGGAACACGGTCTGAAGATGGGCGCGCGGGTCTTCATCGCGGCCGGAGAAGACTTCCTGGTACATCTTGGCGACCCGAAGCGGCGTGTCGCTCAGGCCCTCGCGGGTCGGGTCCTCGCCGAGCGCCACCAGAATATCATGGACCGCCTTCATGATTGCCTCGCGCTGGAGACGCTCAGCCTCAAGGGCGTCGATATCGGTCGGGATCGTGTTCACGGGTCACCTGTCGGTCGGTTCTGTCGCGGGCTATGTAGGCCTTGCGACCATCAGGGTTCAAGCCCCGATTTCGTCCGTAGTTCCTCGGGCCGTCTCTGGTCGCGCGCCGTCAGCACGCAGGCGATCACGATCAGCGCGCCGCCGATCAGGGTCGGCCAGGCCGGGATCTCACCGAAGAACGCGAAGCCGTAGAAGCCGGCCCAGACCAGCGCGGAGTAATCGATGACGGCGTAGAGCGAGGCGGGAATGCGGGCGAGCGCCGAGATCAGGCAGATGAAGCCAAGCGCGCCGCAAAGACCGATCAGCCCGATCTGCCAGGTGAGCGCGGCCGCCGGCGTCTGCCACAGCACCACGGCCATCGGCAGGCAGAACAGCGCCGCAAAGGCGGTCTGCATCAGGCTCAGCGTCACCGGATGATCGTCGGCGGAGGATTTCTTCATCGCGATCGCGGTGAAGGCATAGGCAAGCGGTGCTGCGAGCCCCGCCGCAATCACCGGCAGCGTCACCGGCGGGCCGGCAAAGCCCGAACCCTTGGCGGCGACGATCAGCGCCGAGCCGGACACCGCAAGCACGAGCGCTGCCAGCACGAAGCGGCCCGGCCGCTCGCCGAACACCAGCGCGCCGAGCATCGCCATGTAGATCGGCGCCGTCATCGCCAGCGCCAGCGCCATCAACAGCGGCATGCCGGCGAGGCCATAGAAGAACAGGCTCGCCGTCACCGCCGCCAGAAAGCCGCGCAGCATATGGGCCTTCATGAAGCCCCGGCGCGGCCACCGGCGCACGAAGACAAGGACGAAAAGGGCGAGAAACAACGCCGAGACGGCATAGCGCAGGAACACGACCTGGAAGCTCGACAGCGCCATACCGAGGCTTTTGGCAAGCGCATCGACGCCCGAAAGCAGGGCCACCGCCGCCACCGCAAGGCCGATGCCGGACATCCGGCTTGCTGCTGCCATGAACCCCTCCCGCTTGTACCCGCATGCCGGGCAGTCATCAGCCGATAGCGCCGCCTTCGCAAGGGGTCAAGCCGCGCAGCCGGCCGGGCGGTTCGCCCCGTGTCTTAAAGAGAGGCTCGAAGATGGCCGAGGATGAAATCCACCCGCGCTTCCACTGTCGTCTTCGGCAGGATGACCGGGCGATAGCCGTGTTCGGGATAGAAATGCAGCAGGCGCTGATATTCCGCCTTGCCCTGTTCCAGACCGTGCCGGCGCTCCTCGTCGGCTTCGAAAATCTCCGGCCAGGGCGGGGTCATGAAGACGCGCGCATTGTAGCGGTATCGGGCCAGCAGATCAGGCGCGAGATCGCCGCCGGCATGGGCAAGCGCCGCCGCCGCGTCCACAAGGCCGCGGTCGAAGAACACCGGGCTGTCGTGGCCGCGCATGCGTTCGAAATCGGCGATCGCGACATCGATGGCGCGGCGGGCGAAGGCTGCGAGGTTCACCCAGGGCAGGGCCGCGCCGTCGCCGGCCAGTTCCTCGGCCACGATCCGGCGGCCGGGCTCTTCCACCGTCGCATAGCCGCGCCCGGCGAGAGCGGCAAGCAGCGTCGACTTGCCGCCGCCCGAACAGCCGGAAAGGACGAAGAAATTGTCCATTGCGCCTCAGGATTTTCCGGTGCAGGCAATGCCCGGATCGTTCTCGCCCTTGGTCACGTCATAGAGCGTGCCGTCGTCGCCCTTGCTCCACCAGACATAGGGCCCGGCGGCATAGCGCGCGCCGGAGGCCGCGATCACTTCGGCCGCGATGATGTGGTTATCGGGCCATTGCAGCTCGGCAAGCATGATCTGGCCGCCATTGATGTAGCGGGCGTCGAGCGTGAAATCGCCGCAGTCATAGCTGGCCGAAATCTCGGTGGTCCCTTCGGGAAGGTCGAGCGAAACCTTGTCCTCCGCCATGGCGGGAAGGGCGGCGAGCGAGAGCGCGATTGCAGTGAGGGTTGCGGCTTTCATGGGGTCCTCCTGTTTATGCCGGGCGCATCATACACGGCTTCACTGCTGCCGCCGACACGCATAGGTTTATCGCTGAAAATTCGCTGTGGGTCTTGCAATCGCCCGCCGCCGACGTATAACCGCCGCCCTTTGCCCACCATGACAGGATAAGCCCCATGACCGCGCTCGGCCTCGACTTCGGCACGACCAACACCGTGATCGCGGTCCCCGGCGAAAACGCCGGCGAGACCCGGTCGCTCTCCTTCGAAAGCCGTGCCGGGATCACCGATACGATGCGCACCTGCCTGTCCTTCATGAAGGACCGGCAGGCGGGCTTCGGCGCGCCGCTGGCGACCGAGGCGGGTGCTGCGGCGATCCGCACGCTGATCGACCATCCCGGCGAATGCCGCTTCCTGCAATCGATCAAGACCTATGCGGCGAGCCCGCTGTTCAAGGAGACGGCGGTGCTCGGCCGCCGGCATACATTTGCCGACCTGATGGCGGTGTTTCTGGAAAAACTGATGACCTATGCCGGCGACGGCTGGCCGTCCGATGTGTCGCGCGTGGTCGCCGGCCGGCCGGTGCGCTTTGCCGGCATCGGTGCCGACGAGGCGCTGGCGCTGGACCGCTACAACGACGCGCTGTCGCGCTTCGGCTTTCCCGAAATCCGCTTCGTGCTGGAGCCTGTGGCGGCGGCCTGGTATTTCGCCGAGCGGCTGACGAGCGATGCCAATGTTCTGGTCGCGGACTTTGGCGGAGGCACCACCGACTATTCGATCATCCGGTTTTCGAGGACCGCCGGGAAGCTTTCCGCCGAGCCGCTGTCGCATTCCGGCGTTGGCGTTGCCGGCGACATGTTCGACTACCGGATCATCGACAATGTTGTGAGCCCGATGATCGGCAAGGGCACGCATTACAGAAGCTTCGGCAAGACGCTCGACGTGCCGTCGAACTACTACGCCAATTTCGGCCGCTGGAGCCAGCTTTCGATCTTCAAGACCACGCGCGATTTCGCCGATCTCAAAAGCCTGGTGCGCGACGCCACCGACCCGGACGCGCTGGAACTGTTCATCGAGCTGATCGAGAATGACGAGGGCTATCCGCTCTATGAGGCGGTCTCGGCCGCCAAGCGGGCGCTGTCGGAAGCCGACGAGGCCGAGTTCTTCTTCGCGCCGCTCGGCCGCGACAGCCGCCGCACCATCCGCCGTGCCGATTTCGAGGGCTGGATCGCCGGCGAGCTTGCCCAGATGGAGGCGGCGCTGGACGAGGCCATCGACGACGCCGGGCTGTCGCCGACGGATATCGACAAGGTGTTCCTCACCGGCGGCACCTCATTCGTGCCAGCGGTGCGCCGGATTTTCGAGAACCGGTTCTCCGACATCGAGACCGGCGGCGAACTGCTGTCGATCGCCCACGGCCTGGCGCTGATCGGCAAGGACGAGGCGTTCGCGGCAGATCTGTGACAACGGGCTTTGCCGGAAAGAGCGGAGCGAACGTCAAGACACAGATGTCGCAGCCGCCGGGCTTCCGTAAGGGGCAGGGCGGCAAGGCGCGGCGCTTCATCCTCAGCCGACGCCGCGCTCCGCCACATCCAGCCCATGCGGGTCGTCAACCATCGGCCAGATGTCGCGTGGGGCGTATTTATAGGCGGTGAGCGCGGGATTGTTGGGGTAGGGCGTGCCGGCGGCGCAGTAGATGATCTCTTTCGAAATCCGCGAGAAGGCCGCGTGGAAATGATTGGTCGACTTGATGACCAGAATGTCCTTTTCCAGCGGACCGATGCCCATCGCGGTAAACAGCGAAGGGTCGTAGCTTTGCGCGCGCACGGTATTGAGAATGATGTCGATGCCTTCAAGGCGCACCGTCACCGCCGGGCCGAACGGCACGATGCTGTCGCCGAAGCGCATTTCGGCATGCGGGTTGATCCTTTCCACCCGCATGGTGCCGTCGATCGGCGCGCCGGTGCCGGGCGCCGATTTGGCGCCGATACGCAGCGGGATCTCCGCGCCCTCGCCAGCGGCCATGGCGATGCTGACCGCGACCGGATCCCAGATCGTGCCGACAGCGGTATTGGTTGCCCCCTGGCGCAGCAGTTCGGCCAGCACCACCGTGGCGTCGCCCGCCGTGCCGCCGCCGGGATTGTCCCACATATCGGCGATCACAACCGGATGGTTTTTCGATTGCATCGCCTGGCGCACGGCCTGGCGCTCGTCGATCTCAGGCATGCGGAATGTGCCGCGCTTTTCGAACAGCGCCATGCCAAGCTCGCGCGCCAGCCTTTCGCCCTTTTCCCGATTGCCATCGGTGACGGCGATCACCTTCGTGCCCATTTCCGGCACATCGCCGGCCATGAAACCGTGGATCACCGACAGCGACAGGATTTCCGGGTCGGCCTTTTCCAGCGATATCAGCCGGTCGACGAAGCCGCGCATCGGATCGCGCGAGGTCGGAAATACGTCGATCATCCGACAGTCGAACACCGACATCACCGGCTTCACCCGGCCTTCCAGCGTATCGAGCGCGATCCGCCACAGATCGCCGGCGCGCTCGACGAAATCTGTATGGGGAAATTCCTTGAAGGCGACGAAGAAATCGGCGGCCGCGACCCGTTTCGCCGTCAGGTGGCTGTGCGGGTCGAGCTCGGCGCAGACCAGCACGTCCGGCCCGACCATATCCCTGATGCGCGTCAAGAGATCGCCCTCGGGGTCCTGATAGCCGGCGGCCACCATCGCGCCGTGCAGGCCGAGCACGACGGCATCGACGGGGAGCGCGGCGCGCAACTGGTTAAGGATTTCGTCGCGCAGCCCCTCGTAGGTCTGGCGGTTGACGAGGCCGGCGGGATCGGCCCAGGCGGCAGAACCCTCGATCAGCTCGAAATTGCGTTCGCGCGCAAAAGCGCGGCCGACCGTGATCGGCGCGGTGCATAGCGTCGGCGTATCGGGATGGGCGCCCGGCGGGGCGTAGAACGAGGCGATGAAGGCGGAACGATCGATGCAGATCGGCGAAAACGTGTTTGATTCCGTTGCCAGCGCCGCCGTGAATATCCGCATTTTCCGTTCCCCCCTGCCGTCTGTCCGATCTAGAACGGATGCGGCAGGTAGCCGGTAAAGCCGGCGATCTTCCAGCTTCCGTCCTCGCGCCGGCAGTAATAAAGCGTCTGCCAGTTCATGCTGTCAAATCCGCCGTCGGCGCGCCGGATGCCGCCGTCGAATTTCTTGCGCACCAGCGCGCTGTCACCGGAAATCTCGATCTCCTCCAGCCGCGTGGCGTTGAAGATCGCACTGCGCGGATCGTCGGCGTATTGACTCTTGGCGAAATCCTGCGCCTGGCGCAGCCACTCATCGCGGTAGTGATCGAGATCGGGAAAGCCGAGCCGCCAGTCGTCCGGGTTGCGCTGCCGCCCGGCATCAAGCGCGAAAAAGCCGACCGTGACGAAATCACCGGCGACCATCGACCAGTCGGCGGCAAGAAAGGCGTCGATATCGCGTGGCACCAGCATCTCCCATATCGCGCGCCGGTCTTGATCGGAGAAGGGGTTGGCGAAGGGATCACGCATTTTGGGCCGTCTATCTAAATTTTTTTCGTGAATGGGGATTTTCTCTAGCCAGAATTCCGTTTTTATGGTGCCATGTCAACGAATAAAGAAAATAATTTGCATAGAGCATCGGGCGAAAAAGTGGAATCCGGTTTTTCGATAACCCGATGCGTCAAAACAAAGAGCCCGACCATCCTGAAACTTTGCGATAAGCTGGCTCGGATTCAGGAACGGCGCCTGGCGCCGGCATAGGGAGAGTGTCGCAGGATATGGATATTTTCGCGGTTCTACAGGAGCAGCAGGACCAGTTTTCGCAGGCCGAGAAGCGCATCTGCGATATCCTGCTCAATGATTTCGATTTCGCGGTCAACGCCTCGATCGTGGAGCTCGCCGAACGCGCCGGCGTTTCCGCGCCGACGGTGACCCGGTTCTGCCGTCGCCTGTCCTGCCAGAACTTCGCCGATTTCAAGGTCCAGCTCGCCAAGACCGCCTATGTCGGTGTGCGCTATCTCAATCCGGAGGCCAGAAGCTCCGGCGCGTCCGAAGTCGCCGCCGATGTCGTCACCAAGGCGCAGAACGCCCTGTTCTTGATGCACCGCGCGCTCGATCTCGAAGCAGTCGAGAGGGCGTCCGCCATGATCGCCGATGCGCGGATGATCTACGCCTTCGGCGCGGGCGGCAATTCCTCGATGATCGCCGCGGAGCTGCAGAACCGGCTGTTCCGGCTCGGCAAGCAGATCACCGCCAGCGCCGATCATTCGATGCAACTGATGATGACGGCGGCCGCCGGAGCCGAGGATCTGATCGTCGTCTCCTCGTTTTCCGGCCGCAACCACGAGCTTGCCCGCACGCTGGAGATCGCCAGGCGCGCGGGGCTGAAGACGGTGGCGCTGACCCAGAGCGACAGCATCGTCGCGCGCGCCGCCGCTTGCGTCATCGGCATCGACCTACCGGAGGGCGAGAACATCTTCCGCCCGACCTCGACCCGTTTTGCCTATCTGGCGGTGATCGACATTCTCGCCAACCTGGTCGCCTACCGCACCCGCGACCATGCCGCCGTCACACTCCGCAACATCAAAACCCAGCTCGTCCTTCACCGCGACAAAGAAGACAGTCAGCTTCTCGGCGACTGATTTTTCTCGCGCGGCAACACCACGCATAAACCGGCAACACCATGCATAAACAAAGAGGGGTCCATGACCAACGCCGCGTCCAGTTCCTTATTCCGTCTCGAAAATTCATGGCGTCCGGTTGAGGGCGACCCCACCGGGGCGCTCGATTTCCGTCTCTTCAATCTCTCCGACGCGCCGATTTCCGGGTTTTCGCTGGCCTATACCTCGCTCACCCGGGTGAGCGGCGCGTCGCGGTTCGAAAACGCGGACTTCATCGAGCGCAACGCCAATTACCACGCCTTCAAGGCCCCGGAAGGCCTCGTGCTGCAGCCCGGCGAAAGCTGGTCGTTCTCGGTCGTGGGGCTGACGCGTCCGGCCAAGCACCGCACCGATGGCGCGAAGTCCGCTTTCCTGATCCTCGATGATGACCGTTATGTCGATGTCGCGTGTGACGACCTGATGCTTTCCGGTGGCGTGGCCGAGCGCCCGAAACCGCTGCTGCCGGAAGGCAAGGTCGAGGAGCCGTGGTTCATCCTGCCCTGGCCGGCCGCGCTCTCGCTCGACCCGGCCGAAGAGCCGCCAGTGGCGCTCTATCCGGCGGAAGGCAGCGCGCTTGAGGCCGTGAAGTCCGTCGATGGCGTGATCGCGTTGTTTTCCCGCCTGTTCGAAAGCGGCCATGTGCCCTTCAGCCTCGCGCCGGTCGAAGGCGGCAGGGCGATCGCGTTCGAGACCGATGCGGCCATGGGAAAAGAATCCTATGCCATCGGCTTCGGCGATACCATCACGATCCGCGCGGCGACCGCCACCGGCCGCCAATACGCGCTGACCGTGCTGGCGCAGATGCTGTCGGCCGCCCGCGAGAAAGGGTCGGCGTTCCGCTTCCCGGCCTCCGGCACGATTGAGGACGCGCCGCGCTATGGCTGGCGCGGCACCCATCTCGATGTCTCGCGCCAGTTCTATGAGACCGCCGATGTGCTGCGTCTTCTGGATATCCTCGCCTGGCACCGGATGAACATCTTCCATTGGCACCTGACCGATGACGAGGCCTGGCGGCTGGAGATCAAGGCATATCCGGAACTGACCGGCATCGGCGCGACCCGCGCGCCCGGCACGAAAATGCCGCCGCAGCTTGGCAATGGCGCCGAGCCGGTGCGCGGCTTCTATAGCCAGGACGAGGTCCGCGCCGTCGTATCGCACGCGGCCGCGCTTGGCATCGAGGTCATTCCGGAAGTCGATATTCCCGGCCATTCGACTGCGGCGCTTGCCGCCCTTCCCGAGCTTGCCGACGGGCAGGAGGCGCCAGAGAGCTATCACTCGGTGCAGGGTTTTCCGAACAACGCGCTGAATCCGGCGATCGAGGAAACCTATGTCTTCCTCGGCAAGGTGTTCGACGAGATGGTCGACCTGTTCCCCGCTCGCTACATCCATATCGGCGGCGACGAGGTGGCCGACAATACCTGGCTTGCCTCTCCGCTTGCCCGCGCGCTGATGGAGAAGGAAGGCGTCGACGGCACGTTCGGCTTGCAATCCTATTTCATGAAGCGCATCCAGAAAATGCTCGCCGAACGCGGCAAGACGCTGGCCGGCTGGGATGAGGTCTCCCATGGCGGCGGCGTCGAACGCGAGGGCACGCTGCTGATGGCGTGGCAAAAGCCCGAGGTCGGCATCGCGCTCGCCCAGGACGGCTACGACGTGGTGATGACGCCGGGCCAGGCCTATTATCTCGACATGGTGCAGGACGAGGCTTTCCAGGAGCCGGGTGCAAGCTGGGCCGGCACCGTGCCGCCGGAACACAGCTATACTTACGAGGCGGAGGGCGATTTTCCGGAGGAACTGAAGGCGCGGATGCGCGGCGTCCAATCCTGCATTTGGAGCGAACACTTCCTGTCGCGCGGCTATTTCAACCATCTGGTCTTCCCGCGCATTTCGGCCGTGGCCGAGGCGGGCTGGACGCCAAAGGCGCGCAAGAACTGGCTGCGGTTTGCAGCCCTTGCCCCTAAAAGCCCGAAACTGTGAGGCGGACAATGACTTTCAGGATCGCTGTCGGCGGTATCCACACCGAATGCTCCACCGGCAACCCGGCGCTGATGACGGCGGAAAATTTCCGCGTTCTCAAAGGCGACGCATTGCCAAAGGCGGATTATTTCAGCTTTCTGCATGATGCGGAGAATGTCGAAATCCTGCCGCTGCTCCACGCCCGCGCCGTGCCGGGCGGGCCGGTATCGGCCGATACCTATCGGGCCTTCAAGGCGGATTTCCTGAAGCGTCTTCAGGCCAGCCTGCCGCTCGATGGTCTTTATCTCGCCATGCATGGCGCGATGAATGTCGCGGGCATGGACGATGCCGAGGCCGACTGGATCTCGGCCGCGCGGGAGGTGGTCGGCGCGGATTACCCGATCGCCGTCTCCTACGACCTTCACGGCAATGTCAGCCAGACGATCATCGACCAGATCGACATCTTCGCGGCCTATCGCACCGCGCCGCATATCGATGTGCGCGAGACCATGGTGCGGGCGTTCTCGATGCTGGTGAAATCGCTAGAGACTGGCGTGCGCCCTGGCGTTATCTGGGCGCCGGTGCCGGTGTTGCTGCCGGGCGAGCGGACCTCGACCGAGGATGAACCCGCTGCGTCGCTCTATCGCAAGCTTCCCGATATCGACACCCGCGACGGCATCTGGGACGCCAATCTGATGGTCGGCTATGTCTGGGCCGACGAACCGCGCGCCACCGCCTGCGCTGTGGTGACGGCGACCGACCGGGCGGCGGCCGAGAAGGCGGCGGCTGAAATCGCGCTCGCCTACTGGGATGCCCGCGAGGACTTCGCCTTCGGCCCCGTCACCGGCCCGCTTTCCGAGATGCTGGAGATCGCCGAGAGGGCGGACACGAAACCCGTTATCCTGGCCGATTCTGGCGACAACCCCACGGGTGGCGGGGTCGGCGATCGCGCCGATGTTCTGGTGGCGCTGATGGAAGGCGGCTTCGAGGACGCCCTGATCGCCGGGATTGCCGACCGGCCGGCGGTGGAGGATTGTTTCGCAGCCGGCAAGGGCGCGGTGCTCGATCTTTTCATCGGCGGCACGCTCGATGACAGAAGTCCCTCGGCGACCGCCACGGCCCGGGTCATCCGCCTTGACGATCCGGCGGGGCCAGACGAGCGGCAGGCCGTGGTCGAGACCGGCGGCATCACCATCGTGTTGTCGGCGCGCCGGCGTCCCTATCACAATATCGCGGATTTCACCCAACTCGGCCTTGATCCCAAAGCCTTCCGGCTGCTGGTGGTCAAGTCCGGCTATCTTTCGCCCGAGCTCGCGCCGATCGCCAATCCGAACCTGATGGCGCTCACCGATGGCGCGGTCAACCAGGATATCGAGGCCCTGCCCAACCACAGGCGGCGCGGGCCGTGCTACCCGTTCCAGCGCGATTTCGCCTATGCGCCTGAGCCGCGCCCCTCGAAGCGGTGGAAGGCGGCACATGACGGCGGGGAATAAGCCATGGGCATCCCGGCGCTGAATAGTCACCGGCGCTGCCTGCCGACAACAGCGAGGGAGGCTTTCGCCGCGGCGCGATTGCGGATATTGCGCTTTGCGCGATCTCCCGACAACGCCTCTCCTCCCACGGCCTGACCCCATGCCCAACACAGTCTCGCTCATTCTGAAAAACCCGTCGATCCGCATTTCAGCGGCGGGCGTTTTCTGTTTCGGCTTCGCGGGTGCCGCCACAGCGCCCTATCTCTCGGTCATCGGCATCCAGGAACTCGGCATGAGCGACCGGGCCTATGCGCTGGTAATGGCGGCGGGCGCGCTGATTTCGGTGGCGGCAAGCGTCCTGATCGGCAACCTCACAGACCGGCTCGGCAGCTACCGGCTGATGCTGGCGCTCTGCGCCGTTTCGGGCTTCGTCGGCTTTACCGGCGTCTACCTTCTGCCGTCGATCGGCAGCTTCGCGCTGGCGAAGGTAGCGTTCATTCCGCTGTTCACGGCACTTTATCCTCTGCTGTTCGCCAATGTCCGCACCGAAACGGCAAGTCTGCCCTCGGCAGAGGTGGCATCGGTCAATTCCGGCATCAGGGCGGTCTTGTCGCTCTCCTGGGTGCTGGTGCCGGGCGTGGTCGGCGTCGCGCTCGCCGAAAGCAGGAATATGCTGCCGGCCTTTCTGTTCGCCGGCATGGCCTCGCTCGCCTGTCTCGCGCTGTTCGTTTTCGGCATGGCAAAACCGGACAAGACGCTGCGGGTGCGGCCGGCGGAGTCCTTTTTCAGGGCGTTTGCGGCGTTCTCGCAGCGCGGGCTGTGGCTGCGTCTGCTGGCGATCGCCCTGATGACCGCCATGCTGCATATGAACGCCGCGGTACTGCCGCTGATCGTGACCGATCAGGCCGGCGGTGCGGTCGCCGATATCGGCGTACTGGTCGGCATCGTCGCCGCGCTCGAGATCGTGTTCATCATCGGCTGGGGCTATGCGGAACGCTATGTGCCGCAGGTCGCGATCCTGATTGTCGGCACGGTGATTTACGCAGCCTATCTGTTTCTGCTCGGCAATATCACCGCGGTGTGGCAGGCCTATGCGCTGACGGGGATCGCCGGCCTCGGGGCGGCGGCGATCATCTCGATCCCGGTGACCTATCTGCAGAACCTGATCGCCCACAAGGCCGGGCTCGGCGCCTCGCTGATATCCGTCAACATGTTCGCCAGCGCCGGCATCGCCGCCGCGCAATTCGCGATCGGCACCAGGGTGACCGATTATGCGGGAACCGCTATCTTGTCCGCCGCCGCCGGGTTCGCCGGCGCGCTGCTGGTCTTCTTTCTCGACCGGAGACGTTCATGACCACACTTTTGGAAATCTGTGTCGGCGATACCGGCGGACTTGATACGGCGGTGGAAGCCGGCGCCGACCGGATCGAATTATGCGCGGCGCTCGACCAGGGCGGGCTGACGCCGTCTACCGGGCTGATTGAACTTGCCGCCGCCGCGCCGGTGCCCGTCCATGTGTTGATCCGCCCGCGCGCCGGCGGCTTCGTCTATTCGGCGCGGGAGTTCGAAACCATGCTGCGCGATATCGCCTTTTGCCGGGCGGCGGGCATTGCTGGCGTGGTCATCGGCGCGCTCGACCGCAATCACGATCTCGACGCGGACGGGCTTGCGACCCTCATCGCGGCTGCCGGCGGCATGGATATCACCCTGCACCGCGCCTTCGACCTGACCCGCGATCCCTTCGCCGCGCTTGAGACCGCGGTCGCGCTCGGCATTCCGCGCATTCTCACCTCCGGGCAGGAGCAGCGCGCCAGCGAAGGCCGCGAGCTGATTGCCGAACTGGCGAAGGCGGCGGACGGACGGATCGCGCTGATGCCGGGCGGCGGTCTCAATCCCGAAAACGCCCACCTGTTTCTGGCGATCCCGGGCGTCAGCGAACTGCATGCCTCCTGCACGATGCGCCATCAGGCCGAAGGCTTGAAGCTGCAGGGGTTTGAGAGCGCCGCGCCCGGCCGCACCGACGCCGCCGCGATCCGGGCGATGAAGGCGGCGATGGCCTGAGGCCTATCGCGTCAGCCCGCGCGCATCGACCGGCCATTCGCTGATCTCGCCATCGGCCTCGACCCAGATCGCGTCATGCAGGTTGGTGACCGGGCAGACATGGTTGGGCACGATCCGCAGCTTTTCGCCGATCTCGGGCTTGGCGGTGGAGTGCGTGAGGTCGACCATGCCGTGTTCCTCGCTCAGCCGGTCGATCACGGTATCGGGATAAGCGCGGATAAGGCCATGGCCCGGCCCGCCCTTGCCGGCGGGATCGCTGGTGAGCGATTTCGAGCCGGCGTCGATGATCGCGCGGTTTTCCTCCGGGCGGCTCACCACGGTGGCGATCACATCGAAGGCGCAATCGGCGAGGCTGGCATGGCCGGCGCCGATCATCATACGGTCATTGTAGATATAGGTCCCGACCCGGAGCTCATCGATCACGCCAAGCTCATGGACGCTGAAGGCATCCGGCGTGCCGCCGCCCGAGACCATCGGAATGGCAATGCCGGCGTCATCGAAGGCGGCGCGGGCGGCGTTGACGAAGGCGACGGTGTTTTCGTTCGCCGGATAGGTCATCAGCCCGGCAAAGGTCAGATGCGGCGTTTCGGCGATCTTGCGGGCAAGCGCCAGCGCATCCTCGACCCGCACCACGCCGGTGCGTTTCGCGCCGCTGTCGAATTCAACCAGCACACCGATCGTATGGCCAGCGCTCGCGGCCGCCTCGGCGGCTGTGGTAAGGGCTTGCTCACTGTCGATCGCAACGGTCATCTTCACCCGCGCGGCAAGGGCGGCGAGACGCTTCGCCTTGCCGACCAGCGGATAGGAAATCAGGATATCGTCGATCCCGGCATCGGCCATCACCTCGGCCTCGCCGAGCTTCTGGCAGGTGATGCCATGCGCGCCGAGCGCGAGCTGGCGCTTCGCCATGGCGATGCTCTTGTGGGTCTTGATATGCGGCCTGAGCCTGATGCCGTGGCTGTCGCAATAATCCTGCATCCGCTTCAGATTGGCGTCGACAATGGCGAGATCGACAAGCGGGGCGGGGGTTTCGAGGTCTTCAAACGTCACATTGGTTCCTTTCGGCGCGGACATGCGGATCGCCTCAGCGATCTTCCAGCGTCAGTTCGCGCGCCATTTGCAGATTGCCGGCCATCAGCCCGCCATCGACCGGCAGCGTCACGCCGGAGATGAAGCCGGCATCGTCGGAGGCAAGGAAGGTCACCGCCTTTGCGATGTCGCCGGGGGTGGCGACGCGGCCGAGCGGATACCATTTTGTAAGACCGTCCAGCACGTCGGGCTTCTGCGCGATCCGCGCGTCCCAGGCCGGCGTCTGCACCGTACCGGGGCAGATGATGTTGGCGCGGATATTGTGTTCGCCATATTCGGTCGCCATGGTCCGCGTCAGGCTTTCAAGCCCTGCCTTGGCGGCGCTGTAGGCCGGCTGGCCGAGCGTGGTGAGCCCGTTGACCGAGCCGATCACCACGATCGCGCCGCGCCTGGCCGCCTTCATGCCGTCGATCACCGCGCGCACGGTGTTGAACGTGCCGGCGAGATTGTCGGCAACATCCTGACGAAAGCTCTCCGGCGTGGTCTTGTCGAGCGTGGGCGAAGTGCCGCCGACAAAGGCGTTGGCGACGACGATATCGACCGGGCCCAGTTCGCCGGTCGCGGCCTCGACGGCAGACTTGAAGGCGTCGTAATCGGTGATGCTGGCCGCAGCAGCGGCGACGGCATGGCCCTCGGCCTTGAGACCCGCGACCGCCTCGTCCACCTTGTCGGCGCGGATATCGCTGATGATGACGGCAGTGCCCTCGGCCAGGAAATCCTTGACCACCGCCGCGCCGACGCCGCCGACGCCGCCGGTGACGAGCGCGACCCGCCCTTCCAGTCGTTTCATCCGGCCTCTCCTCTGGTTCGGGTTGATTTACCGATGCATAGCCGATGGATCGGGATCGGGAAAGCCTTCGTTGGAGAAGCCGGCCGCAGCACTGCCACGGCGCTTTGGCGCGTTGCGCGATGCTGTTTTTCTGTGGCAGGTGTGCTGGAGAATGACGGTCCATTTTGCCAAATCCGAAGAAAGGCCTTTTCATGAGCAAGATCGAGTATTTCCACGCCGAAGGCGGCGCGTCCAATCCGGCGCCCCTGAGCCCGGCCGTCAGGGCCGGCGATTTCGTCTATGTCTCCGGTCAGGTGCCGACCCTTGCCGATGGATCGGTCGTAGCCCACGACGTCGAGACCCAGACCGCGCAGGTGATGCGCAATATCGAGGAGGCGCTGAAGCTCGCCGGCTGCGAACTCTCCGATATCTGCAAGACCACGGTATGGCTGCACGATGCCCGCGATTTCGCCCGGTTCAACAAGGCCTATTCCGCGTTTTTCGAACAGGGCAAGTTTCCCGCCCGCTCGACCACCGAGGCGCGGCTGATGATCAACATCCTGGTCGAGATCGAGGCGGTTGCCTACAAGCCGGTTTAAAATGGCGGCAAGATAGACGCCCGATACATCACCGAAACCTTGGTTATCCTTCAAATCTATTCACTGTTCTTATGGCGGAAACGCTGCTAGATCGGAATTTTCGGAGGGTTTGAGGGACAGATGCGCGGGCAATCGGAAACCACCCAGAACATGACCAGCATCATGGTCGCAGGCGGGCTCGTGCTGGCGCTGTCCTTCGGGGTGCGCTCGGTGCTCGGCGGGGTGATCGAGCCGCTGTCCAACGACCTGTTCGGCGGGCGGCTGGAAATCTTCTCGATCTCGCTTGCGATCCAGAACCTGGTTTGGGGGCTTGCCCAGCCGTTTTTCGGCATGCTGGCCGATAAATATGGCGACCGGCGCGCCATGTGGCTCGGCTTTGCCTTCTACGTGCTCGGCATGGGCATTTCGATCATCGGCACCACGCCCTTTGCCCAGCATATGGGCGCGGGCGTGCTGGTCGGCATGGGCATTTCCGGCACGGCCTTCGGCACGGTGCTTGCCGTCGTCGGCCGCGCCGCGCCGCCGGAAAAGCGCGGCTTCTATCTCGGCGTGGCGTCCGCCACCGGCTCGGCCGGGCAAGCGATCCTGCCGTTTCTGGTCGCCTTCCTGATCACCCATTTCGACTGGCGCATGACGATGGCGATCCTGACGGTGCTCCTGGTGCCGATGGCGTTCGCGATCCCCTTCCTCAAGGTGAAGCAGGCGCCCGGCGCAAGCGCGCCGCCGCCGATCGATCTGCCGCAAACCCTGAGGCAGGCCTTCGGCCATACCAGCTTCCTGATGCTGGGGCTCGGCTTCTTCGTCTGCGGCTTTCACCTCGCCTTCATCACCGCCCACCTGCCGACCTATGTGCAGAATTTCTGCGCCGGCACCGGCATGTCGCCGTCGCAATTGCGCGGGCTCGGCCTGCAGGCGCTGGCGCTGGCGGGTTTCGGCAACATCTTCGGCACGCTGCTGGCTTCCAAGCTCGGCAATATCTTCGCCAAGCCCCATGTGCTGGCGGCGATCTACGCGCTGAGAGCCGTGGTTATTCTCGTGTTCATATGGCTGCCGCTGACGCCCGCATCGGTGCTGATCTTCGGCATGCTGATGGGCGGGCTCTGGCTTTCCACCGTGCCGCTCACCAGCGGTTTGATCGTGGTGATGTTTGGCCCGCGATCGATGGGCACGCTGTTCGGCTTCGTGTTCCTGAGCCACCAGATCGGCGGTTTCACCGGGGTCTGGCTCGGCGGCGCGTGGTTCGACCGCTACGGCAATTACGACATGATCTGGTATGCCGCGATCGTCCTCGGCCTGGTTTCGGCGCTGGTGCATCTGACGGTGCGCGAGCGACCTGCCCCGGCCTTCGCCTGAAGGCTGACGCCGCCCCTTTAAGACTTCCGAAAGCATGTCCGCATAATCTGGCAAAACGCTGGCCAGAACGCGGGCGCTTGCTTTATTTCCGCCGGACTCTTTTCGCGGATTCGTCAAGCGTCTATGTTTTGAAGGGGCGCGATTCGGCAATCGGCCGGATCTTCACGAACATGAAATGCCTTGGGGCAAAGCCGCTTCGGAAAAAAGCGGCGCTGCCTCGACAATGGCGATTCCGCCAGCAGCGCGGATCGCCGGAATGACGGATGGTTAGATGGGCCGGGGCGGCACTCACGATAACAAGCGGCATGGTCGCGTCGGGCGGCAGGCGTTTCGTCTGCTTCTGGCTGGCACCGCGCTGTCGCTGACGGCGGCTTCAGCCTTTGCCGCCGAAGCCGCGCCGCCGATGCTGTCCTCGCGCGAGGTCATGGCGCTTTCGACCTTTGGCGGGGTTCTGGCCGCCACAGTGCTCTCGACGCTGTGGTTCATGCGCCTGCGCGGCCGCACCGAGGCCGAAAACCAGCGGCTGGCCGCCGAACTCGAGGCCGAGCGCGAACGGATTTCCAATCTCAAGGCGCTGAACGCGGAGAAAAACCGCCGCATCATCTTCTGGGAAGGGCCCGACAGCGAACCAGAATTTCTGGGCGCGCTACCCGATGAAGCCGGGGCTCCCGATGACGACCAAGCGTTTCTCGCCTTTGCCGACTGGCTGTCGCCGGGCAGCACCAAACAGCTCGATGCCGCCGTCGCCGCATTGCGCAACCGCGCCAAGGCCTTCGAAATGCTCGCCGAAACCAGGGGCGGCTATGTGCTGGAAGTGATCGGCGGCACCACCGGCGGGCGCGCCCATGTGCGCTTCGGCGCGCTGGAATCGCTGCGCGCGGAGCTGGCCGAGCTGAAGCTGGAGCACAAGCGCGCCAAGGCCGCGCTGTCGCGGTTCGAGACGCTGCTGAACGGCGTCGACGCGCCGGCCTGGCAGCGCGATGGCGAGGGCCGGCTGATCTGGGTCAACCGCGCCTATGCCGAAGCCGTGGAGGCGAAGGACGCCGAGGACGCGCTTGGCGAAAACCGCATGCTGCTGTCGGCCGCCACCCAGGAAAAGCTTGATGGCAAGGTCAAGGCCGGCGCGCCTTTCAAGGGCCGACAGCCGGTGGTGACCGCCGGCGAACGCGCCTTTTACGATCTGACCGAAGTGCCGACCGGCGATGGCTCGGCAGGCATTGCGATCGACGTCTCCGCCCTGCAGGCATCCGAGACGGCGCTGGAACAGACGCTTGAAAGCCATGCCGATACGCTGAACCACCTCAACACCGCGGTCGCGATCTTCGATGCCGACCGGCGGCTGAAATTCTACAATCAGGCGTTCGAGAAACTCTGGAAGCTCGATATGGGCTTCCTCGAAAGCCATCCCGACAACGGCGAACTGTTCGAGCGCCTGCGCGCCGACGGCAAGCTGCCGGAGCCGCATCAGTGGCGCGAATGGAAGGACAAGGCGCTGTCGGTCTATCACTCGGTCGCGCCCTATAACGACCTCTGGTATCTGCCGAGCGGGGAGACGCTCAGCGTGTTCGCCTCCGCCCATCCGCGCGGCGGCACCACCTGGGTGTTTGAAAACCACACCGAGCAGGTGGCGCTCAAGACCCGCTACAACACGCTGGTCAAGGTCCAGGGCGAGACCATCGATCATCTCTCCGAAGGGGTCGCGGTGTTCGGGCCGGACGGGCGGCTCAAGCTTTCCAACCCGGCCTTCCTGGGCCTGTGGCGGATCGGCGAGAACGAGGCCGAACCCGGCACCCATATCCGCGCACTGATGCAGATCGGCGAGAAGGACGAGGAAGCGGCCAAGGGCTGGCGGCTGTTCGCCCGGATGATCACCTCCTTCGACGACGAGCGCGTGTCGCGCCAGGGCCGGCTGGAACTGGCGTCGGGCGTGGTGCTCGACTACGCCGTGACGCCCCTTCCCAACGCCCAGACCATGCTGACCTTCGTCAACAAGACGGATTCGGTCAATGTCGAGCGCGCGCTGACGGAGAAGAACGACGCGCTGCGCAAGGCCGAGGAAATCAAGAACGCCTTCCTCGAACACGTCTCCCACGAGCTGCGCACGCCGCTGACCTCGATCATGGGCTTCGCCGAGCTGCTGAAATCGCCGGAAATCGGGCCGCTGACGGCGCGCCAGAGCAATTATGTCGATCACATCGCCAATTCCTCCTCGGTGCTGATGACGATCGTCAACGACATGATCGACCTGAAATCCGCCGATGCCGGCATCCTCCAGCTCGAGCGCGACCGGATGTCGCTCGATGATCTGGTCGATTCGGTCGCCGACGATATTTCGAGCCGGTTGCAGGAAACCGGTGTGACGCTGGAAATCACCGCGCCGCCGAAGCTCGGCGAGATCACCGCCGATTTCCAGCGGTTGAAACAGGTGCTCTTGAAAATCCTCGGCAACGCCATCCGCTATGCCCCGCGCGGCTCGATCATCGCGCTGTCATGCTGGCGGGAAAACGGCGATTTCGTCTTCACCGTCACCGATAGCGGCCCCGGCATCAGCGATGACGCGCTTGAGAACGTGTTCTCCCGCTTCGAATCGGGCGGGCGGCAGGCGCAATATGCCGGCGCGGGCCTTGGCCTCGCGATCGTCGAGAGCTTCGTCGGCCTCCATCACGGCAAGATCTTCATCGATTCCGAAGCCGGCGCCGGCACCACGGTTTCCTGCCGGATCCCCGATGCCGTCGAGGAAAAGGGGTCGGCCGATATCATCGCGGCCGAATGAGCAGCCTCTTTCTCCCCGATGAAGCCGCCACCATCGCCTTTGCCGGGCGCCTCGCGCCGTTTCTGATTGCCGGCGACTGCCTGCTGCTTAACGGCGATCTCGGCATGGGCAAGTCGACCTTCGCCCGCGCGCTGATCCGCGCCCGGTTCGGCGATCCCGAACTTGAGGTGCCGAGTCCCACCTTCACGCTTGTGCAGATCTATGACGGCGAACCGCCGATCTGGCATTTCGACCTCTACCGTCTTTCCGATCCCGACGAACTTATCGAACTCGGCGTTGACGAGGCGCTGGCGGAGGGAATCAGCCTGATCGAGTGGCCGGACCGGGGCGCGGGGGTGCTGCCGAAGGATGCGTTGCGGCTGACTTTTGCCGAGGAAGGCGCGGGGCGGCGGGTGCGGCTTTCGGGCGGGCGGTCCGGCGAACTGGCGGCGGCGCTGTAGGAATTTGAGAGGCGGGTCCCTCCACCTCCGTGCAATGAGGATGCGCTGTTCCCTCATCCGGCCTTCGGCCACCTTCTCCCCAAGGGGAGAAGGGGAAGCCGGCGATGTTTTGCCTGGCCGCTTGTTCCCAGGATGGCTGCACGGTTCCCCCTCGCCCCGAAGGGGAGAGGGTGGCGCGTATGCGCCGGGTGAGGGGAGGCGGCGCTTGCGTCCTTCCGCCAGGCTTCGTAAAACCTGCAAAGCGAAGCAGGGAGCGAAGACGTGGCGCAAGGGCGGGCGAGATTGTGGACGATACCGCCGGGCGTTGCGTTTCTCGACAGCCTTGCCGCCCGCCTGCTCGATGGCAGCCTGACGGATCAATTCCGACACGACCCCGAAAATCCGCTGGCGCTCGCCGATGTGAAAATATTCCTACCCACCCGCCGCGCGGTCCGCGAACTGCGCGCGTCGTTTGCCGAAAAGCTCGGCGGCGAGGCGGCGATCCTGCCGGAAATCCGCGCGCTTGGCGAAGTCGACGAGGATGAGGGGTTTTTGGGCGAAAGCCTGCCGGAGGCCGCGGAAGCCCTGCCGCCGATCGAGCCGGTGCCGCGGCTGCTGGAGCTTGCCGGGCTGATCCTGCCCTGGCGCAACCGGCTTTCCGACGAGCTTGCCGGCCTGCACGGCGGTTCGCCGCTGGTGGCGCCGGCCAGTCCGGCGGATGCGGTGTGGCTTGCCCGCGACCTTGCCGAACTGATCGACGCGATGGAGACCGAAGGCGTCGACTGGGACCGGCTGTCGGCGCTGGAACAGGACAATTACGCGGTCTGGTGGCAGCTGACCGCCGAATTTCTCGGCATCGCGGCGATCTACTGGCCGGGCCGGCTCGATGAACTCGGCCGTTCCTCGGCTGTCGCCCATCGCAATGGCCTCCTTGCCGGCGAGGCGGAGCGGCTGCGGACTCTTTCCTCGCCCGTCATCATCGCCGGCTCCGCCGGTTCGGTTCCCGCGGTGGCGGGGCTGATCGCGGCGGCGGCGGAGATGGAAAACGGCGTGATCGTGCTGCCCGGCCTCGATACCGCCATGCCGGAGGCGGATTTTCAGGCGCTGACAGCGCCCGATCTCAACCCGGCCATGCCCGATCCCTCGATCCGCAGCCATCCGCAATATGAAATGGCGCGGCTGATCGAACGGCTCGGCCTGACCAGGGCCGAATTCGAGGCTCTCGAGACGCCGGAGCCCGACAGCGCGGCCCGCCACAGCGTGCTCGCCGCCGCCTTCGCGCCGGCCGAGGCAACCGATCGCTGGGAGGCATGGCGCGAGACGATCGCGCCGGATGATCTCGCGCGCGGCTTTGCCGAGGTTGCGTTGGTCGAGGCGGCCAATGAGCGGCAGGAGGCGGTGGCCGTCGCCATCGCGCTCCGGCTGGCGCTGGAGCAGGAAACGGAAGACGGCAGACCGTCGCGCGCGGCGCTGATCACGCCCGACCGGGATCTTGCCCGGCGGGTGGCGGCCGAACTTGGGCGGTTTCAGATCGAGGCGGATGATTCGGCCGGCACGCCATTGGCTGCCACCGGGCAGGGCACGCTGCTGACGCTGATGCTGGAGGCGGCCTTGAAGCCCGGCGATCCGGCCACCCTTGCCGCCCTCCTTAAACACCCGCTCGCCCGTTTCGGCCTGTCGGCCCGCGCCATGCGCGGGGCAGCCGCCGCTTTCGAGCTTTTAGCGCTGAGAGGCGGCACGCGGCTGGTCCCGCTCGGTCATCTGGAGGCATTTCTGGACGATGCGCTGGAGAAACAGACCGACGACCGGCACCCGCCGCGCTGGCGCTCGGCACTACCGAAAACCGCCGCCGATGATGCCCGCGATCTCGCACGGCGCATCGATTTCGCCCTTCAGTCGCTGATTGAAACCCATGTGGCGCGCGGGCCGGACAGGGCGCCGATCACCGAAAACCTCATGCTTGCCGACTGGGCAGCGCGCACCGGACGGGCGCTGGAGGCGACGGCGCGCGATGCGACCGATGATCTGGCGGCGCTGTGGAGCGGGGAGGCCGGGGAGCGGCTGGCGGCCATGCTTTCGGAAATCATGGGCTCCTCGACTCCGATCGAGGCCGACGGGCCGCAATGGATCGAGATCGTCGCGGCGCTTTCGGCCTCCGAGGCGGTCAAGCCGCGCCAGATGGGCAATCCGCGCGTGTTCATCTTCGGCGCGGTCGAGGCGCGGCTGCAGGACATGGACACGATCGTGCTCGGCGGCATGAATGAGGGCGTGTGGCCGACCCAGCCGAAGAACAATCCGTTCCTGTCGCGCGGGATGAAGGCCGAGATTGGGTTGGAGCCGCCGGAAAAGCGCGTCGGTCAGCTTGCCCATGACCTGTGGATGACTGCCGGCGCGCCGAGGCTCGTCATTTCGCGCGCGCTCAGGCAGGGCACCGCGCCAACGGTCGCCAGCCGCTGGCTGCAACGCCTGCTGGCCTTTGGCGGCCCCGGCCTTGCCGCCGACCTTGGCCGTCGTGGCGCGGTCTATCGCGACTGGGCCGAACAACTGGATGCGGCCCCGCGCCAACCGATTCCCGGCCGTCCCGCGCCCTATCCGCCGGCCGAACGCCAGCCGGAGCGCTATTCCTTCTCCGAGATCGGCCGGCTGCGGCGCGACCCCTATGCGGTCTATGCCCAGAAGGTGCTGAAACTCGACCCACTTCTGCCGTTAAACGCCGATCCCGGCGTCAAGGAGCGCGGCATTCTCTACCACGCGCTGGCCGAGCGTTTCATCAAATCGGGCGCGAGACCGGACAGCGAGGAGGGCCGGGCGGCGATGGACGAGATCATCGCGGAACTGCTGTTCGAAGCCGAACTCGCGCCGCATCTCGCGGTCAGCTGGGTGCCGCGCCTGCGCTCGGTCGCCGACGAATTCCTGGCCTTCGAGACCCGTCGGCGGGCGCTGGTCCCGATCGAGCAATCGCTGACCGAGGTTCCGGCCGGCTTCGACATTCCGCTGGCGGGCGTCCGGCTCACCGGCATTGCCGACCGGATCGACATGCTCGCCGGCGGCGGTGCCGAGATCATCGACTACAAGACCGGCTCCTCGCCATCGCTGAAACAGGCCCGCACCCTGCTCGACCCGCAATTGCCGCTGGAGGCGGCGGCCCTTGCGGTGGGCGGTTTCAAGGAGGTTGCGCCGGTGGAAGCGACAAGCCTCAAATATGTGCGGCTGCGCCCCGGCCATCGCTTCATCGGCGAGGCGCTGGAAAAGGCGGAGACAGCCAAGGAAGCCGCCATTACCGCCGAGGAACTGGCAGCCGATGCGCTCCGGGAATTCACCCGCTTCGTCATCGCGCTGAAATCCGGCGAGCGGCCATTCGCCTCGCGGCTGGTGCCGGCGAGCGCGCGCGATTTTTCCGGCGAATACGATCATCTGGCCCGGGTTGCCGAATGGTCGACGGCCGATGACGGGGAGGGCGGCGATGACGATTGAGACCGAAACCGCGCCCGGACACGACGCCGATGCCGATGCCTGGCTGTCCTGGACCACGGGACGGCAGCGGCTCGCCTCCGATCCCGCCCGCTCCGTCTGGGTATCGGCCAATGCCGGCTCGGGCAAGACCCATGTGCTGACCCAGCGCGTCGTCCGGCTGCTGCTGGCCGGCGCGCGGCCCTCGGCGATGCTGTGCCTCACCTATACCAAGGCGGCGGCGTCCGAGATGTCGAACCGGGTGTTCCGCCGGCTCGCCGAATGGGCGGTGCTGCCGGAAGCGGCCCTTGCCGACGAGATCGCCGAGATCGAGGGCGCGCGGCCGGACGCGCTGAAGATCGCGATGGCGCGGCGGCTGTTCGCCCATGCGCTGGAAACGCCGGGCGGGCTGAAGATCCAGACCATCCACGCCTTTTGCGAAAGCCTGCTGCACCGGTTTCCGCTGGAGGCCAATGTCGCCGGCCACTTCTCGGTGCTGGACGACACCGCCGCCGCCACGCTTCTGGCGGACGCCCGTCTCGGGCTGTTGACGGCAACGGCGAGCCGCGAAGACCCGGCGCTGTCGAAGGCGTTCCAGACCGTGCTCGATATCGCCGATGACAGCGGGCTTGAAAAGCTGCTCGGCGAAATCGTGCGCAACCGTCATGCGATCCGGCCGTTTCTGGAAGGTGCGCGCGATGGTCTCGAAGACGCATTGCGCGCGGCCTACGGGTTTGACGCCGATGCCTCGGCGGAGACGCTTGCCGGAGAGGCATGGCCGTTGCCGGGCCTCAGCGAGGACAGTTTCTCGTCGCTGATCGCGATCGCGCGCGCCGATGGCGGCAGCCGCGCCGGGCAATTCGCCGAGACCCTGGCTGCCGCATTGGCCGAGGATGACGCGGCAATTCGCTTCACCCATCTCGAAGAGGCGTTTCTGACCAAGGCCGGCGCGCCGAAGGCGGAGCGCACGCTGGTGTTCAAGAGCCTGCGTGACAAAGCGCCCGAGATTGCCGAGGCGGTGATGGCCGCGGCCGATCACGTCTTTGCCGTGCGCGATACGCTCGCCCGCTATCGGATCTTCGAAAAGACGCTGGCCGCGCTGACGCTCGCGGATCGGCTCGACCGGCGCTATGAGGAGTTGAAGCGCCGGCGCGGCAAGCTCGATTTCGAGGATCTGATCGCCCATGCCGCGAGCCTTCTCACGCGACCCGATTCCGGCCAGTGGATCCACTACAAGCTCGACCAGGGCATCGATCATATTCTGGTGGACGAGGCGCAGGATACCGCCCCGCTGCAATGGGATGTGGTCAGGGCGCTGAGCGAGGACTTTTTCTCAGGCGAGGGTGCGCGGCCGGGACAGCGCACCATGTTCGCCGTCGGCGACGAGAAGCAGTCGATCTATTCATTCCAGGGCGCGCGGCCCGAGCGCTTTTCCGCCGAGGGCCGCCTCGCCGAGCGGCGGGTGTTGGCGATCGATGCCGGTTTCGCGCGGATCGGCCTGCCGCTGTCATTCCGCTCGACCGCCTCGGTGCTTTCGGCGGTCGACCTCGTGTTCTCGGTGCCGGAAAACCGCAAGGGGCTTTCGGCGGAAGACGAGGCCACGGTTCATATCTCCAACCGCATCGGCCATCCGGGTCGGGTCGAGGCGTGGGATGTGATCGCGCCGGCCGAAGTGATCGAGACCGATGACTGGACCGCGCCGTTCGACGCCACGCCTGACGAGGCGCCGGCGGCGATCCTTGCCCGGCGGATCGCCCACCGCATCGCCGCCATGGTCGGAACCGAGACGCTCGTCGATCACGGCGTCAGCCGCACGGTGAGGGCTGGTGACATTCTGGTTCTGGTGAGAAAGCGCGATGCCTTCGTCAATGCGCTGACCCGCGCGCTGAAATCGCCCTACGACATTCCCGTCGCCGGCGCCGACCGGTTGCGGCTTGCCGATCATATCGCGGTCAAGGACCTGATCGCGCTTGGCCGTTTTGCCGTGCTGCCGGAGGACGATCTTTCGCTGGCCGCGATCTTCAAGAGCCCGCTGCTGTCGCTCTCGGAAGACGATCTCTTTGCTGTGGCCGCGATGCGCAAAGCGGGCGAGCATGTCTGGTCGGCGCTGCGCCGGCTTGCCGGTGCCGGCGATGAGACGCTTGCCGTCGCGGTCGAGAGGCTGGAGCGGGTCATCAACGCCGCGCGCCGGCGCACCGCGTTCGATTTCTACGCCGGAATTCTGGCGCGCGAGGGCGGGAGGCGGGCGTTTCTGGCGCGGCTTGGCAGCGAGGCGGGCGATATTCTCGATGAATTTCTCAATGCCGCCAAGGGCCACGAGGATACCGGCCTGCCGGGCTTGCAGAGCTTTCTCGACGTGCTGGAGACCGGCGGGCTGGAGATCAAGCGCGAGCAGGACCAGGGCCGCAATGAAGTGCGGATCATGACCACCCATGCCGCCAAGGGGCTGGAAGCGCCGGTGGTGTTTCTGGTCGATGGCGGCGGCAAGCCGTTCGAGCCGCGCAACCTTTCGGGCTTCCGGGTGATGGCGGGCGATGTGCCGGTCTGGCATGGAGCCGCGCGCGATGCCGACAGTATGGTCGCCGCCGATCTCGCCCGGCGCGAGGCCGAGGCGAAGGAGGAATATCGCCGGCTGCTTTACGTGGGCATGACCCGCGCCGCCGACCGGCTGATCGTGGCGGGCTATCGCGGCCGCACCGAGGTGCCGGATACCTGGCATCGCATGGTCTGGTCGGCGCTGCAAGGCGATCACCGCGTCAACGAGACGGTGATGGCCGGGCCGGGCGGCGAGGAATGGCCGGCACTGGTCTTCGAGGAGAAAATCCCGCCGCGCCGGTTTGACGAGGCCGAGGCCGGAAAGGCCGCCGCCGAAAAGCCGCCGCTGCCGGAGGCGCTGCTGACGCCGTTTCGCGATGCCGCCCGCCCGCAGCCGCCGCTCAGCCCGTCGCGCGCCGGCATCGAGGTCGAGGACCCCGCGCCGATGACGGCCTCGCCCCTGTTCGAAAAGCCGGAGATCAATCTGGCGCTGGAGCGCGGCCGGCTGATGCATCGGCTGTTGCAGATATTGCCGGGATTTGAAACCGATGACCGGGCCGCCGCCTGCCGACGCTATCTCGACCGCGCGGCCTTCTCGTTGCCGGAGGAAGAACGCGCCGCGATTGCGGAAAGCGTGATGGCGGTGATCGGCGATCCCCGGCTGCAGCCGCTGTTTGCGCCGTCCGCCCGCCCCGAGGTCTCGATTGCCGGCACCGTGCGGCTCGCCGGCGGGGCCTATACCGTTTCCGGCCGGCTCGACCGGCTGGCGGTGACGGATAACCGGGTGCTGCTCGCCGATTTCAAGACCAACCGCAATCCGCCGGGTGACAGCGAGACGCCGCCCTTCAGCCATGTGGCGCAGATGGCGGTCTATCGCGAAATCCTGAAGCCGCTCTATCCGCAAAGCGCGATCGATTGCCTGCTGATCTATACAGAGACGGCGGCGGTGCGGGTGCTGAGCGAGGCCGAACTCGCCGAAGCCCTTGCGCGACTTGCGACAAAGTGACGGGGCGGCATTGATTTTTTATGAAACCATGCTCACATGCATCTCAAGATTTTGCGAAAGGGGCCGGGTGTGTTTCCGGCAACGCAAGGAGCTATCAAATGACGACAGTCAAGGTCACTACAGCCAATTTCAAGCAGGAAGTGCTTGAATCTTCAGAACCCGTCGTGGTCGATTTCTGGGCCGAATGGTGCGGCCCGTGCCGGATGATCGGCCCGAGCCTGGAGGAAATCGCCGAGGAAATGAACGGCAAGGTCAAGATCGCCAAGGTCAATGTCGATGACAATCCGGATCTGGCGGTCCAATACGGGGTCCGTTCGATCCCGATGCTGGCCATGTTCAAGGGCGGCGAACTTGCCGACGTGAAGGTCGGCGCCGCGCCGAAAACCGCGCTTTCGAGCTGGATTTCCGGCGTCGTAGGCTGAAAACAGCCACATTTTGCAGCCATGAAGCCCGCCATTGCGCGGGCTTTTTTTGATCGAGGCGGAACCTGGCGGATTTTGCCGCGTTTTGGCCTTCAGCACTATTATGGCCAAAACGGAGTTTACCTCTTGATGACGACGATGCGTTCTGTTTCGCCCTCTCTTCTCAGCCTGTTCGTTGTTCCCCTGTTTCTGCTGCCGGCAACGGCTTCCGCCTTCGAACCGGAACTCGGCCCGGCAAAGCCGTTCTCGTTTGAAACGCTTTCCGAGGATGCAAAGGCCCTTTCCGAAAAGCCGTTCGAGCCTTATCCGGTTGAAACGCCGGAACTGTTCGACAAGATCGACTACGACGCCCACTGGAAGATCAGGTTCCGCGCCGATCACACCGTGGAGGTCGGCGACGCGCCGGTGCAGTTCTTCCATCAGGGTCGCTATTTCAAGGAACCGGTCACGATCAATCTGGTGACGGATGGCGAAGCCCGCGAAGTTGTGTACAGCGCCGACTATTTCGACATGCCGGAGGACAGCCCCGCCAAGGCCGTCGAGGATGTCGCGGGCTGGGCCGGGTTCCGGGTGATGCGGCCGGATATGAAGACCGACTGGATTTCGTTTCTCGGGGCCTCCTATTTCCGCACCGACGGTCCCGACAAGCAGTACGGCCTTTCGGCGCGCGCGCTGGCGGTCGATACCGGGCTTTCGACGGCGGAGGAATTTCCGCGCTTCACCGCCTTCTATCTGGAGGAAGACGAGGATGCCGATGAGGGCATCGTCATCTACGCGCTGCTGGACAGCAAGAGCGTCGCCGGCGCCTACCGGATCGAGGCGGAAAACACCGATGGCGAGGGCCAGGTGCTCCATATCCAGAGCCGGCTGTTCTTCCGCGATGCGGTGGAGCGTCTCGGCATCGCGCCGCTGACCTCGATGTACTGGTATTCCGAGACCCATCGCAACATGGCCTTCGACTGGCGTCCGGAAGTCCATGACAGCGATGGTCTGGAAATCGTCACAGGCAGCGGCGAGCAGATCTGGCGGCCGCTCAACAATCCAAACCGGGTGGTGACCTCGAGCTTCTATGACGACAATCCGCAGGGCTTCGGCCTGATCCAGCGCGACCGCGATTTCGACCACTATCTCGATGACGGCGTGTTCTACAATCGCCGCGCTTCCGCCTGGATCACGCCGGAGGGCGACTGGGGCAAGGGCATGGTGCAGCTCGTGGAACTGCCGTCCGATGACGAAATCTACGACAATATCGTGGCCTACTGGCTGCCCGAGGACCTGCCCGAGGCGGGCGACGAACGCGATTTCGCCTATACGCTGACCTGGGCCAAGCGCGGGCCTGAAAACGATGCGCTGGCCGAGACCGAGGCGAGCCGGATCGGGCGCGGCGGCGTGCCCGGTCAGCCGCGGCCGGACGACCAGATCAAGGTCGTGGTCGAGTTCTCTGGCGATGCCGTCTCTGGCCTGACGATGGAAGATGGCGTCGAGCCGCAGGTCTCGGTGGGCGCCGGCGCGGAGCTGCTTGATGCCTTCGCCATGCCGATCGTCGGCACCGACGACTGGCGGCTGACCTATGACCTGAAGTTCGATGAGGGCGCCGATACCGTCGATGTCCGCGCCTATCTTTCGAAGGATGGTGCGCCGCTGACGGAAACCTGGCTCGGCCAGTTTCACACGGGCCAGTTCGAATAAGAACCTCCGTGACGGGGCACGGCTAAAAGGCCGATGCCCCGCAAGGGATGACTGAGCGGCAATTTAGTGCTATAGGCTCGCGCAAACGGGCGGCGATAGGATTGCGCCCGACGATTTTTCATAGCGTATCAGCGGGTTCGCCCTGCCGCCTGAATGGCCGGCGGCGAACGGCCGCGTTGCCGGAGAGGCCATGTCCGTAGCCGAAATCGATCTTGAAGCCCAGCGCGCCCGGTCCCGTCCGGCCGCCTCTTCAGTGCAGAGCAAGACCACGCTGATCGGCCTTTCCAAGCCGGAGCTTGGCGAGGCGCTGGCCTCGATCGGGGTTGCCGACAAGCAGATCAAGATGCGCGTCAGCCAGATCTGGAACTGGCTCTATGTACGCGGCGTCTCGGATTTTGCCGAGATGACCAATGTCGCCAAGGATTTGCGGGCGAAGATGGCCGAGGCCTTCGATATCGCCCGCCCGGAAATCGTCACCGAGCAGATTTCGACCGACGGCACCCGCAAATGGCTGATCCGCTTCCCCTCGCACGGCGCCGGCAAGCCGGTCGAGATCGAGACCGTTTATATTCCGGAGGAAGATCGCGGCACGCTGTGCATCTCCAGCCAGGTCGGCTGCACGCTCACCTGCTCCTTCTGTCACACCGGCACGCAGCGGTTGGTGCGCAATTTGCGACCCGAGGAAATTCTCGGCCAGTTGCTGGTCGCCCGCGACGCGCTCGGCGATTTTCCGAACCGCGATGCGCCGAACGGCGCCTTCATCCCGGAATCCGACCGCAAGGTCACCAATATCGTGATGATGGGCATGGGCGAGCCGCTCTATAATTTCGAGGCGGTGAAGAAGGCGCTGCTGATCGCGTCTGCCGAAGACGGCCTGTCGCTGTCGAAGCGCCGCATCACGCTCTCGACCTCCGGCGTGGTGCCGGAAATCTACCGCACCGGCGACGAGATCGGCTGCATGCTGGCGATCTCGCTGCATGCGGTGCGCGACGATCTGCGCGACCTGCTGGTGCCGATCAACAAGAAGTATCCGCTGGAAGAGCTGATCAAGGCCTGTCGCGAGTATCCGGGCCTGTCCAACGCCAAGCGCATCACCTTCGAATATGTGATGCTGAAGGACGTCAATGACAGCCTTGCCGATGCCCGCGACCTGGTGAAGCTCCTGAAGGGCGTGCCGGCCAAGATCAACCTGATCCCGTTCAACCCGTGGCCGGGCTCGAACTACCAGTGTTCCGACTGGGAAACGATCGAGCGCTTCGCCGATTTCATCAACCAGGCCGGTTACGCCTCCCCGATCCGCACCCCGCGCGGCCGCGACATCCTCGCCGCCTGCGGCCAACTCAAGTCGGAATCGGAGCGCATGCGCAAGACCGAACGGCTTGCCTATGAGGCGATGATGATCGCCAACCACGGGGATTGAGGCAGGGTTCTGCTTTGCCGCTTGCTCCCAATATTCTCTCCCGCTGGCGGGAGAGATGCCCCGAAAGGGGCAGTGAGGGTGGATCAGCGTTTCAAATCGTGACGGCGTTCGCGGGGACAGACTCTCCCCTCACTGTCGCTTTCGCGACATCTCTCCCCTCCGGAGCGAGAAGTTTTGGGGGCTGGGCGGCGAGGTGCCGTCGTGCTCGGGCCGCGCTTTCGGCCTGCGAGCCTGCGACCAGTCTATAGTGTCGCTCAGATCCTCGCCTGCCTCAAACCGCCTGTCAAATTCATGTGCCTTCATGGCCGTCGATCTTATTTCACCGCGCCTGCGTCAGCAATATTTTCACCGCGAACAGCGAGAACACGCCGGCGAACAGGCAGTCGATGGCGCGCAGCACGCGTTTGTGCGCCATCAGCCAGCCGGAAAGCCGGTGGGCGGCGAGGACGATCGCGATTGTTGGCAGAAGTGCGACGGCGATGAAGGTGAAGCCGAGGAAGAGCAGCTTGCCGGTGACGTTCGGATCGCTCGGCGTCACGAATTGCGGCAGGAAGGTCATGAAGAAGATGATGACCTTGGGGTTCAGCAGGTTGACCCAGAAGCCGTTCGCCATCGCCGCCTTCAGCGAGCCGCGCTTGCGCTCCGGCCTTGCCTCCGCCTCCAGCACGAAATTATTGCCCTTGCGGATCGCCATCACCGCGATCCAGAGCAGATAGGCCGCACCCCCGCTCTTCAGGATGAAGAAGGCGGTGGGAGAAGCGATGATCAGGGCGGAGACGCCGAAGGCGACCAGGATCGTGTGGACGCAGATGCCGAGATTGGTGCCGACAAGCACCATCAGCCCGGCGGCCCGCCCCTCCTTCAACGCCTTGCTGATCGACAGTGTCATGTCGGGACCGGGGGTGAGCGCCAGAAGCAGCGTTGCGGCGGAAAAGGCGAGGAGAACGGGAAGCGACGGGATGAAATCCATGGGACACCTGCATGAGGGTGGCGGACCCTCATTGTGATTGCCGACGAGGTTAACAATCTGTAATGAGGGCGGTGAGGCTTTGCAAGATTCCACACTTTGCGGCAGGGCCGAAAACAGGGAAGGGATTGTTCTTGCGCGTTCTCGATGAAGCCTTTTTTCCGGAATTGCCGAATTACTATCGCGGCAAAGTCAGGGAAAACTACGATCTGCCGGATGGCCGGCGGATCATCATCACCACCGACCGCACCAGCGCGTTCGACCGGGTGCTGGCTTCGATACCGCACAAGGGCGCGATCCTGACCCAGATCGCCCGGTTCTGGTTCGAGGAAACCGCCGATATCGCCGCCAATCACGTCGTCGCCTATCCCGATCCGAACGTGGTGGTGGGCAAGCGGCTTGATATCCTGCCGGTCGAAATCATCGTACGCGGCTATCTCGCCGGCACCACCGATACCTCGATCCTGACCCGCTACAAGCGCGGTGAGCGCAAGATCTACGGCATCACCTTTCCCGATGGCATGCGCGACAATGAAGCGCTGCCCGCGCCGATCATCACGCCCACCAGCAAGGCGTTCGATGGCGGCCATGATGAGCCACTGACGCCGGAAGAGATCGTAGTGAAGGGGCTTTTGACACAGGCCGAGTGGGATGAAGTCTCCGCTACGGCGCTGAAGCTTTTTGCGCGCGGGCAGGAAATCGCCGCGAAGCGGGGGCTGATCCTCGCCGACACCAAATACGAATTCGGCAAGGACGCCGACGGCAATATCCTGCTTGCCGATGAAATCCATACGCCTGATTCGAGCCGCTACTGGATGGCGGAAAGCTATGGGCGGCGGTTTTCGGCGGGCGAACGGCCGGAAAGTTTCGACAAGGACTTCATCCGCTCCTGGGTGGTGGCGCGCTGCGACCCCTACAAGGACCCGATTCCGGAGATTCCCGAAGATGTCGTGCTGGCGGCCTCGGACGTCTATGGTCGGGCATTCGAGATGATCACCGGCAAGCCGTTTGTCGCCGATGAAAGCGGCGACAGCGTGAAGGCGCGGATCCGCGCCAATCTGCAGGCCTATTATCCCGACGGGGACTGGGGCTGATGCGAAGGCCACGGCGAAGCGGCGCGGAAACACGGGAAGCGATCCTTGCGACCGCCGAGCGTTTGTTCCGCGCGCGCGGTTTTGCCGCCGTGTCGATCGCCGATATCGCCGCCGAACTCGATATGTCGCCGGCCAATGTATTCAAGCACTTCAAGAGCAAGCTGACGCTTGGCCGGGCGATTGCCTATCGCCACGGCCGCAGGCTTGCCGAGCGCTGCAGCATCGAGGATTCATCGGGAACGCCCGACCAGAAGCTGAAGCTTTTCCTCTCACGGCTCGCGCGCGAACACGTCTGCGACAAGCTGGAGAATCAGTATCTTTTCGAAATGATCCCGCTGGTGCTCGAGGATCCCGCCAAGGGCGGCAGAATCTATCGCCGGCTCGTCGAGGACAAGCTCTGCGCCCTGATCGCCGAAGCCATGGAGGACGGAATATATCGCCCGGGCGATCCGGCGCGCGATGCCGGGGTGATCGTCGACATGCTGGCAAGCGTGCTCCACCCGAAGATGTTGCATTGCGTTGATCCCGAAGCGCTTTCGGACAAGACGGCGCTGATCATCGACCTGATCGACAGCGGACTGAAATACCGAGTTGCAAAGTGATGATTTCTGATATACGTCACTTTGACCGTTATGAGGCAGCCAACCTCATTCCGATCACATGTGTGGCAGATATGTTGTTTCCTGCCACGTTTAGACTGTGTTAAGAAAACGACCATTGTTCATTTTCTATTCTGGATAGGTGCCCATGCTGTCGCGCAAGCTTCCGATCGCTGCCTTTACCGTTCTCGCATTCGCGCTCGGCGCTTGCAGTGATGATGGCAAGAACCAACAGGCCGGTCAGCAGCCGCCGCCGCCGAAGGTTGGCGTTATCACGATGTCGGAGCAGACGGTGCCGCTGACCACGACACTGCCGGCGCGGGCGGTTGCCTATCAATATGCCGAGATTCGCCCGCAGGTGACCGGCATCATCACCAACAAGGCCTTCAAGGACGGCGCCCTGGTGGAAGCCGGCGACCTGCTCTACGAGATCGAGGCGGATACCTACGAGGCTTCTCTTGCTTCCGCGCAGGCCAATCTCGACAAGGCCAATGCGGCCGTTCCGGGCGCCAAGGAAAACTACGAGCGCTATCAGCGGATCGTGAACACCGGCGCCACCGAGATTCAGGTGACCGATGCCAAGACCCGTTACGACACCGCGCTCGCGGATGTCAGCGCGGCCAAGGCGGCTGTGAAGTCGGCGCAGATCAACCTCGATCACACAAAGATTACCGCGCCGTTCGGTGGCGTTCTCGGCGTGTCCAACGTTTCGGTCGGCAACCTTGCGTCCCCGACCGCGTCGACCCCGCTGGTTGATCTCAACCAGCTCGATCCGATCTATGTCGACATGTACGAATCAGCCGGGCAGGTGCTTTCGGCCACCGGCAAATATTCCGATTTCAAATCGGAAAGCGACCTGTCCAAGGTCAAGGTCAATGTCCAGCTCGACGACGGCAGCACCTATGACGTGACCGGCAATCTCGATGTCTCGGCCCGCACGGTCGACCAGTCGACCGGCACGGTGAACCTGCGCGCCATCTTTGACAATCCCGACCATGTCCTGCTGCCCGGCATGTTCGTGCGCGCCACGCTGACGGTTGCCGAGGAGCAGGGCTACCTCATCCCGCAGCTCGCCGCCCAGATCGAGGCCGGCGGCAAGGTTTCGGCGATGTTCGTGACCTCCGATAACAAGGTCGAGACGCGGGTCTTCGACGAGGTGATGGTCTCCAACAATTCCTGGCTGGTGCAGAAGAACGTCTCGGACGGCGACCGTCTGATCGTCGACGGCTTCCAGTCGCTCGTGGGCGGGGTGACCGACGTCACGCCGGTGCCGGCGAAAATCAATGATAAGGGCGTCGTCGTCGATGACACGTCGGGTTCTTCCGGCGGCTCTTCGAGCGGTGGTTCATCAAGCGCTGCAGGATCAACAGGCGGAAATGGCTGAGCGCAAGGCTTGTGCAGGCACCGGAACCAAGCGCTCGAGGTATGATTAATGGCTAATTTCTTTATCAACAGACCCGTTTTCGCCTGGGTGATCGCCATTGTGATCATGCTGATCGGCGGGCTTGGCATTTCCCAGCTACCCATTTCGCAATATCCGCAGATCGCGCCGACCACGATTTCGCTCTCCGCCAGCTATCCGGGCGCGAGCGCGAGAACGGTCGAAACCACGGTGACCAACGTCATCGAAGATGGCCTGACCGGCTTCGATGACATGCTCTACCTCACCTCGACGTCATCGCCCGGCCTGTCGCAGATTTCGGTGATCTTCGGGCCCGGCATCGATCCGGAAATCGCGCAGGTCGAGGTTCAGAACAAGCTGCAGCTCGTGCAGCCCCAGCTTCCCGACGTGGTGCGCAATCTCGGCATCACCGTCAGCCGTTCGTCCTCCAGCTTCCTGATGGTTGTCGCGCTGACCGACAGCAGCGGCCAGTATTCCGCCGCCGACCTCGGCAACATCATCGACAGCTCGATCAATGACAGCATTGCGCGCCTTGAAGGCGTCGGCAGCGTTCAGGGCTTCTACACGCCCTATGCCATGCGCGTCTGGCTCGATCCCTACAAGCTCAACCAGTACAATCTGACGGTCGCCGATGTTTCCAACGCCATCCAGGCGCAGAACCAGCAGGTTGCCGTCGGCGATATCGGCGGCAATCCCTCCGTCGAGGGCCAACAGCTCAGTATTACCGCGGTTTCGGCCACCCAGCTCGAAAACGTGACGGAGTTCGAGAACATCATCCTGAAGTCGACCGAGAACGGCGCGACCGTCACGCTCTCGGATGTCGGCAGGGTCGAGCTCGGCCAGCAATACTACCAGTTCTACACCTATTATAACGGCCTGCCCGCAGCGGGCTTCGCGATCGAGCTTGCCAATGGCGCCAATGCGATCGACACCTCGAAAGCGGTGACCGATTTCATGGACTCCATCAAGCCGTCGCTGCCGCAGGGCGTCGATGTGATCTACCCCTACGACACCACGCCCTTCGTCGAACTGTCGATCGAGCAGGTGGTGCACACCCTGTTCGAGGCGATCGTGCTGGTGTTCGTGGTCCTGCTGGTGTTCCTGCAGAACCTGCGCGCGACGCTCATCGCCACGCTAGTCGTGCCCGTCGTGCTGCTCGGCGCCTTCGGCGTGCTCGCCTTTGCCGGCTTCTCGATCAACACGCTCACCATGTTCGCCATGGTGCTGGCGATCGGCCTATTGGTGGATGACGCGATCGTCGTCGTCGAGAACGTCGAGCGAATCATGCATGAGGATGGTCTGCCGCCGAAGGAGGCGACGCAGAAGTCCATGGGCGAGATCCAGGGCGCGCTGATCGGCATCGTCATGGTGCTGACGGCAGTGTTCATTCCGATGGCGTTCATCGGCGGCTCGACCGGCATCATCTACCGTCAGTTCTCGATCACGATCGTGGCGGCGATGATCCTGTCGGTTATGGTGGCGATGATCTTCACCCCGGCGCTGTGCGCGACCCTGCTCAAGCCCGTCGATCCGACCAAGAAGGATCGCGGACTTTCGGGCTATTTCAATCGCGGCTTCGAACGCGTGACCAATGGCTATATCCACGGCGTCGCGCTCATGCTCAGGTGGCTGATCCCGGTTTTCGCGGTTTTCGCCGTCCTGCTTTTCGGGGTCTATCACTATTTCACGCAGCTTCCCGAATCCTTCCTTCCCGATGAGGACCAGGGCTCGCTGTTCGTGATCGTCAATCTCCCGACCGGAGCGACGACGGAGCGAACCGGTGCCGTCACGGAGCAGGTGGGCGCCTATTTCCGCAACCAGGAAAAGGACGCCGTGGAAGCCGTGTTCACGGTTCTGGGCTTCTCCTTCGCCGGTCAGGGCCAGAACTACGCCATGGCCTTCATCGAGCTGAAGCCGTTCGACGACAGAACGGACAAGAACCTGACCGCGGCCGCCGTGGCCCAGCGCGCCAACGGCTATTTCTACATGAATGTGCGTGATGCTCAGGTCTATGTGGTGCAGCCGCCGTCGATCCCCGGCCTCGGCCAGTCCACCGGCTGGACCGGTTATGTCGTCGACAGCGGCAATCAGGGCCAGGAGGCGACGCTTGCGGTTACCAACCGGATCATCCGGCAGATGAATCAGGGCGGCATAGCCGCGCAGGTTCGCACCGATACCCAGCCGGACGAAACCCAGCTCAAGATCGCGATCGACGATCAGAAGGCAGGCGCATATGGCGTGAGCATCGCCGAAGCAACGGGCATGCTGTCGACCATCTACGCCGGCTCGAACATCAACAACTTCACGCTCGACGACAAGGTGAAGAAGGTCTACGTGCAGGGCGATACGCCCTACCGCATGCAACCGGAGGACATCTATCGCTGGTATGCCCGCAATCTCAGCGGTGACATGGTGCCGTTCTCCGCCTTCACCGATATCGAATGGACCACGGGCGCGCCTTCGCTGGCGCATTACAACGGCAACTCCGCCGTTGATATCCAGGGCGGAACCCAGCCGGGCTTTGCCTCCGGACAGGCCATGAACCAGCTCGTCGACATGGTGGATCAGACGCCCGGCGGCTTCACCGTCGCCTGGACCGACATGTCGCTGCAGCAGGTGATCTCCGGCAATGAAGTGACGTATCTCTACATGATCTCGGTGCTGTTCGTGTTCCTCTGCCTTGCCGCGCTTTATGAAAGCTGGAGCATTCCGTTCGCTGTGATCCTCGCGGTTCCGGTCGGGATTCTCGGCGCGGTTCTGGCGGCGAACTTGCGTGGCATGGAGAATGACATCTACTTCAAGGTCGGTATGCTCACCACAATGGGCCTGGCCGCGAAGAACGCCATTCTGATCGTGGAGTTCGCGCGCGAGCAGAGCGAGAAGGGCGATTCGCTTTACGACGCCACCCTTCACGCCGCCCGCATGCGTCTGAGACCAATCATCATGACCTCGCTCGCCTTCATCCTCGGCGTTACGCCGCTGGTGTTGGCGACGGGAGCCGGTTCGGCTGCGCAGAACGCCATCGGCACGGCCGTGTTCGGCGGCATGCTGGCGGCAACCACCCTTGGCATCTTCTTCGTTCCCTCGTTCTTCGTCGCCGTCTGCCGCATCATGGGCATCGGCAAGAAGGACCAGAAAGCGGCAGAAGAGCAACAGGTGGTTTAAAACCGGGTTAACCATATTGCGCCGGGCCCGGCCCGGCGCTTACTAATAGGCCGTTGGTCCGCGTTGCGGTCCAGCCGAACTGACAGGATATTTCAGATGTTGTTGCGCCGTATTGCATCCGTTCCGCTGCTCATGGTTTTCCTGTCCGGCTGTGTTGTCGGGCCGGATTATGTGGCGCCGACAGCGGCGCTGCCGGACAAGTTCAGCGAAGGCAGCAGCCAGCCGGTCGGCGATGTGACCGATGTCGCCTGGTGGAGCGCATTCAACGACCCGCTGCTGACAGGCTATGTCCAGCAGGGCATGGTGCAGAACCTTTCCGTGCTTCAGGCGCTCGAGAGGATTGTTCAGGCCGAGACCAATGTCATTTCCGCGACGGCGGGGGCCTATCCGCAGGTCAACCTCAACGGTTCGGATACGGTCGGGGCTTCCGGCGGCGACGGCGCCTCGGCTCAGTCGCGCAAGATCACCAATACCTTCGGTGGATCGGTTCCGGTGTCCTGGGTGCTCGATCTGTTTGGCCTTTA